>JAQWKP010000258.1 GCA_029247785.1 Novosphingobium sp.
TTGCAGTCCGATCCTGACACAAAGCATGTTTCCGAAAGCCTCACGGCGATGGACTGCGTCATCGTCCATGACCTGTTCCTCAACGAGACTGCGAGCTATGCTCATGTGTTCCTGCCGGGCTCAACATTCCTCGAAAAAAGCGGGACTTTCACCAATGCTGAGCGCCGCATCCAGCTGGTGCGCAAGGTGATGGAACCGGCCAATGGGCTTGAAGACTGGCAAGTAACACTGGAGCTGGCCAAGGCGCTCGGGATCGACTGGGACTACACCCATGCTAGCGAAATAATGGACGAGATCGCCCGGCTCACACCGACTTTCACCGGTGTCTCTCATGCCCGGCTCGATGCGGAAGGCTCGCTGCAATGGCCGGTCAATGACGCCCATCCCGATGGCGCGCCGGTGATGCATGTCGATGGCTTCGTGCGCGGAAAGGGCAAGTTTGTCATCACCGACTATGTCCCTACCGACGAGAAGACTGGGCCGCGCTTTCCGCTGCTGCTGACCACCGGGCGCATCCTCTCCCAATACAATGTCGGCGCACAGACAAGGCGCACCGCGCAGAGCGTATGGCACGAAGAAGACGTGCTCGAAATCCACCCGCATGACGCCGAGAACCGAGGTATTCGCGACGGGGATCTGGTGCGCCTCGCCAGCCGAAAGGGCGAGACCAGCTTGCGCGCCCAGGTGACCGACCGCGTCGCGCCCGGCGTTGTCTACACCACCTTCCACCACCCCGAGACACAGGCTAATGTCGTCACCACCGAGTACTCCGACTGGGCGACAAGCTGCCCGGAATACAAGGTGACAGCAGTGCAGGTGATGCCGTCCAACGGCCCGTCTGAGTGGCAGGAAGATTATGCCGGCCTCACCGAGAGAGCCCGGCGCATCGCACCTGCCGAGCCGGCTGAGTAAGGCACTTCATGCTCCATCCCTCCATTCCGTTCGCCTCGAGCGTAGCCGAGAGGCGTGCCGGGCAAAATGTCTCGACTTCGCTCGACACGAACGGATCGTAACGATGGAAGTGGAACGCCTGCGCTACAAGGCCGACCAGATCGCCAGGAACTTCGCCGCGCTGGGCGAGGCCGAAGCTATTGCCGCCACCGCCGATCACATCGCCAAATTCTGGGACCCGCGCATGAAGGCGCAGATCCTTGCAGATGATCGCGCCGCGCTATCGCCCTGCGTTGCAGCCGCGCTTGAGCAGCTCTAGCAATAGATAGGAGGACGCGATGCCCGAGACCGACACCATCCAAGAGCCGCAGCCAGCGACGCCTGCCATTCGCGGAACGCTACATAAGTTCCTGCCGCTCCCGGTCATGCCGCAACACGCCAAATGGTTCGAGGCCGGCCCAGTGACCATGGCGCTTGAATTGCGAGTGCTGGACGATGGTCAGGGCCGTCCGGGCGAGCGCAGCATAAGCATCCATGTGTTCGATGCCGCGCGGACCCGCGAATGTGTACGCTTCGATTGCTTCGACCGCTTCCCGCACTATCACTACATCCTCAACAAAGCGCAGAATAACATCGTCTGGGGCTACGATACCGATGCCAATGGGCCGATGCTGGACTGGTCGTTCGATGCAATCCGCAATCGCCTGCCAGCATTCCTGCGCCGCGCCGGCGAAGATCAACTCGCCGACGAGGTCGAACGCGAGGGCCTCGACACGTCGGTGGTCGACCGCATCCGGCGGGCAATCGACGACTGGGAACCGAGCCTGCCGTCCGAGGACGCGATGGCCGAAGCCATGGACTGGTACCGGCAATGGAAGAAAGCTCACCCACAATTCAACACCGCAGCGGGGCAAGAATTTCTCTAGCCCTAGCGGGCGCAATCAGCCTTTCAGCGCAGCAGTCAGCCCGCCATCGACCAGCAAGTCGGTGCCGGAAATGAAGCTGGCCCGGTCTGAAGCAAGAAATTCGACCGCGTCGGCGATTTCCGGCATTGTGCCTTCGCGTTCCAGCGGGCTGGCCGCGAACATTTTTCGCTTTTGCTCGCTGGCCTCGAACTCCCTCGCGCCCATTGGCGTCGCGATCATGCCCGGCGAGAGCGAGACGATCCGCGCGCCCTTCGCCCCCCAGGCGGCGGCGTTGCGACGAGCATAGAGCAGCAGCCCCTGTTTTGAGTAGGCATAGGCCATGCCAGGATTGACGCTCTCCGGACCGATCGCCTGCGCCAGCTTCTCGGCAACGTCGGTCGCGTTTGGCTCGCTCAGCACTTCCAGCACCGGCTCTGGCGCTGCAAAGCTGTGCGCGGCCATCGAGGCGATCAGGATCGCGGCGCTGCCTTGCCGCGCCAGTGGCAGCAGCGCGTCAGCTACCAGCGCCGCGCCCAACAGGTTGACCCGAACGATCAGGTGAAAGTCCTGAGCCGACGGTGACAGCCCTGCGACATGGGCGAGCACTCCCAGCCCACCTTGCTCACTAACAGCATCGGCCAGCGCAGCGACCGCCTCGGGCGAAGTAACGTCGCATGCAATCGCACTGGCATCGCAGCCGCCGTCGCGCATCGCAGCCGCTTCGCTCTCAGCCCTGTCGCCATCGATATCGGCAAGCAGCACCCGGTGGCGCTGCGCCAGCCGATGCGCGACCGCCATGCCCATCGCACCCGCTCCAACCACCACAGCCAAGCTATGATCCGGCCTTTCGCCGCTACCATATTTGTACATCGTGTCCCCCTCTCACCCGGCATTCTGCAATCATTCGCTTGTCCGGCCAATCCCCTCGTGTAACATTTTGCGCATGGTTCACCCCCGCCTTTCGGTAAATGCGCTCAGTTCCTACAGCTGGACGTTTGAGCAGGATCTTGAGCTTTGGCGCGACCTCGGGATCGGTTGGGCGGGACTGATCGAGGCGAAGCTGAACAAGGATCTTTCTGGTAGCCTGCGTAAACTCGCCGATGCTGGCATTCAGGCTTCCACGGTTATTGCCCAGGGGTTCGATCTTTTAGCGCCGCAAAGCTGGGAAGCCAGCCGCGACGCGCTCCACAAGACGATTGACGGGGTCGCAGACCATGACGGCTGGTCTGTCTATATAACACCGGGACGGACGACATTCGCACCTTGGGGCGAAGTACTCGATGTCTTCGCCCGCGCTGCCGGGCCCAGCGCCGGCTACGCGCGGTCCAAGGATGTGCGACTGGCTTTTGAGCCATCGTTTCGCCCTGACGTCTCCTTCATCAACACGATCCGCGACGCGGTGGACGCGGCTGAAGCCGCCGGCCTCGGCATTGTCGTCGATTTCGGCAATTGCTGGATGGAACGCGATTTCCGCGAAGTGCTGCTGCGCGCCGCACCACATATCGCGCTGGTGCAGGTCGGCGATACAAAGGTCGGGCCGGTGCAAGGGCCGGGACAGCCGCCAGCCAGCGGACGCGTGCCGTTCGGAGAAGGCGACTTGTCGATTGCGCGGATGCTGCAGGACGTCAAGGACACCGGATATACCGGGCCGATCGAGCTGGAACTGCCCGGCCATCTCGGCGAGACCGAAGGCTATGAGCCCGTAATTCGGAGAGGCGTGGAAAAGGCCGATCTTCTCTTCGAGGAATTGGGCCTGTAAGTGCACAGGCTCGTAGCGCCTTCAGACGTGAGTTGGAGATTGCCATGAATGTCCACCAGCCTTTCCCCATGGAAACACCTGAGGACGCCGCCGGCCATTTCGCCACCGGCCCGGTCCCTTCGCTGCCCTATCACGATCCCGAATGGTGGAAACTGGAGCGCGAGGCAATCTTCAAGCGCACCTGGCTGCATGTCGCCCATATCTGCGAGATTCCCGAGCCCGGCTGCTTCATACGCAAGGAGATCGAGTTCGCCGATGCCTCACTGGTAATCGTCCATGGCAAGGACGGGGTGGTCCGCACATTCCACAATGTATGCACTCATCGCGGCACCGAGTTGGTCCAGGAGCCCTCGGGCCAACGCGGCCAGTTCACCTGCATGTATCACCGCTGGACCTTCAACACCGACGGCGGCCTGCACTCCGCACCCGATTTTGAACGCTTTCATGTGTCCAAGGATAGTTGCGCATTGAAGCAGGTCCGCACCGAAGTGCTCGCCGGCATGGTGTTCATCAATTTCGATCCCGAACCGCGCCAGAGCGTGCGTGAGTTTTTCGGCCCCATCGCCGAGGAGATGGAAAAGCTGCCCGTCGCCCGCGCCAAGGACTTCACCGAGTTCGTCTACGAGATCGATGCAAACTGGAAACTGAATTTCGACAATTTCCAGGAAAACTATCACCTGCGTTTCATCCATCCCAACACCGGCGCATCGGTCTTCTGTCCGGAAAATCCCATGGGCTATCCAACGCATTACGGATTTTCAGGCCCGCACCGCAGCCAGACTTTGTTCACCAATCCCAATCCGCCACCGACCCCGCCGGTGCTGCTGGAAGGCTTCATGCGAGGGATGGCTCTCGCCAAAGACGAACCGCATGGCTTCCAGAAAACCGACTTCAAGCTGTACCCCTGCCTCCACATCGTCGGCCTGCCGCCACATCAATACTCACATACCCACATGCCGCTGGGGCCGCACCGCACGCGCGGGACGATCCGGATGTACTGGCCGGAGAAGGCCGATTGCGCATCGCGCCTGTTCTCACGCGAGATGAGCACCTTTTCGGTGCGCGATGTGTTGTGCGAAGACCGACCTGCGGTCGAAGCAGGCCAACGCGGCGTCGCCCGGATCGACCAGGTCCATTTCCAGGACCACGAGGTTCTGCTGCGCCATCTTTACGACACGGTGCAGCAGGAAGTTGCCGACTATCTGGCGGAACGCGAAGCTTCCTAACCCACCTTGACCATCACCTCGGGCGGATCGGAATCGGATTCCGCTTTGCTTTCGATCAGCACATAATCGCCATTGCGGGTCGTCCTGAGCAAATCTGCAATTTCGAAAATCCTGAGTTTGGCCCGCAGGCGCGAAACATGGACCGCCAGGCTGTTAGTTTCCGGTACGAAACGCAAATGCCAGACATCTTCGATCAGCCGGCGCTTGCTCAGAGGCTTGCCGGGCTTGTCAGACAATCGCCAGAGCAGGCCAAATTCACGCGGGTGCAGGCCGAGCGGATCACCTTCGACAAAGGCATCGCGAGCGAGCAGGTCCAGACGCAAGGGGCCGATCTGACGGAAGCGCGGAAGCATGTTTTCCAGTTCGGTCAGCCGCAGCGCGCGAGCCTCCAACTCCTTCAATTCGTGCTGGGTGCCCAACACTTCACCGAATCCAAACCGCAGCAGGCGCGCCCGGTCGCCTGGCTCGGCAATGCCTAACAGCATGATCAGCCGTCGGTCGGCATGGCCGAAGCGGGTGAGGAAGCGCTGCCAGCTCGCGGGGTCCATCGCCGCTGCATCAGCAAGCGCGACACATTCGCTGCGCTGTTTTCGGGGCGATAGAAGGTGCCACCCGCAATCACGCAGGTCCAAAGCTGGTGGCAGCTCATTTTCATTCAACCAGCGAAAGACGCGCAAGCCCAGCTCCTGTGGCCGAGACAGGTTTCTTGTCCCAGTGATTCGGTCAGCGACTCGCCAACCAGCGGAGTCGCAAGACACCGCGAATCGGAATGGTTAACAAGGGGGTTTGAGCATTACTCGTCAAGCAGCAGTTATATTTACGCCCATGCTGGAGAGATATCGCCTGATATTTCGGGCCGCCTGGCGCAAGCGTTGCTCGTTTTCGACCATGGCGATGCGCACAAAGCCCTCACCGTCTTCGCCATATCCAACGCCGGGCGCCACCGCGACGTCGGCATGGGTAAGCAGCTGTTTGGTGAATTCGAGGCTTCCCATATCCTTCAGTTCGGGCGGCAGTGGTGCCCAGGCGAACATCGAGGCCTTCGGAGAGGGGATCTCCCAGCCGGCCCGGCCGAACGATTCGACCATCACGTCGCGGCGCTTGCGATAAAGCTCGCGGTTTGTTTCGACGATATCCTGCGGGCCATTGAGGGCGGCAACGGCAGCGGCCTGGATTGGAGTGAATGCTCCATAATCGATGTAACTCTTTACCCGCATCAGCGCCGCAATCAGCGTCTTGTTGCCAACCGCGAAGCCCATTCGCCATCCGGCCATGGAATAAGTCTTGCTCATTGAAGTGAATTCGACCGCCACGTCCTTTGCACCCGGCACCTGCAGGATCGAGGGAGTCGGATTGCCGTCGTAATAGAGCTCGGAATAGGCGAGGTCGGAAAGCACCCAGATCTTGTTTTCCCGCGCCCATGCAACGAGGCGCTCATAGAAAGCGAGATCGACGGTCTCCGCCGTCGGGTTTGAAGGAAAATTGACGACCAGCGCGATCGGGCGCGGCACGGTGAAATGCATCGCTTTCTCAAGCGATTCCCAATATTGCTCGTCGGGCGTGGTCGGCACCGAGCGGATCGTCGCCCCAGCGATGATAAAGCCGAAGGTATGGATCGGATAGCTCGGGTTGGGCGCCAACACCGTGTCGCCCGGCGCCGTGATCGCTGTGGCCAAGCTGGCAAGGCCTTCCTTCGACCCCAGCGTGACCACCACTTCACTCTCTGGGTCGAGATCGACGCCAAATCGTCGCGCGTAATAATTGGCCTGGGCCTTGCGCAGTCCCGGGATTCCCTTGGACTGAGAATAGCCGTGAGCGTCGGGCTTTTGCGCAACTTCGCACAGCTTGTCTATAACGTGCTGCGGCGGGGGCAGATCGGGATTGCCCATGCCGAGATCGATGATGTCCCGTCCCGCCTGACGTGCTGCGTGACGCATCGCGTTTACTTCGGCGATAACGTAGGGCGGCAGTCGCTTGATGCGGTAGAACTCGTCTTCCATGACCTCGTGATGTCCAATCTTCAGACGGCACCATTGCCGCTTGGCCCATGTAGGCAATAAACGCCCTCTGGCAAATGGCCCTTGTGCGGGTCTATGACGCTTCTTGTAACCGGAAATCTCGCGCAGAGCCCCGTCAGGGTTCGGAATTTCCACAAGGTAAGGAGTTCCAGCGCATGGCAGAAAGGCCCGCCGAAGGACCAGGCAGCGACTGGGCCGACACGATCCGGACGCTGCAAGCGATGTGGAGCGAGGCAAATTCGTCAGCGCCCGATCAAGGCGTCGCTGACCAGGCCCACTACTCCGATCCTGCAAACTGGGTGGCTGCGGTGCAGGCGCTTCTACGCCTCTTGCCGCGATCGCCGCCGGAAACGCAGAAGCGCCTGTGGGAAGAGGGGCTTGCGCTGTTCGAAACCGTGCTTGGCCAGTATGGAATAGGCCCAAAGGCAGGGGACGCGGGCGAGAACGGACCTCAATTGCCCCGGCAAGATCGGCGCTTTGCCGATCCAGCCTGGCGGGAATCTCCGCTGTTTGCGCTGCTTCACCAAGCTTATCTGATGCTCGGCGAGGAAGCGCTGGAGAAGGTCGCAAGTTTGGAAATGCCGGAGCCGGCGACCAGGGATCAGGCCCTGTTCGCAGCCCAGGCCATGCTCGACGCGCTTAGCCCGGCGAATTTTCCGCTCACCAACCCGGTCGCGCTCGATCGCGCAGCTCAGACGGGGGGCCAAAGCCTGGTGAAGGGCATGGGACATTGGCTCGCCGATATGAAACGCGGGCAACTCACCCATTCGGATCCCTCTACTTTGACGCTTGGAGAGACTATCGCGACGACGCCGGGCAAAGTTATCCATCAGACGCCGCTGTACCAGCTGATCCAATATACGCCGGTGACCAACAAGGTGCTGAAGATACCGCTGGTGATCTTCCCGGCGTGGATCAACCGCTTTTATATTCTCGACCTCAATGAGAAGAAGAGCTTCGTGCGCTGGGCGCTGGAGCAGGGCATCAGTGTCTTCATGGTGTCCTGGAAGTCGGCGGATGAGAGCATGGCCGAAATCACCTGGGACGACTATATCGCCGCCCAGATCGAGGTGATTGACCAGGTCTGCGAGCGGCTCAAAGTTCCGTCCGCCCATGTGGTCGGCTATTGCGTCGCCGGCACCACGCTTGCGGCTACGCTGGCAGTGCTTGCCCGGCGCGGTGATGCCGAGAAGGTCAATAGCGCCACCTTCCTGACCGCGCAGGTCGACTTCGAAGAACCAGGCGATCTTGGTCATTTCGTTGACGACCGGCAGATCCAAGCGATCGACCAGTTGGGCGCACGCGGCTATGTGGATGGCCGCTATCTAGCCGCCACTTTCAACCTGCTCCGAGGCAAAGACCTGATCTGGGACTATTTTGAGAAGCACTACTTGTTGGGCGAGGATTATCGCGCGTTCGACTTGCTGCACTGGAATGGTGATACGACAAATTTGCCTGTGAAATTCCTGCAGCAATATCTTCGCGATCTCTACCGCGACAATCGTATGATCCAGGCCGATTCACTGTCCGCCTGCGGTGAACCGGTCGACCTCAGGCGAATCGCAACGCCCAGCTACATCCATGCAGCACGCGAGGACCACATTGCGCCTGCGCAGAGCGTGTGGAAGTTGATGCGCCACCTCGAATGCCACCGAACATTCCTGTTGGCGGCTTCAGGGCATATTGCCGGCGTCGTCAATCCTCCCGCCGCAGGCAAATATCGCTACTGGACCAATGACGGTCCTGCGGAAACGCTCGAGGAGTTCATTGAGGGCGCGAGCGAACACAGAGGAAGCTGGTGGCCGCATTGGGCTGACTGGCTAAGGTCGCAGGATGACGCCAAGATTGACGCGCGCGGCAACCGCAAGCCCGGCGGACGCGGCGACAAGGTCGTCGAGGACGCGCCGGGCATCTATGTGAAATCACGTTAGGGCCAGCCGTTCCGAGAACTCCGGTCGGTGCAAACCAATAGGTCTCAGCGACGCATGCCCTGATTATGTTGCGTTGCACAAAAACCGATTGACATGGTGAGCTCCATCAAATATTGTGCAGTGCAACATAGACGAATTCGTGTTTGGATTCGGTTGCAAGGGACAGTTCGGATGCCTGAAGTCACAGACGCCAAGGTCAACACCTCTGCCGCGAAGGCTCAAGCCACTGCTATGTCGGAACCAGCCGTTGGAAAATCCGAAACTCCAGCCGTTCTAAAGATTCCGGCTAAGCCCAAGCGTGCTGCAGCTGCGAAGCGCGCTCCTGCACAGGCCAAGCCACAGCCTACAAAAAAGGCCGCGAAAGTCGGCAAGGCAGTGAATTCATCGAAGACCGTGGCGCGGATCACCAAGGCAAAGCCAAAGGCAGCAACCAAGACCAAGGCAGCAACCAAAATTTCAGCCGCCCGCAAACCCACAATCAATCCCAGTCTCAAGGAAAAGATCATGCCGAAGAATGCCAAGATCGCTGAAAATACCCAGACTGTCGTTTCCGACGCCAGAGCCAAGGCAAAGAAAGCCGTCGAGCAGGGCAACGTCCTGTTCAACGATGCAAGCAAATTCACCAAGGGCAATGTCGATGCCGTTGTCGCTTCGGGCAAGGTCCTCTCCGACGGCGTCCAGGCCATCAGCAAGGAATTCGTCTCCCAGGGACGCGGTGCCGTCGAAATGGTGTCTGGGGAGGTCAAGGAACTCGCGGCAGTCCGTTCGCCTTCCGAACTCTTCAAGGTCCAGGGCGATATCGCTCGTAAAAACCTCGACACTGCCATCACGCTTGGCACGAAGAACAGCGAAGCGATGCTCAAGTTGGCCAGCGACGTGTTCGCGCCGATTTCAGGCCGTTTCAGCATGGCTGCCGAGAAGGTTCGCAAGCTGTCTGCCTGAATTCTGTCGCAGGAATTCCGGGACAAGAGCCGGGCGGAGCTTGCTCCGCCCGGCATTTTCGTATTTTCGTAAGGTTGAATGTGGCAAGGGTGACTTGTCGATCCACCCCCGCTTGCGATATCCTAGGTGACATGCGTTTCGATCAAGCCTTCTCGGATTCATTCTCGAACCTGCCAGTCACGGCCGGCCCGGACCGCGATTCGGGCGATGACGGCGACGGTGAGGACAAGATCGGCATCGCCACAAAGACGCGGACCAAGCCGAAAAAGCCTAGTCAGTTCAAAGTGCTGATGCTCAATGATGACTACACACCGATGGAATTCGTTGTGTTGGTTCTTAAACGCTTTTTCAGCATGGACATGGAACAGGCGACGCGTGTCATGTTGCATGTCCATCAGAAGGGCGTTGGCATCTGCGGTGTCTTCCCCTACGAGATTGCCGAGACCAAGGTTAACCAGGTGATGGATTTTGCTCGTCAGAATCAGCACCCGCTGCAATGCACGCTCGAAAATGCTTGACCGCCAGACACCGTGGATAGCACGACAGCTCGTGGCACGCTCGCGCTTGCTGGAACCGCGTTAACCGCCTAGGGAGCTGGGCAGTTCGGCCCGCTGGAGCTTTACGAAGTTTCCCTCAGTGAAATTCATCACCGCCATTGATCGTTACATATTCCGGCTGGTGCTGGTGCCGATGCTTGGCATTTTTCTGCTCGCGGCGTCCCTGCTGCTGCTTGAGAAGATGCTGCGGCTGTTCGACTTCGTTGCGACTGAGGGCGGACCGGTGAGCGTCGTATTCAAGATGCTGGCGAATCTCGTGCCCGAATATGCGAGCCTGGCCATTCCGCTCGGGCTGCTGCTTGGCGTGCTGATCGCCTTCCGCAAACTCGCCATCTCCAGTGAACTCGACGTCATGCGTGCGGTCGGCCTTAGCTATGCCCGGCTGCTGCGTGTGCCTTTCCTGATCACGCTGGTACTCGTGGCAGTCAACTTCGCAATCGTCGGCTATCTTCAGCCGCTGGCACGCTATTATTACGAGCAGCTCAATTACGAGCTCAAATCCGGCGCGCTTGGTGCATCGATCAAGGTAGGCGAGTTTACCACGCTCAAGGACCGCATGGCACTGAGGATCGAGGAAAGCCGCGACGGTGGCCAGCGACTGATCGGCATCTTCGCACGTGTCGCCAACGACAGAGGGCAGGTGCTGTCGATCTCCGCGCGTGAGGGCCGTTTCCTGGCTTTGCGCGACCAGCCCGATACGATCATTCTGCGACTGATCGAAGGTCAGATCGTCCAGGACATGCCCGGACAGGACTCACGCGTGCTGGCTTTCTCGCGTCATGACTTGCCGATTGACCTTCCTGCCATTGAGAAATTCCGCGAGCGTGGAGAGAAAGACCGGGAATATATCCTGCCAGAACTCCTCCGCATTGGCTGGAGCGAGAGCCGGCCGGCACCAGAGCGGCTGTCGAGCCAAGCGGCCTTCAATTACCGGATGGTCGAGGTCATCACCATGCTGTTCATGCCACTGTTGGGCCTGGCCCTGGCGATCCCGCCCAAGCGATCGACCTCGGCGCTGGGGCTATTTGTCTCGATCGTGATGGTCGTCGTGTATCACAAGGTGAACCAGTATGCCGAAGGCGTCGCCGCGGTTGGCCGGGTCGATCCGGTGCTGGCTTTGTGGGGGCCATTTGTCGTGTTCACCGGCATGATCCTGTTAATGTATCGCCAAACTGCCCATGTGCCGGGAGGCCAGGCAATCGGTTGGCTCGAACGGCTTTCCGAAAACCTCTCGAAACGCATTCGCTCCATACTGAGCCGGCGCCGTAGCACCCATCTGCTACCAGCCAGCGCTACGAACTGACATGCATCTTGAATTCTTCGCCTCGCGCACGCTGACTTTTTACCTGTCGCGACTGTTCGTCATTCGCATCATCGCTGTGCTGGTGATGCTGGTGATGGTGCTACAGGTTCTCGACCTGCTGGGCCAGAGCGGCAAGATCATGGCCCATCCGGGCAATGGCGAGGCCCAGCTGTTTCACTATATCAGCCTGCGCGTACCGCAATTGATCGCCCGCTTCCTGCCCTATTCAGTGTTGCTGGCGACGATCATCACGCTGGCAACGCTCAACCAGAACAGCGAAGTGATCGCGATGAAATCCGCCGGACTTTCCGCGCACCAGGTTCTCGCCCCGCTAATCTTGACCGCATTCATCATCGCACTTCTCAATATTGCCTTCAACGAGCGGATCGTCACCCGCGCAAATGCATCGCTGGACGCGTGGAGTGCGGCCGATTTTGGACCTATCCCGAAAGATTCCGGAGTGCGCAGAGATGTCTATCTGAGCGACGGCCAGGACATCCTGATGGCATCGACATTGTCCGGCAAAGGCAAAACGATGACGATGGAGAACGTGACCTATTTTCGGCGCAATGCAGCCGGAATTGTTGTCGAACAGCTTCGGAGCCCTCGCGCGACATTTGTCAATCCGGGTTGGCGGCTCGAAAAGCCCGTCAGGTTCAATGCGGAAACCACCACCACCAGCAATTTATCGTCCATCACCGTGGCGCGGGAGATAACACCTGCACAGATCGAGTTGAGCAAGGTTGATCCCGACACACAGAGCCTGTTTGAACTATCGGAATCGATCGAAGCGATGCGAGAGGCGGGCCGCCGCACCAGCAAGCTGGACGCTGCCTGGTGGCACAAGATCTCCGGACCGCTATCGGCGATGTTGATGCCGCTGCTCGGCGCGGTCGCTGCATTCGGGCTGGCTCGTTCGGGCCAGCTGCTGATCCGCGCCGTGCTGGGCATGGCCTTGGGCTTTGCCTATTTCGTTGTGGACAATGCTGCGCTCGCCATGGGTAACTTCGGCGGCTATTCGCCATTCGTGGCCGCATGGGCACCCTTCATCCTGTTTGCCCTGGTCGGCGAAGCAGTGCTGATCCGGACGGAAGAATAGCATTTAGAGTTTTAGACGTTCGGTCCATTCTGACCACGTGCTCAAGCGCTCTTCATAGGCCTGCTTGATGTCGTCGAGCGACCGGCCCAGCAGTGCGCGCAGCGGCGGATCAGGCGCATCGATCAGCGTGAGCAACTGTTGGGCGATATCTGCCGGATCATTGCCCATGCGCGCGCCGACTCCGGTCAACATCGCGCGTGGGGCCGCATAGGCTTCCAACTCGGGCTGCTCAGGCACGGGAGGCCTGCCCATCTCCGATTCCATATGTCCAACCTGAACGATGGACACATCGATCCCGAGATGTTTCGTTTCCTGGGCCAGAGCCTCGCTCATCCCTTCAAGCCCGAATTTGGAGGCCTGATAAACTCCATTCATCGGCCAGCTGATTACGCCGCCACCGGACGACACCTGGACGATGTGACCCCTGCCTTGCGCGCGCAGGATTGGCAGCGCTGCTTGCGTCACCCACAAAGTGCCCAGCAGATTGGTATCAATCAGGTCGCGCGCTTCGCTTTCGGGAATCTCTTCGAGTGCTCCGACCAGACTGCGCGCCGCGTTGTTCACCAGCACTTCGATCCGTCCAAAGCTTTCCTGGGCCGCCGCTAGTGCCGGAGCCGCCGCATTGCGATTGCGGATATCGAGCTCCAACGGCAGGACCTGGTCACCGTAGCGCTCTCTGAGGCCAGCAACGTCGCTGCTCCGCCTGCTGCTGGCGGCAACCTGATCGCCTCTCTCCAGCGCTGCACAGGCGATCGCGCGGCCCAGGCCACGCCCGCACCCGGTGATGAACCATGTTTTCGGCACTTAGACGGCCTCCGCCTCAAGTGAGCCGCTGCCAGGCTGCGTCACTCTCACCAGTTGGCCGGGCACCTTGCCGCTCGGTCGGTCGCGCTCATGAGTGACGACGCCATTGACGAGGATGCGGTCATACCCCCCCGCCTTGCCTTTGCGGCGCCAATCGCCTCCGGGCATATCGTGGATGATCTCATAGCGCTGCGTATCGAAATAGAGTGCTTCGAGGTCATAGATCAGAACGTCCGCCCAATAGCCAGGAAGCAGCGCGCCGCGATCCGTGATCTGCAAGGCGCGCGCAATCTTCAGCCCCAGGTGGAAATGCATCTGTTCGAGACTCATCAGCCGCTCGTCGCGCGTCAGCCACAACAGCATGTCGGTCGGTGCATGGCCCATGCCGAAGGACTTGGTATGAGCCCCACCATCCGAACCACCGATCACCGTGTCGGGATGGCAGAACAGCTGCGTGGCCTGGTCCGGATCGGTCGAGGAAATCTGCGGCGAGCGCAATTGCAAACCAAGCTGAGAGCGCGCGGCCAGATCGAGCATCACCTCAACGGCGCAACTCTCCTGCTCCTCGGCGATTTCACCAAGAGTGTGATCGATATAGCTCTTCAAATCGGGATCTTCGCCGACCGCAATGACGATCTGGCCTTCCAGCCCATTCGCCCCGTTGGTTGCTCCCTTGACCCGATATTCCTCGGCAAAACCGCGGATGAATTCGGGATCGGAGACAAGCTCCAGCACCTCTTCATCCGACTTGCAGCCGGCAATGCGGCGGACCGAGCTCAGCATCCCGCAGGACACGTCGAGCTGACGCATGCCCGCCTCGATCCAACCGCGACTGACCAACACATTGGCAGTAATATCGAGACCGCGCGCGCGCAGCCCATCAAGCCAGGCCAGGTCTTCCTCCACCTTTTCCGGCATCAGGTCGGAAGTCATGAAGGCATTGTGGATCACGGTGACGCCAGAGCCCTGCGCCGCTTCGCACAGGCGTTCGGTCAGGCTCCGGTCGCCATAGATCACGAGGTGCGACAACAGCTGGATGACGCCCTCACCGCGTTCGATCAGCGCGCGGCAGATGTCGAGGACGACCTGATGGTCAAGCACGTCGCTCGGCATTGGCGAGCCATCGCAATCGAGATGCGAATTGCCTTCGGCCCCCATGCAGGACATCGAGATGCCGATTGCGCCGGCATCCATTGCCTCGTTGATCAGACGATGGATCTCGCTCATCTCGACTTCGGTCGGCGCGCGCGACTTGGCCGCCTCGACGCCCATCACATAGATCAGCAGCGGGTTGACGGGCAGGTAGGTCAGGATGTTGACGCCCTTATCCAGCCCCTCGATCCGGGCGAGATATTCGGGAAATCCCTCCCAGTCCCACGGCAGGGCCGCTCGCTGATGCGCGACGGGGATCTGTTCGGTTGTCTCGAGCATCTGCATGGTCCGGTCCATGTCAGAGCGGCGCACCGGCGCGAGGCCGAAGCCGCAATTGGCATTGACCACCGTCGTCACGCCGTTCTCGCCGGCGTTGGAGCAATAGGGGTCCCAGAATAGCTGCACGTCGTAATGTGAGTGCTGGTTGACATGGCCGGGCGCGACGATCTTGCCGTGAGCTTCGATCACCAGGTCAGCTTGTGCGCCAGACAAGTCGCCGATTTCCGTAACGCGCCCCCCGGCTATGCCGATATCGCCCGGAAAGGCGGGCGCGCCGGTTCCATCGATGATCCGACCGCCGCTGATGATCGTGTCAAAGCTCGGCATTGCCTTACTTTCCCTCTCTCTGTCGCCGCCGCCCCTTGATTGTCCGGACGGGTGTGCGAGACTATCAGCTGCGCAAGCTCAGCACAAAGATGGCAGCGCCAGATCAATGAGGATAGTCAAATGAACGAGATGAGCAGCGCGCCCTTCAACCGCGACCCGCTCGACCCTTCGGGACTGGCTGACCTTCCCTCCTTTTACCAGGAGCTGCGCGATCATCACCCAGTCTATTATTACGAGGATTATGACACGTTCTTCTTCTCGCGATTCGAGGATGTCTGGGAAGTGCTGCGCATCGGCGACAATGCTTTTACCGCTGCCGAGACCAACCTTCCGACACCGGACTATCTTCGCAGTCATCGCAATACAGGCAATCCGCCGCCCTTTGCCTCGTCCAACCCGATGGCGCCGCTCGCCGCCCTTCCCTCACCCTGGTACGAGGAGATGCGCAACGCCCATATCGCCCCGCTCAAGCCCAAAGCAGTCGCCAAACTTGCCGACTTTATCCGCGAGGTAACGCGCGAGCGGCTTGAGATGCTGCTGCCCCTCGGGAGCTTCGACATGGTGATGGACTTTGCCGGCTACATCGTCGCCAATTCGATCTGCCGCCTGTTCGGTCTGCCGCCCGAGCGCGCTGCCAGCCTGTTCGATGACGTCAATGCTGAGACTCGCCCAGACGAAAATTCGACGGTCGATTTCGCCAAGTTCTTCGCGCAGGTGAAGGGCTACATCATTCCTTCCATTCAAGTGCGGCGAGAAGCCGGAGCGAATGGCGAGAACCGGCTGATCGACGGGCTCGTCAATTACCGCACGCCCGACTCCCGCGCACTATCCGACAGTGAGATCGCAGACCAGCTGGTCTGTATAATGGTCGGCGGGCTGGAATCGGCCTCCAAGGTCAGCGCGACCGGGATCATGGAGCTAGGCCGCAACCCGGACCAGCTCGCGGCAGTTCGGGCGGATCTGGAGACTAATGTTCCGATCGCGGTCGACGAAATGGTGCGCCATGGTGCGCCGGCGCAATATACCTTCCGCACCGCGCATAGGGACGTCACCGTGGCGGGTGCCGACATACGCGCCGGACAGCGCATCTGTGCAATGATCTGGTCAGCGGCGCATGACCATCGCGAATTCGACCATCCGGAGAAGTTCGTCTGGAACCGGCAAGCCCAGCGCACGATCTCCTTCGGCGTGGGTCAGCACCACTGCATCGGCAAGCACTTGGCGCTGCTGGAGGTGCGCATCATCGTCGAAGAATTCCTCAAGCGAGTGGATCGCTTCGAATTCGACATGGACCAAGCGCAGCGCAATCCCAGCTACTTCCAGCACGGCTGGATTCGCCTCCCGGTGAGGATTCTATAGGACGATAACATGACTGAAAAACTCGTGAGGATTGGCGGAGCGACCGCCTTTTTCGAGGACAGTTTCTACGGCCATCCGGCGATGATGCGGGCCGGGGCCGACTACCTCGTCTATGACTATCTGGCCGAAGTGACCATGTCGATCCTGGCCAGCGACACCGGCAATCCCGGCTTTCACCTCAACTTCCTTGAGGACATCCGGCCCTATCTGCGCGAATTGCTCGATAGCGGAATCAAGCTCGTCACCAATTGGGGCGGGCTCGATCCCGAAGCGGCGGCTCAAGCGTTGCGCGAGCTGGGATCGGAGCTTGGCAAGAGCCCGACAATCGCGGTTGTTCGCGGTGACGATTTGCGGGAGCGAGTCGATGAATTGCGAACTATGGGCGTGCGCGAGATGTTCAGCGGCGCGCCTCTGCCCGAGGACCGCACAATCGATAGCGCCAATGCCTATCTGGGCGGCTTTCCGATTGCTGCCGCGCTCGACGCCGGTGCCGACATCGTCATCACCGGTAGAGTGGTCGACAGTGCCCTGTCGCTTGGCCCGCTGATCCACGAATTTGGTTGGACACCGGACGACCATGACAAGCTGGCAGCCGGCACGCTGATCGGCCATTTGCTCGAATGCAGCACCCAGGCCACCGGCGGCCTCTCCACCGACTGGATGGAGGTGCCGAGCCCGGAGGATATCGGCAATCCGATTTGCGAATGCCACGCAGATGGCAGTTTCGTGCTGACCAAGCCGGAAGGCACCGGCGGGCTTGTCACTATCGGTTCGGTAGCGGAGCAGATGATCTATGAGGTCAGCGATCCCCAGGCCTATTTTGCGCCCGATGTTGTTGCCGACTTCAGCGAGGCCACATTCGAGCAGGTCGACAACAATCGCGTGCTGGTGTCCGGCGTGCGCGGCTATCCGCCAAGTGCCAGCTACAAGGTCTGCGCCACCTATAACGACGGCTGGCGCGGCCAGGTCTATCAGCCGATTATCGGCATCGACGCGGCGCACAAGGCAAGGCGTCAGGCCCAGGCGCTGTTCGATCGCACCAACAACATCCTGCGGCTGCGCAACGCCAAGCCGCTCAACCTCACCCATGTCGAAGTACTCGGTGCAGAGTGCAGCTATGGCCCGCGCTCGCGCCAGGACGACACGCGCGAGGTCGTCGCCATGATGACCGTCGACCATGACGAGCAAAGTGGGGTCAAGATCTTCCTCAAGGAGCAGATCTGCGCGATCTCGGCGATGGCCCAGGGCACCGCAATGAATCTTGGCGGACTAATGGGCCGCGGCGTCATGCCGTTAATGCAGGTGTTCAATTTCCTGCTGCCAAAGAGCGAAGTGACTCCGGTGGTGACGATCGAGGGGCGCGATGGTGGCTATTTGGTGGCAAGTCGCGGCGGTTTCGAGCCCACGATGCTGGCCAGACCAGCGGACCCGTCAGTTCCTGATGATATCGAACCCGATCTGACGGTGCCCTTAGTCCGACTCGCCTGGGCGAGGAGCGGCGACAAGGGCAATCTGTTCAATGTCGGGGCATTCGCGCGCGACCCAGGCTTCTACCCCTATATTGCCGCCGCGCTTTCAGCCGACGCGGTCGCCGGCTGGTTCGCGCACCTGGTCGATGATTCCGCCCAGGCGCGGGCCGACCGCTATCTGCTCCCGGGCAGCCACGGCCTCAATTTTGTCGTCCACGAATCGCTCGGCGGCGGCGCCAGCGTCTGCGCCCGGGTCGATCCACTCGCCAAGGCAATGGGACAAATTCTGCTCGATTTTCCAATCCCCGTCTCGCGCGCGATCTTCGAGGAATTCTCACAGGAAGAGGCCTTCGCAGCCGCCTGATGGACTACTGATTCACAAACTCGGTAAGCTGCGGGACCAGCAGCGGCCAATCGGCAAACAACCCGCTGCCGTCACTCATGCGCTCGGCGAAGATATCGAGCGGCCAGGGGGGATCGACGAGGCGCGAATTGGGCAACAGCGCATCGACCTGCTCGCAGACCCAGGCCGGGTGGTAAAGATCGTCGACGCTGCCGCGCAGGACCATTGCCGGCATGGTCAACCGCGCGAAATCCTCCTGCGTCCAGCCGCGCACCGGCGAATCGGGCGAGGGGATGAAGCCAGCAGCCCAGCGCTCCATCACTTCTATGAAAGCCTTGGGGTCGAAACCGAGCATATAGTCGCGGCTGTTCGGATTCTTCTCCAGCTGCTCGGCCCAGATCGGCATTTCGGCGACAGCTGCCATGCCCTGCATCGCGGCCACTTCGGCAGGCTCGCAGCAATAAAAAGAGCCAAGCCGCATCATCGAGATCAACCCGCCGCTGATCCAGCATAGCGCCAGACGTGCAACCGCTTCGGGATCACGATGCGCGGCGAGCAGCGAAATGCGCGAGCCGGCAGACCCGCCGAACAGCGTCGTGGGCCCGAGATCTAGAGTGCGGATCAGCCCGACTAGCACCTGCGCCTGCAATGCGGATTCGCCCTCGCCTTCGAAATGCAGGTCCGAAGCGCCGCAATTGGGCCGATCCCACAGCAGCACTCTTAAGCCCTCTTCGGCAAGGCCCTGGCCCAGTTGCGGAACCCCGTTGGCGCCCTTGGACATGCGCCCGCCCGGCGTGATCGCGATCGGCGGACCACCGGGGTCGCCCAGCAGTTCATATTCGATGCCGATACCGTCGATTTCGATGCGCGCCATGTCGCTCTCCCTTTACCATCGCGGACTGCCCTGCCAATCCTATCGCGACCAATCCTATCGCGAATCACCGCGCCAGAACATGGAAACCGCACTCGATGGAATTCGGCTGGACACCCGAGCAGAAAGCATTGCGCCAGAAGGTGGCGGCATTCCTCGATGCGCATCTGCCCGAGGACTGGGAATCTATAGCATCGCAGAGCCCGGGCTCACCGGCGGTTACTGAATTCTCGAAGCAGTTCTGCCCGAAATTGGCGGAGGCTGGCTTGCTGGCCTCACATTGGCCGGAAGAGTTCGGCGGGGCAGGCGCCTCGGCTTGGGACCATTTCATTGTCGGCGAGATGTTGTGGGAGGCGGGAGAACCGCGCGGCCCACAATATTACAACGTCAACTGGATCGGCCCGGCGATCATGCAATACGGAACCGCAGAGCAGCAGGAGCAGCATCTCGGGCGGATGCTCAAGGGCGATGTGATCTGGTGCCAGGGCTTTTCCGAGCCCTCTGCCGGGTCCGATCTCGCCGCACTGCGCACGAGGGCGGAGCGAGAGGGCGAGAGCTATGTCGTCAACGGCCAGAAGATATGGACCTCCTATGCCCGCCTCGCCGAATTCTGCTTCTTGCTCGCCCGGACCGGCGCGGGGAAAAAGGAAATTTCGGTGTTCCTGATCCCAATGGACCGCAAGGGAATCACCGTCAGGCCGATTGACAGCGTAGTCGGCGATGGCGACCTACACGAGGTGTTCCTCGACGATGTCGAGGTGCTGGAATCCGAGCGGCTTGGCCAGGAGGGGCTGGGCTGGGAAGTCGTACGCTATGCGCTTAACTTCGAGCGGGTCGGCATTCCGCGCTACGCGCTGGCCTTGCGCACCCTGAACCGCACCGTGGCCGAATTACAGGGTAGCGCCAGCTTCGGCGAAGGCGCACAAATCGCCGCAGCATCGGCTCATTCCGCATGCGAAGCGGCGAGAATACTGGTCTATGAAGCGGTCGGCCAACGCATGAAGAGCAGCCCGGACACAGGCGTTGCCAGCATTGCGCGACTATCCGTGGTCCGAGCGGAGAACCAGGTCGCGGATTTCGTCCTGGACTGGACACCGCAGCTGTTCGTCGGCGACGAGCAGCCGATGGTCGCGACCCATCACAAGCGGGCCATCTCCGCCGGGATCGCCGGCGGTGCCGCCGAGATTCAGCTTAATCTGATCGCCCGCAACGTTCTGGGACTGGGGGCCTAGGATGGATTTCGACCTCTCGTCCGACCAGCAGCTGCTGATGACTTCTTTCGAGAGCCTGCTCGAAGCATATCGGGCGCTGCCGGTCGGGTCGCATGGTTACACTCTCTACAGCAAGGAGCTACAAGGTGAACTAGCGGCAAGCGGCTTTCTAGATGTCGCCGCCGCAGAGGGCTTCGGTCCGCTCGAGGCGGCGCTGCTGGCCGAGGAGGCCGCGACCAGCCCATACGGCGCTGAACTGGCCGCGAGCGCGCTGATCGGACCGCTGCTCGACGGGGCCGAAGGGCCGATCGCTGTGGCGTGGGGCCTAGGTGAGCCAGTGCGTTACCTGCCACAGGCGCGGACCGTGTGCATCATTCAGGGCGACGAAGTTCTGGTCGCATCGCCAGAAACCGGCGCCATCCGCGAGGTCGATACGGTCGGGGCCTATCCGATGGGAGCCCTTGAAAAAGCACCCAGTAACGCCGCCACGCTCGACGCAAAGACGAGCGCTGCCGTCCGCTGCCGTGCCCTCATCGCCATCGCCGCCGAAGCCGCCGGGCTGATGCGCGCCGCGCTCGAACATGCCGTCCAATACGTCAAGGACCGCCAGCAATTCGGCCAGTCATTGGGGGCATTCCAGGCGATCCAGCACCGGCTGGCCGAGAACGCGCAGATCGTGCGGGCCGCCCGCTCGCTGGCATTTCGCGCTGCTTGGCGGGACGACGAGTGCAGCGCTGCTAGTGCTTGCCTTTACGCGCAGAATGCGATGCGCAAGCTGATCCATGATTGCCACCAGTTTTCAGGAGCGATGGGACTCACGCTTGAATTTCCGCTGCATCTGTGGACCTATCGGCTCAAGCTTCTGCAAGGCGAGGCTGGCGGGCGAGCAGGGCAGGCCGCGCTTGTGGCGAGCAATTTGTGGGGCGCAAGCTAGGACCGCTGCGAAAACGAAGCAGACTAGGGGATGAAAGGGTGGAGCGATGGCACGGGAGATGATTTCGCAAGGCAATGGCATTTTCGAGTTCACGGCCCAGCACCATCACAACAATGATGTGAAAACGCGGTTTGTCGATGCCCTGTTCCGCAATGACTGGGACGCAATCGCGCCGCTGGTCCATCCCGATTTCGAACTGCGCGAACCCGCCGCGCTTGCCTATGGCGGCATCTACAAGGGGATCGAGGGCTTCAAGCAATGCTGGGAGCTGATCCCGAAGATCGGCCACAAGACCGAGCGCCTGACGACATTGCGCAACCACTTCACTGAAGACCCCGATAGTATGGTCGTGGAGCTGGAGACGAGCGGCGTCCACAACGAAACCGGAGAGAAATTCACCAGTAAGGTGATGGAGCAATTTGAATTCAAGGACGGGCTGGTTATCGCTATCGTGCTCTACTGGTTTGATATTCCATGATCGGGAGATTCGTAGCCCTTGCCCTGGCGGCGGCTTCGGTCGTCATAATGACAGCCCCCGCTCACGCAGCGGCCTGCCGGGTAACCGACTTCACTGACAAGCCGCTATCCAAGCTGCGCGAAGTCCAGCGCTTGTCCTTTGCCACCGAAATGACCCAGACCGAATATGATCGGATCAGGGGCGAGCAGCCTAGCAGCGCAAATTATTACGAGTTGATCGCAAGCAGCGCCAATATCCGAGAGGCGCGCCAGGCTGCACAGACGAAGCTGGAAACTCTCCAAATCGAGAATATCGACAGTTACCGCCTGGTCTGGGCCAGCGATTTCCTGAGTGACGATCAGCTGCGCAAATTCACCGACTGCATCTCGTCGCGCCAGCCTGGGTTGCTGGTGCGCGGCCGTTCCGAAGGGCCGGCGACGTTCCACATGACGTTCACCCATATCACGCCGATCGGCTTCGAAAAGATCACCACCAAGCTGGTTGCGAGCTTCAACATCGCCAACGCCGACGAGCTGGAGCAATATCTCGATGATATCGGTCTTCAGGACAATTACAGCGCCAAGACATTCGCACTGCAAATCAGCGACCCAGCCAAACGCGGTGTTGTGGTCATGCGGGGCGGCTGGGAGACGCCGGTATTCCTGTACATTCCGGCTATCCCGACCAAGGACTTTTCCGAGGAGCGCCAATGACGGAGCCCCATCCAGCCACGATCCGGTGGAATTGAAACATGAGCATCAGGCCTGAAATCTCGATCCTCGCCGCAGCCCTGCTGGCCGTCTGTTCCACCGCCAGCGCCGCAAAAGGCAGCGCGCGCAAAGTCGGGGAATCCTTCAAGGATTGCGAGACCTGCCCGGAAGTGGTCATCGTCCCGGCCGGCAAAGCGGTGATCGGTGCATCGCTCGAAGAGGAAGAGCGCCACGGCATGTCTCCAGCCAATCTGGGCAAGTCGATCCCGCTGCACGAAGTCACATTCGCCAAGCCTTTCGCCATGGGCAAATACCCGGTGACGATCGCGCAGTTCCGGCAATTCGTGAACGAATCCGGCCATGCCCCAGCCAACTCCTGTTTCACGCAATATTACAATGACGGGCACTATATATACGAAAAGGCACGCGGCTATTCATGGCGCGCACCGGGCTATCCCCAGGAGGACAATCACCCCGTTGTCTGCGTGAATGCAGAGGATGCGCAAGCCTATGCCGAATGGCTGAGCGAGAAGACCGGACATCGCTATTCCATGCCCAATGAAGCGCAATATGAATATGCGCTGCGTGCGGGAACCACCACGTCCTATTTCTGGGGCGAGGAGCGCGGCAAGGCCTGCGAATACTCAAACCAGCCTGACCTTGACCAGGCCCGCACAATGAACGCGCCGAGCGGTCCGCACTATCGCTTCCAGTGCTCTGATGGTTTTCCCTTCACCTCGCCGGTTGGCAGCTTCAAGCCCAATCCCTGGGGTCTTTACGACATGCAGGGCAATATCTGGGAATGGACCGAGGACTGCTGGAACGACAATTACGAAGGCGCGCCAATTGACGGATCGACCTGGACCACCGGCGATTGCGACGCGCACCCGTCACGCGGCGGGTCCTACGGCAATGCCGTCCATTCGGCCTATGCCGGCGTGCGCGCGCCGCGCCATGCCAGCTATAACGGGCACAGCTGGGGCTTTCGTATCGTCAGGCACGATCCTTAGCGCAGGCTAGTCGAGGAACGCGGCCCATATCCGCGCCTCGATGCTCATCCGCACCGCGCCTGCGGGCTGGTTCGGATCGAGAAACGCGCAATGCGGGACAAAGCTGGCTCGCGCGGCGTCGGTATCGTAACTCTTGAAGACCAGCACCTCGTCGGGCGTCATGTCACTGAAATAGTACCAGCGATGGCGCTCCCTGGGATGAAATAGCTGGGTGAAGAACTCCACCTCGCCATCATCATAGCCCATGATGACTTTTGATTCCTCCGCGTCCCCAGCCCGGAGCGATCTGGCATCGCAGACCGCGAGCGGCTGGCTTTGCGGCGGCGGCGTCAGCACCCGCCAGACATTGAAGACGGCAAGACGCGGGTATCCGGTCAGGCTGTCCGGCAGCCAAGCCTTCGCCATATCGGCTGAAGTCGGGCTGTAATCGCTATGGACATAGTGCGCCGGTGCCCCGTCATAGCGCGCGAGCGGATCATCCACGCCATCGAAGCGGCAATGGATCGGGCCTGCCTGACAAGTGGCGTCGCAGCCGGTCAGCTGCCGGATCAGATCCTCGCATTCGGCGACATAGCGGTCGCTGATCGCGGCGGTATCGATGAAGTCATCGAAATGCGTCGGCCAGCGCGCAAGCGAGAAACCGTTCCGATCCAGCGTCAGTTCGCCTTCCCGTCCCCTCTTATCCTCGATGCGCGCAGGATGCGGCTTGAGGCGCGCATTGGTGCTGCCGGCAAAATCGGCAAAATAATGCAGCTCCCTGCCGTCATCGAGCTTGCTGGGATCGTCGAGATAGCCGAGCTCGGCAGTCACGGCCCCGGACATGTCAGCTCACTACTATCCGGACGCGGCCGAGATTATTAGCCTTCCCGAAAGGCGTTCCAACAGCCTCTCTGCGCTGCGAAGCGGCGCGCAGGGCGACGAAATAGGTCCCCGGCTTGTCCCATGCATGCGACTGGCGCACGGTCGTGCGGGCGCGGTCGTCATTGAATGTCTGCGCATCGGGATAGGCACCGCTGCCGTCATAGTCCCATTCCGCCGAAACCACCCCACCGGCACCGGGCGGGACTTCGATCTTCCCCACCAGCTCAACCGTCTCACCGACCGCGACATCGGCGCGCTCACCGCCATTCACGGTGAGCGAGACCACGGGCTGGACGCCTTTGCGCTGGGCGGCAGCAGGCGGAACGAAGATTTGGCCGTCTTCGGCGCGGTAGCTGGTCTCTTCGGGCGGAGCGATGCCCTTCTCGGCCCATGCCGAAACGTCCCTCAGGGCCTGCTGCAAGATACCGGCATAGGAGACGATCCGGGTGTCGGTCGGACCGTGGAACTTTCTTGGTTCGTGGCCCTCATTGGGGGACAGGTACCGGCTTGGCGTCACATGCAGCGCATTGTCGACATACCAGATGCGATACTGGTTCTCGAAGCGGCCCCCGAGAATCCCCTGGACCTTCTTGCGATACCAATCGGCCTGCCAGGGATATGCAGCCTCATCCATCAGGCAGTTCATACTGATCATCTTGCAGTCGAACACGCCGCTTTGATAGGCATTGCCCTTGCCCGCCTGGTCATGCCCGGCAAACAGCGGCCTTTGCGGATAGAGCGGTGTACCATCGGACGCTCGGAATTGGTCCCAGACGGTATATTCTTCAGGCGGGTTCTGGTGGCGGTGATAGGTTTGCGCGGCGAGATAGTCCGAATTGTCGATCTCTATCGCATCGCCCGGCTTCATTTGTTGCAGCGCCGGAATGTCATCACCACCGAAGCCAAGCATGACAAGGCCGCCATTGATGCCGACAATGGTCAACCGCTTGCCATCGGCGGGTCCGCCCCTCGGGAACAAAAAAGCGCCCTGCAACCGGCCTTCGGGCATGCTCGACAGGCGGATACCTGCAGGGGCCGAGCCGCGCGTGCCCGCCGCGATCGACACCGGCAGACCCTTGGCCCTGGCCTCATCGGTTGTCACCACTCCGGTGATCGTAGTCTTGTGCTGGATCCGCGCGTCGCGCAGCGATTGTGGCGGGCTGTCGCCGAGGTAGCCCCGCTTGGTCCAGAAATCGGCAAAATAGCCGGGATCGAGCTGGAACAGGGGCAAAATGATCGAGGCGAACACGCCAGTGTAATTATAGGCGATGCGCTCATGCGCGAACCATGCGCGCGGCGGCATGCCCATCCTTGTGACCTCGGCCAGCGCCTCGCGCTGTTCCGTATTAAGGCCGGCAAACATGTCACCACTGCCACCAGGCTCGATTGCATCGACGATCTGGTCGAACTTGCCTTCCAACACGCGCAGCGCATGGGCCTGGACTGTAAACACATTCGGCAGCGATACCGGCGAGCCATGAATGAACGGCACCGCGCCGTCCCAAACACCATTGGTGTTTTCGGCACAGGCGAAGGTCTTGAACGCACCACCACTGCCGCCGAAGACATAGCCATAGGGCCGGTGCGCACCATACATCTCGGCGGCAAGAATGCGCGAATATTGCGCCGTCGCCGCGCTCGCCCGGAAGCCTGCGATATCGGGCGTGACGCTGTGCATATTGGGCGTGCCCTGGTTCGATTCGACCAGATAGCCACCGCTTGCAGCGGCAAACGGGATAGAATCTCCGTCCAGCCCACCGAGTCGACCCTTGGGCGCGACATTCTCCTCGCCGGCGATATGCATCAGCGGATGGAAGAAGCGCCCGCGATAGTTTTCCTCAGGCGGGAAATACATCGAGAAACGCAGCTCGGAATCGGCAAAGCCGCCATGGACATAGCGGTGACGGACCGGCTCCTCCCGCCACTCGTCAATGTCGATGAAAGGCTTGGTATAGAGCGGATCGGGATAGAGATCATTGGTTACGCCGCTGCGCAAGGTTCTGGCCATGGAGGGGGTGGTCGCCAGCGCCGATCCAAATGCAGCACTACCCTGTACGAAATTCCTTCTGCTCAGCACCATGATTTCATCTCCAGGTCTCTGGCCTCGCTTAACCCACCAGGGCCGGCATGAAGGCATCAGGGTGCGGGCGCACGCGGTAATTGTCGGTTTCGTCACCAAAAGTGACCCTGGCCTGCTCATCGAGCGCGACGACTGTCGCCATCACCGTGTCGACCGGATATCCGCGCATTCCCGGAGGCGTCCCGCCCTTGTCAACGATCGACAGGGCTGACGCAGCCTTGAGGTCGGTGTCGACGAGGATTTCCATATGGCTGGGCAGGCCAAGCTCCTCGGCCAGCTCGCGTGATAGCTCCGCACTCTGATTGGAGACGAATTTCACGTTCACACCGGCCTTGGCAAGCGCGTCGCCGCGATCGCGCACCTCATTGAGCTGCGCCTTGCACAAGGGACACCAATTGCCGCGAAAGAAGACGAGCAGGGTCTTGTTGCCCACCAGATCGGATGTCGAGACAGTCCCGCCATCGAGAGTATCGAACGACACGTCCGGCAAAGGCTGGCCGAGCGCGAGTGCCCCACTCGCTGTCCTGCCATAACTCGAATAGACCCAGACATACCATTGCATCACCAGATAACCCGCCAAGGCGAGGCCAGGCGGCAGATATGAAGGTGTGGCACCCGACAGGACGGGATAGGCCGCCAGCGCCAGACCGATCGCGGCAACCAGCTGCACCTCAGGCAGCCTCGCGGCAGTCCGGGCCCTGGTGCCCTTGCCGATGACGAGAATCATGTAGGAAGGGAGCGCCCCGGAGGCGAGCGCCACGCCGAGCCATTCCAGCCCGCCGCGGCTCACAGCCAGCATCACCAGCCCGGCCAGGGTAAGAAGCATGGCCGCGAACAGCAGCGGCATCATCAGCCTGGATTTGAAACTCACTGCGCCTCTCCTTCTCGTTAGTGTATCGGTGTCTCTGAAATCACCTGGCAAGGATGCCAGAAATCTACCATTACGCAAACTTGGCCAGCCGGACTTACTTGCCCTCTCAAGAACCTCCTGCAAAGCTGCAATGGGAAGGTCTGACGGAGCACCGCAATGAGCATCGCCAATGAAGCCCTCGCTATGGCGAACGATCCTCCGGAATATTTCGGCTATTCAGGGGCCGAGGCGCACCGGCTACCACGGGAGGATTGGCAGGCGATGCAGCTCGCTGCCTTCCAGCAGCGCTTCGCCGACCTCAAGGAACGCTTGCCAGTACTGACCAGCACCTCCGGGGAAATGGGGATCGACGGCATCGAGAAGATCGAGGACGGCGCCAATTTGCTGTTTCCGCATACCGTATACAAATCCTACCCGGTCTCGCTGCTGGAGAAGAACCGCTTCCGCCAGCTCACCAAATGGCTCAGCCGGCTGACGACGATCGACCTATCCGAAGCCGATGTCGACCACTGCGAGAGCATCGATGCCTGGCTTGCCGCGCTCGAGGACGGTGTCGGCCTGAGCGTCACCCATTCATCGGGCACTGGTGGGACTATGTCGTTTCTGCCGCGCACCAGCGATGGCTACCGGATCATCAGCGACGTGTTCGGCATGGCCAGCCGCGAATCCAATGGCATCGACAATGACCAGCGCAACGTGCCGTGGCACACCTTCTATCTCGGCTTTCGGGGCGGGCGCAGCCATGCCGCGCGCGCAGGCGGCTGGGCCTATGACAATTTCGCCCATTCGCCCGAGTTTTTTCACACGCTCTATGATGCGGACATGAGCTCGGACGTGATGTTCATGGCGGCGCGCGTGCGCCTTGCCGAGGCGCGAGGCGAAGTCGACCGGCTCGAGGTCAGCCCAGCAATGAAAGCGCGGCAGGCCGAATTCGCCGAGACGCAGCGCAGATCCGCCGAGGCGCTCGACCGGATTTTCGAGCAGATGATCGCGCTGCGCGGGGAGCGCGTCTATATCGGCGGGATGAATGGCGCGATGACCGAGCTTGCGCAGCGGGGGCTTGCCCAGGGCTATCGCGGCACTTTCGGGCCCGAATGCATCGTCCAGTGCGGCGGCGGCAACAAGGGCGGCCTGCTGCCCGACAACTGGGCCGAACTCAGCCTCGAGTTCACCGGTGCGAAGCAGATCGCGCAATATTACGGCATGACCGAAGTGACGATGATCGCCTCGATGTGCAGCGAAGGTCACTACCACATTCCGCCCTGGGTCGTGGCCTATGTGCTTGATCCCGACACGGGAGAGGAGAAGCCGAGGGAAGGCGTCCAGACCGGGCGGGCCGCCTTCTTCGACCTGGTCCCGCAGACCTATTGGGGCGGATTTGCCAGCGGCGACGAGATCACCTTGGACTTCAGCCCCTGCAAATGCGGACGCACGACCTACCATGCCCATCCGCAGATCCAGCGGTTCAGCGAGATGCGCGGCGGCGATGACAAGATCACCTGCGCGGCAGCCGACGACGCCCATGCGGCGGCGATCGAAATCCTCGCGCTGGGCTGAGAGGAAGGAAGATGGGCAAGATCGTCGCACCCGCCGTCATTCGCGGCCAGGTTATCACTGACAATCTCGTCAGCTTCGGCGGGCGCAATGGTGAGTTGGAATTTCTCTCGCCCGATCCGGACTCGATCGTCGAGAGGCTGCCGCTGCGCGATCCCGGCCAGATGCAGCAGCTCTACACGCTGACTATCGACGAGATCATCGATTTCCTGGTCGAGCTCGGCCAGCGGCTCGACTTGTCGAAGAATGGATTCATGCAGGAAGCGCTGGAACTCTCCTATGACGCGACCGAGCTGACGCCTTCGATCCTGCGCTGGCAATATTCGCTGATCCAGCACTTTTTCAGCCGCGACATGGTGCGCGGCTATATCGATGTCCCGATCGGTATTCCATTCGTTGAGGGCTGGCAGCAGGTGACGTTGGCCGATGGCAGGAAGGCGTCGGTCAGAGCAATGGGCGCGCGCTGCCTGCACATCACTGCAGGCAACAGCCCGATCACCGCGATCATCACGCTGGCACGCAACGCGCTCACCCGAAGCGATGCCATCATCAAATCGCCATCGAACGATCCTTTCACCGCCGTCGCCGTGGCGCGCACGATGATCGAGATGGCACCCGATCATCCGCTGACAAAGCATTTCTCGGTCGCCTATTGGAAAGGCGGGTCGGTCGGCTTCGAGGAGCAGCTCTACCAGCCGCGCAACATCGAGAAGATCATCGCCTGGGGCGGCTTTGCCGCGATGAAGCATGTCACCCGCTATATCCAGCCGGGCCTCGAACTGATCAGCCTCGATCCCAAGCGCAGCGCGACGATCATCGGCGGCGAGACCTTCGCTGATGAAGCCACCATGAGCGATGCCGCGCTCAGGGCCGCAACCGATATCGGCGCATCGAACCAGACCGGTTGTTCTTCGGCGCGGGTGATCCTGGTCGAGAGCGGTACTGACGAGGACGGTATAGCCATGCTGAGCCGTTTCGGCGCAATGATCTATGAGGCGATGATTGGCCTGCCCGACGCGGTCAGCAACAAGCCCAAGCAATTCGATGCGGAACTGCGCGCGGACATCCAGGGGCTTCGTGCCACGCCCGATTTCTACGATGTCATTGGCGGCAAGGACGAAGAGGGCGCGATCATCATTTCAAAATTAGACGACGTCGTCGACTTCTATCCACGCCTGTCGGGCCGCGTCGCCAACCTCGTACCAATCGACGACATTTCCGAAGCGGGCCGTTTCGTCAATGCTTATACCCAGACGGTCGGAGTCTATCCGGAATCGCTGAAGCTGAAACTGCGGGACCAACTGCCGCTATTCGGCGTGCAGCGCTTCGTTACACTCGGCTATGCGATGACCTCCAACCCCGCGTTGCCGCAGGATGCGATCGAACCGGTTCGGCGTATGGTCAAATGGATTGTCGACGAGGACTGCCCGGTCGAGACCTGTCCGCCGCTCTGGGCTGAGTAGCCTCACGAGCCGGTCAAATAAGCAGCGGCAACCAGATGGGCAGGGCGAATCCCGCGCCCGAAAGTTCAGGGCTTTTGCGCAACTCTCTTGATTGCTCGGGGCTTCGAGCTATCATTACCGGATATAGTTCGTTGAGCTGCAAGCCCGAAACCCGAGCATAGTGTCCATATGATCCGGCCAAGATGCCTTCTTCGATTGACCGCCTCCCTTGCCGTCCTGTTGGCCCTGCCAGCAGCGACGCGAGCCGAGAATCCGCCGGCCGGCTGCAAGGGCAATTCCAGCGACACCTGGCTCAACGTGGTAGCCGAGGGCATGCACAGCAGTGATGGGCTTCTCGCAATCACGCTTTATGCGGACATCAAGAAGAAATTCCTCGTCCGTAACGGCTCGCTTCATGTCGCGCGGGTCCAGGCCGTAGCCGGTACAACCAGAGCCTGCATCTTCTTGCCAAAACCCGGAACTTACGCGGTGGTTCTCTATCATGACGAGAACGCCAACCGTAAGCTCGACCGGGGCGCTCTCGGCATACCAACGGAGGGATACGGCTTTACCAATAACCCTGGAACATTTTTCGGATTGCCATCCTTCAAATCGGTGCGCCTGAATGTGCCTCAGACGGCAGACACAACCAAGATTCGCATGAAATACCGCTGAGCGGCGGTGCCGCGGGGCTCCATTCAGGGACAGCATCCTCCGTTCACACCAAGCAGCTGGCCGGTGATGTAACCGGCATCCTCCGAAGCAAAGAAGGCGATCGCCGCAGCCGCGTCCTCCGGCTGGCCGACGCGCGGGATCGGATAGGTCGCGACAATCTCTTCGTAAGGCACCGGGAACAAGTCGCCATCGATTGCGCGCTGGGCCATCGGCGTGAGCAGGAAGCCGGGCGAGATTGCATTGACGGTGATGCCCTTGGGTCCGAGCTCAACCGCCAGCGAGCGGGTCAGCGACGTCACGCCGCCCTTGCTGGCGGTGTAATGCGCCATGTTGACCGCGCCGATCTGCGAGCCGAGCGCGGTAAGGTTGATTATCCGCCCCCAGCCAGCGGCAACCATGTCGGACAGGATGAGCTGGGTGGCGTGATAAATGCCCTTGAGATTGACATCCATCACCCGGTCCCATGCGCGCTCGTCGATCTCGGCGAAGGGCTTGAACTCCTCTACCCCGGCATTGTTGACCAGCACGGTGATCGGGCCGAGATTGTCGCGCACTTCGGCGATGGCGCGTTCCAGCTGCGCGCGGTCGGCGACGTCAGCTTCAACCGCTATGGCTTCCCCACCTTGCGCGTAGATCGCATCGACCACACCTTGCGCATTCTCGATCCTCCGGCCGAGCACGCCGAGCGCCATACCGTCGCGCGCCAGCCGCAGGCAGGTGGCCTCACCGATTCCCGCCCCGCCGCCGGTGACAAGCGCGACTTTCCCACCCTCAACCATGCTTCAGCTTCCTTTCAAGTCTTCGCGCAAGGTGCAACGCTCGATCAGGCCGATGGTTTCC
>JAQWKP010000261.1 GCA_029247785.1 Novosphingobium sp.
GTGCAGTATCACCCGGAAGCGAGTCCGGGGCCGATGGATAGTTTTTATCTGTTTGAGAAGTTTGTTGGGATGCTGAAATGACCAATCTCGAAAACCACGTCTTCGCTTTTTTCGTCGCGGAGCATGCCGATAATTTCAAGATCGCCGATCGCTTCTTTCCTTATGGAGACCTCATCCTCCAGTGGGAGGACAAGATCAACGTCGCCACCCGCAAGTTCGGCACAAGGGTGCGGATGAAGGCGAAGGTATCGGGCACCGCTTTTCTCGACATGCTGATCGAGAAGGGCGGCTACTCGACCAAGACCAATGATTTCGGCGGCACCATGCATGCTTTTCAGCTCGATGAGGTCCGCAAGATCATCGCGGAGTTGAAGGAGAGCGACCCGATCATCCTCAAGGCGAAGGCAGGAGGCCCGGATTTCTGGACCGAGACTTTCGCCGAGCTGACCAAGGACTGATTCCCCTTGCCCAAACGCACAGACATTTCCTCGATCCTGGTCATTGGCGCCGGCCCGATCATTATCGGCCAGGCCTGCGAGTTTGACTATTCGGGCACTCAGGCGATCAAGGCGCTGAGGGAAGAGGGCTATCGCGTCGTGTTGGTCAATTCCAACCCGGCGACGATCATGACCGATCCGGACATGGCCGATGCCACCTATGTCGAGCCGATCACGCCGGAAATCGTCACCAAGATCATCGAGAAGGAGCGCCCTGACGCGCTGCTGCCGACGATGGGAGGGCAGACCGCGCTGAATTGCGCGCTGTCGCTTTTCAACGACGGTACGCTGGAGAGGCTTGGCGTGACCATGATTGGCGCTGATGCCGATGCCATCGACAAGGCCGAGGACCGCCAGCGCTTTCGCGAGGCGATGGACAAGATCGGGCTCGAATCGGCGCGTTCCGGCGTAGCTCACACGCTCGACGAGGCGGTGAAGGTGCTCGAGACCACTGGATTGCCGGCAATCATCCGGCCGAGCTTCACTTTGGGCGGCACTGGCGGCGGGGTTGCTTTCAACCGCGCCGAATTCGAGACAATCGTGCGCGGCGGGCTTGATGCTTCGCCCACCACCGAAGTTCTGATCGAGGAATCGCTGCTCGGGTGGAAGGAATTCGAGATGGAAGTCGTGCGCGACCGCGCCGACAACGCCATCATCATCTGTGCGATCGAGAATGTCGATCCGATGGGTGTCCATACCGGGGATTCGATCACGGTCGCCCCTGCGCTGACACTGACTGACAAGGAATATCAGATCATGCGCACGGCGAGCATCGCCGTATTGCGCGAGATCGGCGTTGAGACCGGCGGTTCGAACGTCCAGTTCGCGGTAAATCCCGAGGATGGCCGGCTGATCGTCATCGAGATGAACCCGCGTGTCTCGCGCTCATCGGCGCTGGCATCCAAGGCGACGGGCTTTCCCATCGCCCGTGTCGCCGCCAAGCTGGCGGTTGGCTACACGCTGGACGAGATCACCAATGAGATCACCGGGGCGACCCCGGCCAGCTTCGAACCGACCATCGATTACGTTGTCACCAAGATCCCGCGCTTCGCCTTCGAGAAGTTCAAAGGCGCGGTGCCCGAGCTTTCGACCGCGATGAAATCGGTCGGCGAGGTCATGGCGATCGGTCGAAACTTCAAGGAATCGATGCAGAAGGCCCTGCGGGGTCTGGAAACCGGGCTCGATGGCTTCAACCGCGTTACCGAACTGGAAGGCGCGAGCCGCGATGTCATCACCGCGGCATTGTCCAAACAGTCGCCCGATCGCCTGCTGGTCGTCGCGCAAGCCATGCGCGAGGGCTTCGAGCTGGAGGAAATCTACGCGATCACCCGCTATGATCGCTGGTTCCTGCGCCATATCGAGGAGATCATCGCCGCGGAAGCGGTCATAACGGAGGACGGGTTGCCGGGCGACGCGCAAGGCCTGCGCCGGCTCAAGGCGATGGGCTTTTCCGACAAGCGGCTCGCCACGTTGGCGGTGCGCTCGGTTCATGTCGCAGGCGGGCTGGGCGAGACCCAGGCGCGGCGCTCCGGCCTGCTCCACGATGCCTTGCGGGCGATGGCCGGTGCGACCAGCGAAGATGAAGTGCGTGAGCTGCGCCAGCGGCTCGGTGTACTGCCGGTATTCAAGCGGATCGACAGCTGCGCAGCCGAGTTCGAAGCGATCACGCCCTATATGTATTCGACTTATGAGGCCCCGCTGTTCGGCGCTCCCGAGGATGAGGCGATGCCGTCTGACCGCAGGAAAGTGGTCATCCTGGGCGGTGGACCCAATCGCATCGGACAAGGCATCGAATTTGACTATTGCTGCGTCCACGCCTGTTTCGCTCTGTCGGAGGCGGGCTTCGAGACGATCATGATCAATTGCAACCCCGAGACGGTCTCGACCGACTACGACACATCCGACCGGCTCTATTTCGAACCGCTGACCGCCGAGGATGTGCTTGAGATCTTGCGGGTCGAGCAGCAAAGCGGCGAGTTGGTCGGGGTGATTGTCCAATTCGGCGGGCAAACGCCGTTGAAGCTCGCCCAGGCGCTGGAGGATGCGGGCATTCCCATCCTCGGCACTTCGCCCGACGCGATTGACCTGGCCGAGGACCGCGAGCGTTTTTCTGCGCTGGTCGACAAGCTTGGTCTCAAGCAGCCGGAAAACGGCATCGCTCGTAGCCGCGACGAGGCTGTCGCTGTGGCCAGTCGGATTGGCTACCCCGTTTTGATGCGACCAAGCTATGTGCTGGGCGGCCGCGCCATGGAGATCGTCGATTCCGAGCAGCAGCTTGACGATTATATTGCCACAGCGGTCCAGGTATCCGGCGATAGTCCGGTGCTGATCGACCAATATCTGCGCGATGCAATCGAATGCGATTGCGATGCGCTGTGCGATGGTGAGCAGGTCGTTGTCGTCGGTATCATGGAGCATATCGAGGAAGCGGGCATCCATTCGGGCGATTCGGCTTGCACGCTACCGCCTTACAGTCTGCCTCCTGAGGTTATCGAGGAGATGGAGCGCCAGGCTGAGGCGCTGGCAACGGGCCTCAATGTGCGCGGGCTGATGAATGTGCAGTTCGCGGTCAAGCAAGGTCCCGACGGGCACGAAGTCTATCTGATCGAGGTCAATCCACGCGCCAGTCGTACCGTGCCGTTCGTCGCCAAGGCGATCGGACAGCCGGTCGCGAAGATTGCAGCGCGAGTGATGGCTGGCGAGATGCTGTCGTCCTTCCCGCCTTTCAAGCGCGACCTTGATTACATGGCAGTGAAGGAAGCGGTGTTCCCCTTCGCGCGCTTCCCCGGCGTCGATCCGATCCTGAGCCCGGAAATGAAGTCCACCGGTGAGGTGATGGGGATCGACAGCGATTTCCCCAAGGCTTTTGCGAAGTCACAACTTGGAGCCGGAACGCTGCTTCCGGAGAGCGGAATCGCTTTCGTTTCGGTCAAGGATAGCGACAAAACGCAAATTCTGGAGGCGATCAGGGAGCTGGTAGCGCTGGGATTCAGCATTGTCGCGACAGGCGGGACACAGCGCTATATTGCTGATGCCGGGATTCCGGTTCAGCGCATCAACAAGGTGGCCGAAGGCCGTCCGCATATTGTCGATCGGATTATCGACGGCGATATTGCCTTGATTATCAATACGACAGAAGGCTGGCAGAGCCTGAAGGACTCGCAATCGATCCGCGCATCCGCGCTTGCCGAGAAGGTTCCTTACTTCACAACGGCTGCTGCGAGCAGGGCTGCAAGCCAGGCGATTTCGGCAATTCGTGGCTCACAGCTTGAAGTGCGCTCATTACAAGATTATTATAGCTAAGTTCGATCTTGCCTCCCCACATTGTGAAAGGAGCGCCTGTTTCATGCGGAACGGGGCAGATTCCTAGTCGTGATGGACGGGTGGCAGCAGGAGGAAATGTAAGAAAATGGCGAGTGTCGAGAAGATGCCCATGCTGGCGGAGGGCTATGAACGCCTGATTGCCGAGCTGAAAGCGTTGAGAGAAGAACGTCCGCTGATCGTCGATGCGATCGAGGAAGCGCGTGCGCATGGCGATCTGTCCGAAAATGCCGAATATCACGCAGCCAAGGAACGCCAGGGCCAGGTCGAGGCGACAATCGCCGATCTTGAAGACAAGATGAGCCGCGCCCAGATTATCGATCCAGCGACTTTGTCTGGCGAGAAGATCATCTTCGGCGCGACCGTTTCCTTGCTCGACGACGACGACAAGCCGGTGACCTATCAGATTGTGGGTCCCTATGAGGCCGACGCCAAGATTGGCCGCATCAGCTATGCCTCGCCGTTGGGCAAGGCGCTTATCGGTCGCAAGGCCAAGGACGAGATCGAGGTGACTGTTCCTGCCGGCGATAAGTTCTACTTGGTCAAGAAAGTGCAGTTCATCTGAGGGGTATGAGCCTCAATCCTCCTGCAGATCGGGTTCGAGCAGCCGGTGGAGATGGACGATGACATATTTCATTTCCGCATCGTCCACGGTGCGCTGAGCATTGCCGCGCCAGGCTTCCTCGGCGCTATTGTAATCGGGATAGACCCCGACCAGGTCGAGTTTATCGAGGTCGAGATAGTCGAAGCCCTGGGGGTCGCTGACGCGTCCGCCCATGACGAGGTGCATCTTCTGCATGGTCATGCCAGTCATTTATGAGAGACGAGAGTTACTGATACCGCTTCGCAGTGGCATTTCGCAACTATCGATCGCGTTATCTCCCCCGCAATTGCCGAAGAATCCCGGCAAGTGCAGCGGCAAGGTCGAATCGGCTGGGCTGGCATGGGCCTTCATCCGCATCCGAAATGGCATCAGCTTCGCTCTTTTCGTCCCCTGCGTTGCCAACCCGGTCTGCAATGTCACGAATTCCATCGCCGGCGGCTCCTGCGCGATCGACTGCTTCGCGATATAGCATCAGGCCGGCCGCACTCACCGCATCAGCCATGGCCGAGGATTTTTCAGTCACATATTTCCGGCTGCGCTTCGGCAGCAGGGCGGCGGCCAGCACTCCGAGCGCAATTCCGCCGGCGATGGTCATGCCTGGGTGCTCGTTGACAAATCTGGCGATCGGAAGCTGGCGATCGGCTACTTGCGACTCTGGATCGCTGTCCTGAACTGGTTCGAGCGTGGTCGGTTCAGATTGCGTCATCTGCATCCTCCTCAAGCTGGTCTTCGCTATCCAGCTTGCTGTCGAGCCAGGACATGATAGGTTTTCTCAGGAACCAGACCGCGACGGCAGCCAATGTTCCTGCAACGACCACGCGATTTTCGCTTGCGATTTCGGCTGCTTCATCGAACGCATCGCTGGCCTGGCGTTGGATCTGACCAGTAGCGCGGCTAACGAGTGCGCCAGGCTTCATGTCTTGCCGGGTTCGGACGAAGCGCGAATCAAACATCCTGCGCGCTCTGTTACGTGCCCTGCGGCTAGTATCGAGATTTCGAGATGATTTTCCCAAGGTCAGTCGCCCTGCTCGGTTATCTTCGCCTTCATTTTCTTCCATCGGAACAGTGCCAGCGCCACGCAGAGTAATGCGGCAATGACCAGGCTTGCGGTTACCACGGCGGTTGCGCCCAGCGCGCTCAGGCGTGGCGCAAGCGTCAGAACTGCTCCAAAAACGAGCGCCTCCACGGCGAAGAACAGAAATACCAAAGCGCCGCCAACAAGGACGGCGATAATGCCGACCTGCTTGCCGGCATAGCTCGCGCGTGATTTCTGGTAAGCGAATTCGGCCTGGGCCAGAGCTCGCGCGTTATCGGCAAGGCCTCGCAATTCGTCGGCGAGCGTTTCCGGCTGCGACGCATCGAGAGAGCCAGCACGCGGCAAATCGTCGTCTTCCATCACCCGTTACCGCGTCGACCGCCCAGCGCTCTAGTTGCGCTTGAACAGGCGGGCGAGCAGGAAACCAGCTGCAGCGGCCATGCCGACGGCAAGGGCCGGGCTCTTGCGGACGAATTCCTTGGCGTCATCGCCCATATCCTCGAATGATTTCTCGTCGAGCTTGGCAGCTGTGTCCTGGATGCTCTTGCCGGCGGTACGAACATATTCGCCATATTTGTCGCCCACCGCATCGTCGACCGCATCGCCCTGTTCTTCGACAAGCTTGCCGAGATCGGACATCGCCTTGCTTGCCTTGTCCTTGCCTTCATTGGCCAGGTCATAGGCCTTGTCCTTGGCCTCGTCCGACTTTGTGCGGGCTTGCTCGGCAAATTCGTCGCCGGATTGGTTCAGCTTTTCGCGATATTCGCCGGCCTTGTCGGCTGCCTCCTTGCCCAGCGCTTGCGCTCCGGCCTTGGCCTCTTCCATTGCCTTGGTGAAATGAGACTTGGGATCGCCATCGCTGGCGCTGTCAGTTTCGGGGGGAGCGGAAGATTTTGGCATGGCTTTCATCCTTTTCGGACACGCCGGGCGCGGGCGTCCATCTCTGATTTGTTATATAGGGTGCTTAGCATGGTTTGCTAGAAAATGCTGCAATGCAACTTGCCTGAGGACATTGCCCTGCTAAGACCCCGCGTGACGGGCGGTGGCCCGAATTCAGGAGAATCTGCAGCTATGACCGCCATCATTGATATCCATGCCCGGGAAATCCTCGACAGCCGTGGTAATCCCACAGTCGAAGTCGACATATTGCTCGATGACGGCAGCTTTGGGCGTGCGGCGGTGCCGTCTGGTGCGTCAACCGGTGCCTATGAGGCAGTCGAGCTGCGCGACGGCGACAAGACTCGCTATCTTGGCAAGGGTGTCATCAAGGCTGTCGATGCCGTTAATAACGAAATCACCGATGTGCTGCTTGGCCTGGACGGTGAAGACCAGCGCGATGTCGATCTGGCATTGATCGCGCTCGACGGAACCGAGAACAAGAGCAGGCTGGGTGCTAACGCCATTCTCGGCACCAGCCTTGCTGTAGCAAAGGCTGCGGCCAATGCCCGGGGCCTGCCGCTTTATTCGTACGTTGGCGGTGTTTCCGCCCATGTCTTGCCGGTGCCGATGATGAACATCATCAATGGCGGCGAGCATGCCGATAACCCAATCGACGTACAGGAATTCATGATCATGCCGGTGGGCGCGCCGAGCCTCGCCGAGGCTGTGCGCTGGGGAGCGGAGATCTTCCATACTTTGAAAAAGGGTCTCGCCGAGAAGGGCCTGGCGACCGCTGTGGGCGACGAGGGCGGTTTTGCGCCCGATCTGGCGAGCACGCGAGACGCGCTCGATTTCATCATGGCTTCGATTGAGAAGGCGGGCTTCAAGACCGGCAGCGAAGTGGCACTGGCGCTTGATTGCGCTTCGAGCGAGTTTTTCCGCGACGGAAAATATGAGATCAGCGGCGAGAAGCTGTCGCTTTCCGGCGAGGAAATGGCTGACTACCTTGCTGCTTTGTGCGCCGACTATCCGATCCGTTCGATCGAAGACGGTATGGATGAAGATGATTTCCCGGGCTGGAAAGCGCTTACCGATGCAATTGGTGACAAAGTCCAGTTGGTCGGCGACGATCTGTTCGTCACCAACCCCAAGCGGTTGACGCAGGGCATCGCCGATGGCCTCGCCAATTCGCTGCTGGTCAAGGTCAACCAGATCGGCTCGCTCACCGAGACGCTCGAAGCGGTCTCGATTGCCCAGCGCGCTGGCTATACGGCGGTGATGTCACACCGTTCGGGTGAGACTGAGGATTCCACCATCGCCGATCTCGCGGTTGCCACCAATTGCGGGCAGATCAAGACCGGCAGCCTGGCGCGCAGTGATCGGCTCGCCAAATACAACCAGCTGATTCGCATCGAGGAAGAGCTGGGCGCTGCGGCCGTCTATGCGGGCGAGGGGGCATTCGGCAGGCTGGCTGGCTAGCGCCAGACTGAGGCCTACCCGGGAAAGGCCGCGTCGAGCCGGGCAAGCTGGTCGGCCGAGAGATTGACCGTAATGAAGCCCATCGTCTCGGCCAGTTGCTGCGGCGATGTAGCGCTGACAATTGGCGCGGTGACGCCGTCCTGCGCGGTCAGCCACGCAAGCGCGACTTGCGCCTGCTTTGCGCCGGTTTCATTCGCAACCTGCTCCAACACCTTGAGCGCTTCCCAGGCTGCCGGGGTGGAAAATTCCTGAATGGTGAAGCTGCGCGGGGTGCTCGCGAAGGCCTCTTCATCGCTGAACTTGCCAGTCAGCAGGCCAGAGGCGAGGCTGAAATAGGGAAATACCGCGAAGCCCCGCGCTTTGCACTGTTCGCGCATCGAGCCGGAAAACTCGGCGCGTGACACGAAATTGTGCTTGGGCTGCATTACCGTGAATGGCGTGCCGCCAGGCCGGTCTGCCGCCGCCAACACGCCATCGAGCCTCTCACCGACCATGTTGGACAGCCCCAGCTCACGCACATGGCCCGACTTCACCGTGGCGTCAAAGGCCCCGGCGATGTCCTCGAGCGGCGTCTCGCCATTGTCCATATGGACGTAATAGAGATCGAGATAATCGGTGCGCAGTCGCTCGAGCGAGCCTTCAAGGGCAGATCGCACCGCCGACTCCTGCAAGCATTCCGGCGTCATGGCCATGCCGGTCTTGGTGCCTATGAGCATCTCCTTACGCACACCGGTCCTGTCGAGCCACTGGCCGATGATTTCTTCGGACTCGCCGCCCTTGTTGCCGGGAACCCAGGCCGAATAGCCTTCGGCCGAATCAATCATCCGGCCGCCTGCTTCGTAAAACGCATCGAGGATTGGAAAGCTCTGTTCGGCATCGATGGTCCAGCCAAACACATTGCCGCCCAGCACCATGCCAACGCCGCCGATTGAGGGATGATCAGCCACCAAATTGCTCCTTCAGTTCGAGCAGGGCAATCGCCGCCTTGGCCGCCTCTCCGCCCTTGTCCTTTTGCGCAGGGTCCGCCCGAACGAGTGCCTGCGCTTCGTTCTCGACCGTAAGGATGCCGTTGCCGATGGCAAGCCCGTCCATGGTCAGCGCCATGATGCCGCGCGCACTTTCGCCAGCGACGATCTCGAAATGAAAGGTTTCGCCGCGAATGACGACGCCGATTGCTACATAACCGCCATATTTTCCGGATTCGTCGGCAAGGGCGATGGCGCTGGGTATTTCTAGCGCGCCGGGCACGGTGACGACATCGACGCTGTGACCCGCAGCTTCCAGCGCCCCCTTGGCGCCGGCGATGAGCATGTCATTGAAACTGTCGTAAAAGCGCGCTTCAACGATCAGGAATCGTACCATTCCAGGCCTCCGCCCTCAATCGGCTTCTGGCCGACGATGTTGATGCCGTAACCCTCCAGCGCAACCAGCGTATGTTGGGTGTTGGAAAGCAGCAGCATGTCATGGATGCCAAGTTCGGCGAGGATTTGAGCGCCGACGCCGTAGTCGCGCATTTCCTCGATCTGCGGGGTGCCGCCGTTGCGGAAGTCTGTCTTCATCTCGATGGCTTTCGACATTAGCCGTTGCATCGGTCGGTTGATGACGACGATGACGCCAGCGCCTTCCTCGGCGATCATCTCCATCGACCGGTGAAGCAGTTCTGACCGGTCGCCCTCTTCGCCGAAGATGTCGGCGAAGATCGAAAGCGTATGCATCCGCACTAGGGTCGGCTTGTCGGGATCGACATGGCCCTTGACCAACGCCATCGTCTCGTCACCAGTCGCCTTGTTGTAATAGGTCCGAGCGCGCCACTGTCCGCCCCAACGGCTGGAAAATGCGATCTCCTTATGCATTTCGACCATGCGATCGTGCTTGCGGCGATAGGCGATCAGGTCGCGGATTGTGCCGATCTTGAGGTCATGGAGCCGCGCAAAGGTAACGAGGTCGTCCATCCGGGCCATGGTGCCGTCGTCGCGCATGATCTCACATATCACCCCGGAAGGATTGAGGCCGGCCAAGCGCGATATATCGACTGCTGCTTCGGTATGGCCCGCACGCACCAGCACGCCGCCATCGCGGGCGCGCAGCGGGAAGACGTGTCCCGGGGTGACGATATCGTCGCGTCCCTTGGTGCCGTCGGTCGCCACGCTGATCGTACGAGCACGGTCACCTGCTGAAATGCCGGTGGTGACGCCCTCGCGGGCCTCGATCGAGCTGGTGAAGGCGGTCTCATAGCGCGTGCCATTGTCGCGGCTCATCGGCTCGAGGCCAAGTTCGGCGCAGCGCTCGCCAGTCAGGGACAGGCAGATCAGGCCGCGGCCATGGGTTGCCATGAAGTTGATCGCCGCCGGTGTCGCCATTTGCGCGGGAATAACAAGGTCGCCCTCGTTCTCGCGGTCTTCGTCGTCGACCAGCACGAACATGCGGCCATTGCGCGCCTCATCGATGATTTCCTCGATCGGTACGAGGACCGGTCGATCGTCATTGGTCATGAGGAAGCGTTCAAGCTTGCTCAGCGTGTCGGCGGTGGGATTCCAGCTTTCCTCTGTGCAGTCGCGCAGAGTGTTGGCGTGGAGGCCGGCGGCGCGGGCGAGGCCGGCTTTGCTCATGTCGCCATCGCTGACGAGATGGCGGACTTTTTCGATTACATCTGGTGTCATTTGGAGAGAGGTATCACATTAAAATGTGATTTCAACTGTTCAATATCACATTATGCCTAATTTCCCCGGAAAACCGGTTTGCGTTTCTCGAGAAAGGCTTCAACCGCTTCGGCATGGTCCTGGGTGGTGTGTGCTGCTGCCTGCATCGCCGAAGCCATTTCCAGCAGGCTCGCCAGATCAACACGGCGGCCTTCCCACAACAGGCGCTTGGTCATGCGCACGGCATGGGTTGGATTGGCAGCGATGCGCGAGGCCAGCTGATGGGCCGTATCCATCAATTCCTCATCTGGCACGACTTTGGAGACAAGCCCACAGGCCAGCGCCTCTTCGGCATCGATCATGTCGCCCGTCAGCGCCATTTCCGCTGCCTTTGACCAACCGATCACGCGCGGCAGCAACCAGGATCCACCGTCGCCCGCGATCAGGCCGAGTTTGACGAAGCTTTCAGCAAAGCGCGCGCTTTGTCCGGCGATCCTGAGATCGCACATGCAGGTCAGGTCACAGCCCGCGCCAATTGCCGCGCCATTGATCGCGGCGATCACCGGCACTTCGAGCTTGGCGAAAGCCAGTGGCAGGCGTTGGATACCCTTGTTGTAATTGGAGCGTGTCACGATCGGCGAGCCGGTGTTGAGGCTGCCGCCCGGCTTCATTTCCTGGATGTTCCCGCCAGAGGAAAAGCCCTTGCCAGCTCCGGTGAGGATCGCGACGCGGGCCTCTGGATCATTTTCAAGCCGGTCGAGCGCGGCAAGCAGGGCCTCGATCACTTCGTGGTCGGAGATGGGGTTGCGCAGTTCCGGCTTGTTGAGTGTCAGAGTTACGATGCCGTCGATTGCGCCTTCATAAAGTACGGCGTCTGTCATGCTGTGGGTTTCCTGTTCCAACCGTCGATCGGGCCATAGGCGGGATCGTCATTTGGGCCAAGTGCTTGACGGGAGGCACGGAAGCGGGCCTTCTGCGCCGAGGGAACAAACGGACGAGAGGATTGCAAATGGAAGGAACAGACAAGCCCGAGGGAATGGCGATCGTGACAGGTGCAGCAGGCGGCATGGGGTCGCTCTGCGCGGATTTGCTGGTCAAGGATGGCTGGATGGACCTCCTGCTATGCGACCTGTTCCAGGACAGGCTTGAAGCGGTGGCGGCACCTTTGCGTGAGCGCGGCGCGAAGGTCACGGTGTTGGCGGGTGAGATCACCGACCCGGCCTATATTGATGCGCTGGTTGGCGCGGTTGAGGGCAGCAAGATCGCTGCGGTGATCCATACGGCGGGTATTGCACCACAGATGGGAGAGAAAGATCGCGTGCTGGCGATCAATCTCGATGGAACAATCGCGTTGGTCGATGCTATCCGGCCACTGATGGCTGAAGGAAGCGCGGCGTTGCTCTTTGCCTCGACGGCGGGCCACATGCCAGTCACGCTGGAGCTGGAGGCTCTATTCGAACAGCCAATGCCGCCGGAAGGGACTGCTGCAGTGGTCGACAAGGTGCCCGATTCGATGGCAGCTTACCTGCTCTCGAAGCGCGCCGTCAGGGCGCTGGTACGGCGCGAGGCGAAGAGCTTTGGCGAACGCGGAGCAAGGCTGCTGTCGATATCTCCCGGGCTCGTCGATACCGTGATGACGCAGGGCGAGGTCAATGAGACGACGCAATATATGCTCGATGTCGCTGCGATCCAGCGCAAGGGCAGACCGGACGAACTGGCCGAAGTTTCGGTGTTCCTGGTCTCGCCCAAGGCCAGTTTCATCACCGGGACCGACTTGATCGTTGATGGGGGCGAGACGGCCGGAATGGAACGGGCCGGACTGCAAATGTAACAAGAAGGCGGGCCACCCTTGGGAAGCCCGCCTCTCTGTCTTGCAAGGCTGATCAGCCGTCCTGGGACGCGCCGGCCATCATCATGCTCATATCGACCTGGCCGGTGGCGACACCGCCCATGAAGCCGCCATCGACCGGCAGGACGACTCCATTGACGACACCGGCTGCATCGCTGTTCAGCAGCACCAGCGGTCCGGCCTGTTCGGCAGGCGTGGTGTAGCGGCCAAGCGGTTCGGCCGCGGCATCGACGACTTCCTTGCCCGCCGTATCATGGAAATGCTGCATCATCGGCGTCTGGGTAGGCGAGGGCATGGTGGCGTTGAAGCGGATGCCCTGCTTGATCAGCTGGGCGCCCATGAACATGGTCCACACATTCATCGATTCCTTTGAGAAGGCATAGCCCTCGGCGACCTGGTTCATATTGGCTTCGCACCAGTCGAGACCGGCTTGGAAACCTTGCGTCATGATCAGACCCATGTGCACGGGGATGCGCTGGCTCCAGCCCATGCCTGCAGTTGACGAGATCGAGGCGACAGCACCGCTGCCCTGCATCATCGGGATGATAAGCTCGGTGAGGTGGCGCATACCCAGGACATTGACCTTCATCAGGTCCATCGGCGGGAAAATACCGGCGGGAAGGCCAGCGCAGTGGAACAGGGCGTCGACCTTGCCGGAGAGACCCGCGATACCTGCCTCAATTGAGGCCGGATCGCGCAAGTCGACATTGTTGAAGCTTGCCAACGGCAGGGTGCAGTCCTTGTAATCAAGCCCGTGCACCTCGGCACCGAGATCGAGGAGGATCTTCGCGGCAGCCTCGCCCATGCCTGAAAAGCAGCCTGTGATGACTACGCGCTTGCCTTTGTAACCCAGAAAATCGCTCATTCTCTTATCCTTCTTGTCAAACAGTAATGTTGAGCCGCCATGGCCCCTCGTAAGCAATAGATCGGCAGAAATTCAAGCGCCGCTTTGCACAATCGCGGCAGCGATGGAAACCGGCGCTTGCTGATCTGCCTTTATAGCAACGGTCGCGGCGCCGTTTCCTCCTCGCCATCTCCCTTGTCCAGGGCATCGCGGGCGCGCTTGCGGATATAGGCGTGGATCTGGCGAATTTCGTCGTCGCTCAGCATCTCGAAGCGCGGCATGCCGCGTTCGAGCAGCGCGCCGGTCTTGAGCAAATCACTCAATGTGTCGAGCTGGAGCGCCATCGCTGATTCGCGCAGGTCCGGCCCAGGCGTGCCGGTTGAATGCATGCCAACGCCGTGGCACGCAGCGCAGCGTACCGACAGGGTGCGGCCTGCAGCAATATCGGCCGGATCGAGCTCCAGTTCCGGATCGTCTAGCGCAGCGATTGTGTAGGTCGGACCCGCGCTCTCCGGCAATTCGCCCTTGGCACCCAGCGCGAATGTCAGCAGGCGACGCTTCTGCGCGCCATATTTCCAGCCCACGTCCATATATTTGCCGAATGCGGCGGTAGTTCCGCCATAGCCTACCAGGATCGAAACATATTGCTTGCCGTCGACGCTGAAAGTCATCGGTGCGCCGACGATGCCGAGCTGGGCATCGAAGCGCCACAGACGTTCGCCGGAATTGCCGTCGTAGGCGTTGAACAGACCCTCGGCGGTGCCCTGGAAAACCAGCCCGCCAGCCGTGGTCAGCGTGCCGCCATTCCAAAGATGCTCGTGCTTGATGCGCCACTGTTCCTTCTGCGCGACGGGGTCCCAGGCAACCAGGAAGCCATGACCGTCACCCGGCTTCTGGATGACCGCTTCGGTCAACAGGTTGATGACGTTGAACGCGTCGTCGGTAGGCTGGTCGTCTTCGGTAACTCGCTTGAAACGCGCGCCGAGCTGCTGGATCGGAATATAGACCAGTCCGAGCTTGGGATTGTAGCTCATCGGCTGCCAGTTGTGACCGCCGGCAGTGCCTGGCCATATCACCGTCTCTCCAGTCTCATAGCGGATATCTGGCTTTTCGATCGGGCGACCGGTCTCAAGGTCGATGCCCTCGGCCCAGCTGATTTCGGTGGTCTTGCCTGCGGAAATGATTTTGCCGGTCTTGCGGTCGATCACGTAGAGGAAGCCGTTGGTCGGCGCATGCATCAGCACCGAACGGGGAATGCCGTCGATCTTGAGCGTAGCCATGATCATGTTTGGCGTGGCCTTGTAGTCCCAGGTCTCCCGCGGGTTTTCCTGATAATGCCAGATATATTCGCCGCTATCGGCGTCGAGCGCGACGATTGAGGCAGTGTATAGGTTGTCGCCACCTCCTGGGCTGCGCACCTCGGCATCATAGGGCCCGGCATTGCCGACCCCGATATAAATGCGGTTCATCTCGGCATCGAAAGTCATGCCGTTCCAGACCGTGCCGCCGCCGCCGGTGTTCTTCCAGAAATTTTCGCTCCAGGTCTCGGCGGCCTTCTCCATCGCCTCATCGCCGCGGTTCTGCTGCGGGGTTCCGGGGACGGTATAAAATCGCCAGCGCTGCTGGCCGGTCTTGGTGTCGAATGCAGTGACAAATCCGCGCGCGCCAAAATCCGCGCCGCCATTGCCGATGATCACCTTGCCGTTCATCGTTCGAGGCGCGCCGGTGCAGATGTTGTATGAATTCTTGGGTGTCGATTCCTTGACCCAGAGTTCCTTGCCAGTCTCGGCATCGAGCGCGATCAGCCGGCAATCGAGCGCAGCAACGAAGATCCGGCCATCCTCATAGGCGACGCCGCGATTGGCACCGAAGGAGAAATGCATCTTGGCCGGATTCACTTCCCAGGTCTTGGGATCATATTTCCACTTGAGCTTGCCGGTCTTGCCATCGACCGCATAGACGGCGGCATAGCTTCCCGGAAAATAGAGCGTGCCGTCTACGGCGAGTGGCGCGGCTTCCAGCGTCACTTCGTCCGGCAGCTCGAGCGACCACTGCAGCCCCAATTCGCCCGCGTTTTCGGTAGTGATCTGTTCCAGCTGCGAGTAGCTCGCCTCATCGGCGGCGCCCCCAACAGCTGTCCAGTTTACGCCCGTGCCAACGCCCTCTGTGGGCTGGGCCGCTTCCTTGTTGCTGCAAGCGCCAGTCGCCAATGCCAGTCCGGTGGCGGCGACGATGCTAAGCAGGATAGGACGCATTCCAATCTCCCCTTGGAATCTAACGCCTGCTCTATCGGTTTTTGAGCCAATGTAAATCGTAGCGACGCCGAGTTTGCGCGGGATTGTCAGCGCTCAAATATGCGGTTTGATTTCCTCGATCACCCATTGCGCATAGTCGAGATAGGCGTCGCAATCGGCCAGCGGCGGGATCGGCACTGCGCTGATCGTGACGCCTAGCTCACCGAACCATGAAAGCTTGTCGATTATCTCCTGCACGCTGATGTCCTGCTGGGACTCAGGATCGTCTCGCGGCACATGATCTTTTGTAAGTCGCGATGTACCTAGGCCATACATCACCTCGAACGGACGGTCCTGCCATTCTGGCTGCGATTTGATCAGTTCGATCCGTGCCGGGATTTCCTCGGGCGCGGTTCGGTAGGAAATGATCCAGCCTGAGCCAAATCGAGCAATCCTGCGCAATGCGGCATCGCTGTCTCCGCCGATCCAGATCGGCACATGCGGTTTCTGCACGGGCTTGGGATCGAAGCCGACGTCGGCAAATTGCACAAATTTTCCCTCGAAGCTGGGCCTATCCTGCGTCCACAGTGCTATGATCGCTTCGATATATTCATCAGCCCTGGCCCCTCGTTCGTGGAATGGCACGCCAAGATAGTCATATTCCTGTTTGATGGAGCCGAGCCCGAAAGTGACATCGATGCGCCCGCCGCTCATCCAGTCGGCGGTGGCGAGCGCCTTGGCCATGACGATCGGGTGCTGGAACGGCAGGATGGTAAGGCAGGTGTTGAGTCGGATTTTTTCCGTCGCCCCGGCGATTGCGGCTTGCGCCACCACAGAATGGAACTAGAAACTCCCGGTGTTCTCGATATGGGCAGGCGGCACCGCGAGATGTTCGGGAATGCCGATCTGGTCATAGCCTAGCTCTTCGGCGCGTTTGGCCATACGCAATTGATCGGGACCGGTGACGCCGAATTCCCAAGGCTGGGTCATGCCCTTCAATTCCGCCAGATGCGGCATTGGAAAACTCAGTTGCATGCGCGGCGCTCCCCGTCATGATCGCAGTTGTTTGATGAGATTGTGGCACGGCAAGAGGGAAACACACCTTATGGAATTGCATCGTCCCGTCCCCGTATTCGATCCGGCAAAGGGCTTGCTGCACAGTGACCACTATCACGTCGGCTATGTCACCAACGATCTGGAGCGCGCTGCCGGCGTATTCCGCGAGCGCTTCGGGGTTACGGCCATGCGCGAAAGCGAAAGCCAGTTGCCCGGCGGTGGCAATATTGCGCTGCGTTCGGCGTGGCTGGGAAATATGATGTATGAAATCACCTGCGGAAACGGGCCCGGCATGGAGCTCTATTCCGACCATGCGCCGCATGGCGGTGAATTCGTGCTGCAATTCCATCATTACGGTTATCTCATTCGCGATGACGAAGACTGGGATGCATTGCGGCGACAGATAGAGGCCGGCGGCTGGACGCTCCCGCTCGACACCGATACGCCGGGCTATTGTCGCGCGTGCTACGTCGATACGACCGAGCTAGGCCATTATCTCGAATTCGTTCAGCCGAGAGAGGGCTTGCTCGAAAGGATGAATGCGACGCCGGTGGCGTGAGGCGCTGCGGTCTGGGTGGCTCGCCAAGCCTGACCGCACTTGCTAGGGCGGGTACTGATATCGATACACCGTCGCCATTCTGGTGACGCACAATATAACAGGCGGATCGCAACGGCCCATGGCAGGCAGGCAGACGACAATTGGCGCGCAACGCGCATCGCAAGGCGGCGATGGCGGCAAGCAGCCGCGCGTCGCGGTTCAGGATCGTCGAGAACTGATCCTTGCTGCCGCGGCCAGGCGCTTTGCCGAATTTGGCTTCGAGGCGACCACCGTGCGCCAGATCGCCGATGACGTCGATATCCTCTCGGGGAGCCTCTATCACCACTTCGCTACCAAGGAGGATATCCTCGAGGAGGTCGTGCGCGATGCCGTGCTCGAGCAGCGTGACAGCGCTGAGAAGATCGCCGCGCTGCCGCTCAAGGCCGAG
>JAQWKP010000262.1 GCA_029247785.1 Novosphingobium sp.
GCCGACGATCATCCGTCAGGGCGAAGACCGCATTGTGGTCCAGGTTCCGGGGCTTCAGGACCCTGATGCGCTGAAGGCATTGCTCGGCCAGACCGCCAAGCTTGAATTCAAGCTGGTGGATACTACGGCGTCGCCCTCCGATGTCGCTTCAGGAATTTCGCCACCAGGGAGCCAGATTGTTCCCTATGCCGATCCTGAGGAATATGGCGGCGTTCCTGCAATCGCTGTGCGTCGGCTCGGAGGGATCAAGGGTGATCAGCTGACCGACGCCAGGCAGTCCTTCGATCAGCGGAATAATGAGCCGGTCGTCTCGATTCAGTTCGACCAGCAGGGCGGCCAGAAATTCGCCAAGCTGACCAGCGAGAACGTCAATCGGCCCTTCGCCATTATTCTCGACGGCAAAGTGCTGTCTGCGCCCAATATCAACGAGCCGATTTTAGGCGGCAGTGCTCAGATTTCCGGTGGGTTTAGCGTCGAGGGAGCAAACCAGCTGGCCATTTCGCTGCGCTCTGGCGCGTTGCCGGTTGATCTGGCCGTGATCGAGGAACGGACGGTCGGTCCTGACCTTGGCGCGGATTCGGTCCGCAAGGGCACGCTGGCGATGATGATCGGCTCGGTAGCGGTCGTCGTGCTGATGGTCGCCACCTATGGCCGATTCGGTATCTATTCGACCATGGCGCTGGTGCTCAATGTGCTGATGGTTCTTGGTATTATGGCAGTGTTGAACACGACATTGACGCTTCCGGGAATCGCCGGTTTCGTGCTGACTATCGGTGCGGCGGTCGATGCAAATGTGCTGATCAATGAACGCATGCGCGAGGAACGAAAGCGAGGGCGCAGAGTCGTCGCCGCAGTCGAGAACGGCTATCGTGAAGCGAGCCGCGCGATCTATGATGCGAACATCACCAATTTCATCGCTGGCATGTTGTTATTCCTGTTCGGTTCAGGGCCGGTGCGCGGTTTCGCCGTGGTGTTGATTATTGGACTGTTCACCAGCGTCTTTACCGCGGTGACCATGACTCGCATGTGGGTGGCCGGCTGGCTGCGCAGAACACGTCCCTCGGACTTGCACGTTTAGGAGGGCGCAGACATGAAACTGCTCAAGCTCGTCCCTGAAGACACCAACATCAAGTTCCTGAAATGGCGCGCGCCGTTTTATATCTTCAGCACGCTGCTGATCGTGGCCAGCTGGGCGCTGGTTATGACCAAGGGGCTCAATTACGGCGTCGATTTTGCCGGTGGACAGGAGGTGCGAGTCACCTTTGAACAGCGCGCCGAAGCCCCGATTGCCGAACTTCGCGAGCAGGTCACTGCGCTCGGTTATGGCGAGCCTGTGATCCAGCGCTTCGGCGACGCCAATCAGGTCTCGATCCGGGTTCGCCTGCCAGAAGAGCTCGAAAATGCGCCTGGCGGCGCAACCGAGCTCGGCAATCGCGTAATCTCGGAAATAGAGTCGAAATATGACCAGGTACGACGCGATGGGAACGACACGGTTTCTGGCAAGGTTGCGGGGGAATTCCGTGAAAGAGCCATCTATGCGCTGCTCGCGGCCATGTTGGCGATCACACTATATATCTGGATCCGATTTGAATGGCAGTTCGGCATTGGGGCGCTATTCGCCCTGTTCCATGACGTATCGCTCACACTCGGCATGTTCGCTCTGTTCCAGCTGGAATTCAGCCTGCAGATAATCGCAGCGATCCTGGCAATCATTGGTTATTCGCTCAACGACACGATCGTGGTCTACGACCGCATCCGCGAGAATCTCAAGAAATTCAGGCGTATGCCGATCGTCGAGCTGCTCGATCTGTCGGTCAATGAGACGCTGGCCCGAACCGTCATGACGTCGTTGACGCTTCTGGTCGCGCTGATGCCATTGCTGCTTTTCGGCCCGGCCAGCCTATTCGGATTGACCGTTGCGATTGTCCTAGGCATCTTCATCGGCACATATAGTTCGATTTACATGGCCGCACCGATTCTGATCTGGCTGAAGGTAAGTTCGGACAGCTTCGTACCGAAAGAGAGCGAGATGGACCGCCAGGAACGCCTCGCGCGCGAACGCAGCTGATCCCGCGCTCCTTGAGCAAGGCTGGAACGGTCGCTCGAGCAAGGAGAGGGTTATGGCGAAAGTACATGTAGTCACGCCGGAAAAGGCCGACAAGGGCGCTTTGCCACAAGGTTTTTCGGGAGACGGTGAGGTTCAGACCTATCTCGAGGGTGACAAGTTCCCGCTTCAACTCCACCTGCACCGGCTCGCTTCCGGCCAGTCGCTGCAGATCGGTCCGCTTCCGGTCGAATGTGTTTCCTATGTCTGGCGAGGCGATGCTGAAGCCGGCGGCAGGCCCCTCGCAACAGGCTCCAGCATCATTGTCGAACAAGGTCAGACGATCACCGTGAAGGGTGGGGCGGATGGCGCGCAAGTGCTAGCATTTTCATCCGCCGAACCGCTGGAAGCGCAGACGACCGGCGCCAATGTACATCTGCTGCCAGCTGATCAGGTCCCGCGCACCGCCGATCTTGGCGGTCATGGTGTCAAAGGCGCGATGCACGCCGATTCCGATTGCCCGACATGCAATGTATGGCTGCATGAGAACCGTTTCCCCCCTTCTGAACCGCTCGACGAGGAACAACAGAAGCGCGGCATTCACTCCCATTCCGAGGATGAGATAATCTTCGTTATCGACGGCGAGATGCGGCTAGGCAATCGGCCGGCCGGGCCGGGCACTGCCATCGCAATCGCGGCGGAAACGCTATATTCCTTCTCGCCCGGTCCGGATGGGCTGGCGTTCATCAATTTTCGTGCTGCCCAGCCGAGCGAAATCAAGTTCGCGAACGGAACATCGATGAGCGAGACGAAATATTGGCGCGAAGCTCTGCCGAGGCCGGAATATCTCGAGCCGGTCGCCTGATCGCGACGTTCAACGCTCAATTGCCCGCCGCCAGATTTCGACCAGACGTGCAGCATTGTTCTCCCAGCTGAATGGCGCAGCATTTGCAGCGACCAATGCCTGTTCGGGTGGGTTTGCGAGCAGCTCGCGAATAGCATTGGCGATGGCATCTGCGTTTCGCGCGACAATTCGTCCCGCGCTCTGGTCCTGCACCACTTCGCGAGCGCCGCCGATCTCGGGAATGATGATCGGCGCGCCGCAGGCCAGCGCTTCCACCCAGGCATTGGCGAGGCCTTCGCTGGCCGAGGGCAGCACCATCGCATTGGCAGCTGATAGCAGGGTCGGAAGCCGCTCATGCGTAACAAGCCCAAGGAAATGCACGCGGTCGTTCAGGTCCAGCTTGGCTGTCAGCCGGCGCAGCATGGCTTCATCCTCGCCGCTTCCTGCAAGTGCCATCCGCGCATCGGGCAGTTGGGCCAGTGCTTCTATCGCGAAACGCTGGCCTTTCCGGGCGATAAGCGCGCCGGGTAAGACGAATAGTGGCCCGTCAACGGGTATGGCAAGCGATGGATCGCTGGCGATTGCCTCGCGAGCCTGCCTGCGATCGACCGGTTTGAACCGGGTGTGATCAAGGCCGGTATAATGGATCTCGATCCGGTCCTTCGGCATGCCCAGGGCTGCCATGTCGGTCTTCAGCGCCTCTGAGACGGCAAGCAGAACTGTCGCACGACCCGCCGCCTCAAGCATCTGCGCCCGCGCCCGATTGCGGCTGCCCCAGTAATGGATGTCTGCTCCACGAGCCTTGATCACTAGCGGCAGGCCCAGCTCAATCGCGATTTGTGCCGCGACAGGGCCATCCGGAAAGAAGAATGAGGCATCGACGAGGTCGAAGGGCGCATCGCGATGCAGCTTGAGGATTGAGGGGAGGATACTCCGAATTATCCGGCGTGGATTGCTATCGCCGCCGATGCGCGGAATGCTCAGGAATTTTGGATAATGCACGTCAAGTCCGATGGCGTCACTGATGGCCGGAACCGCTTGAAGCTGTGCATAAGGCGCGCGCCGTGAAAGTGGCCAGAGCGGAATTCCAATTGGGCTCACCATGGTCAGATCGACATCGCCGCGCGCCGCAACAGCTCGCATCTGGTTACCCACGAAAATTCCGAAAGACGGGCGCACCGGGTTTGGAAACAGCGTGCTGATCGAAAGGACGTGCATTTTGGGCAGGGCCTAAAGGGCGCGCACTAACATCTCGGCAACTGCAAGCCATGGCGGGTTTTCGACAATTACCTGCTTCTGCCCCGCGCCAGGCGGGAGGAGGGCCACTCGCGTTTCGTCCCTGTCGATCATTCGGCCGAAAGTGAATCGTCCGCCTGGCCGGGGAGCGAGCACGTCTCGATTGAGTATTCGCGCGAAATCCTCAGCCGGCACCTCACGCAGCCAGACCTGGTCGCCGCTGCGATAGTCGCCGTGGCTGACTTCTACAGTCATCGCCATCATCGGGCCGTCACCGCCAAGCGCACTGGGCAGGATCGCGTCGCGCCGGGATGGCAGCGCTTCGGCGCCAGCTTCAACAAGCCGGGCAACAATTTGTGGTTGGGCCGCGCTCGCCTCGCTTTTCAGCAATAGTTCGGGCTCGACACCCAAGGCATCGGCGATGCGGTTCATCCAGGTCAGCGACAGGTTGCGCGTGCCTGTCTCGATCCGACCGATTGTCTGGGCCGTCGTGGGCGGTGAGCAGCGCGCAGCGACCTCGGCCAGCGTCAGGCTCTTTCCGAGGCGGATATCGCGGATACGGTTGATCATGAAGCAGTCCTCAAAAGTAACCGATTTGGTTTTTTACTTTCCTACATATATCCGAATTTGGCAAGCCGGTCATCCACAGCATGGGGAATCGCCAATGAAGAGAATGCTTGCCGAGCGCGAACTCACCTTGGAAGGCCCAGTTGGCCGCACTGCGCAGCGAAACCGGCGCAGCGTGACGGTCAATCTCGCCGAATCACCGCTTACCTGGTTGCTTGCAAGGGGCCATCTCAGCGACCGTCAATTCGACGCCTGTGAGCGGCTCCGTGCCGATTGGGAGCGCGCTCAATTGTCACCGAGCGTGACGATGAGTTGGGATTTGGTTTGTATCAAGGGCAGCAATGCCGACCTGGGTCTGAACCAGGCTGAAAGGCAAATCGCGGCCAAGCAACGATTCATCGGGGCGGTCGATCAGGCAGGGCCAGGGTTGTCCGACATTCTGTGGCGCGTAGCCTGCGCTGGAGAGGCGCTGTCAGATGCTGAGAGGGAGCTCGATTGGCCCAAGCGAAGCGGCAAGCTGGTGTTGAAATTGGCGCTCGACCGTGTGGCGGAATACTATCGGATAGAGTGACATTCGCGCAGAATCGGGGCAATTGTCTGGCGCGTTAGCCTTCTACCAACTCGGCAAGCTCGAGCCAGCGTTCCTCGGCAGCGTCCTTCTCTTCGCGGGCAAGGTCCAACTCTTCTGTCAGCATAGCGAAGGTGTCCGGATCGCGGCTGTAGAGGTCAGGGTCAGCCAGGGCCGTCTCGCTGCGGGAGATCGCGGCGTCCAGTTCCTCGATCCGCGCCGGTAGCAGGTCAAAGTCCCGCTGGTCCTTGTAAGACAGCTTGGTGCGTGTCGGTCGTGTTGGGCCCCGGTCAGAAACTGACTTTGCCTGTGTCATGACTTTGGCCGTCTTCACCGGCGCGGTGCGCTCCTTTCTTTTCGCTTCCCAATCAGCGTAGCCACCGGCGATGATGTCGACCTCGCCCGATCCGTCCAGTCCCAGGGTGATCGTCACTGTTCGGTCGAGGAAGTCGCGATCATGGCTGACGATCAACACGGTGCCCTCGTAATCGGCGATCACTTCCTGCAGCAGATCGAGAGTTTCAAGGTCAAGGTCGTTGGTCGGTTCGTCGAGCACGAGCAGGTTGGATTTGCGAGCGAATTCGCGGGCCAGCAGCAGCCGCGAGCGTTCGCCGCCAGACAGCGTGCCGACCTTGGCATCGACGAGGCCCGGATCGAATAGAAATTCCTTGAGATAGCCCTGGACATGTTTGCGATGGCCACGGACGTCGATCCAGTCGCCGCCTTCAGCCAGTACATCGCGCAGCCGTTTTTCCGGTGCGAGCAGGCTGCGCTGCTGATCGATCACCGTGCCGACCAGCGTATTTGCCAAATTCACCGTACCGCTATCGGGCTCAAGTTCGCCTGTCAGCAGTTTCAACAGCGTGGTCTTCCCCGAGCCATTCGCGCCGACGACCCCGATCCGGTCGCCGCGCTGGATTCGTAGGTCGAAGTCCCTGATGACGGTGCGATCACCGCTGCCATCAGGTAATGCGAACCGCTTCGTGACATGCTCTGAAACGATCACCGACTTGGTCTTGGTATCGTCCGCCATCACCTTGAGTTTGGCAGTGCCGGTGGGGTTTAGCATTGCGGCGCGCTGGGCCCTCATCTCGTATAGTTTCTCCAGCCTTCCCTGGTTACGCTTGCGCCGCGCGGTGACCCCGCGTTCCAGCCAGTGGGCTTCTAGCTTCAGTCTGGCGCCCAGCTTTTCGGTGGCGCGCGCCTCCTCTGAATAGACTTGCCCTTCCCAGGCGTCGTAGCCGCCAAAGCCAACTTCCTTGCGCCTGAGTATGCCGCGGTCGAGCCATAGCGTTGCCTTGGTCAGCCGCGTAAGAAAAGTCCGGTCGTGGCTGATGGCGATGAATGCGCCGGTGTAACGGGCCAACCAGGATTCGAGCCAGTCAATCGCGGCGAGGTCGAGGTGGTTGGTCGGTTCGTCGAGCAGCAACAGGTCAGGCTCGGAAGCAAGCGCGCGGCACAATGCGGCTCGCCTGCGTTCCCCGCCCGAGGCGCTTTCTGCTGACCGTTGCAGGTCGATTCCGATTTGGTCGGCGATTGCCTCAATGGCATGCAATGGAGGCGCATCAGGGCCATCCGTAGCGAAGTCCACCAGACGTTCGAAGCCGGTAAGGAAAGGGTCTTGTTCGAGCAGTACAATCTTCGTGCCCGGACGGACAGTGCGTCGGCCCCGGTCAGCCTCGATCTGCCCGGCGATCAGGCGCAGCAAAGTTGTCTTGCCGATGCCGTTGCGGCCGATGAGGGCGAGCCGATCCTTCGGCCCGATATGCATGTCGAGCTCGCTGAATAGCCAGCCGGTGCCCTGGATCAGACCGAGGCCTTCCCAGCTGAGTATCGGTGCGATTGCCATGGCGCGGGGGCCTAGCGGCATTCACTGCTTGTTCAAACCCCGTAGATTAGGCAGGCTGGTATTATGAGACGGCTTGTGGCTATTCTTATGCTTGCGGTTGCAGCTTCCGCTGCGATGCCCGGTGCTGTGGCGGACCCTGCGGACCACCAGGGTGAGGTGCGCAAAGAGCGCAAGGCGGGAAAAGTAATGTCGCTGCGAGACATTGAGGATCTGGTCCTTCCAGACAAGCGTGGGATGCAGTACCTCGGGCCAGAATATGACCCAGTTGCAATGGTTTACCGACTCAAATTCATTGGCAAGGGACGAGTCTATTATGTCGATGTCGATGCGAAGACTGGCAATATCATATCAGGGTCTCAATAGGCGGCTTGCTTGACGCTGAGGCCCTTTCGCAGCATGGCAGTGGCGTTTCGAATGGGAGAATGGACTTGCGCCTCCTGATCGTCGAGGATGAACCAACCCTTGGCCAGCAGCTCAAAGCGACGCTTGAGCAGAATGGCTACGCCGTCGATCTTTCGACCGATGGCGAGGATGGCCATTTCCTTGGTTCAACTGAGGACTACGACGCAGTAATCCTCGATCTCGGGCTACCCGAAATTGACGGGCTTACCGTTCTTGGCATGTGGCGCAAGGAAGGGAGAGATTTCCCGGTGCTCGTGCTGACCGCGCGAGACAGCTGGTCCGACAAGGTCGCTGGGCTGGATGCTGGTGCCGACGATTATCTTGCCAAGCCGTTCCAGACCGAAGAACTGATTGCGCGCCTCAGGGCCCTGATCCGTCGCGCATCCGGAAATACTTCCTCCGAGCTGATGGCTGGCGAAGTGCGGCTCGATACCCGCTCGGGCCGGGTGACGCTGTCTGGCGAGCCGGTCAAGTTTACGGCGCAGGAATACAAGCTGCTGTCTTATCTCATGCATCACAAGGGCAAGGTAGTCAGCCGCACCGAGCTGATCGAACATATCTACGATCAGGATTTCGACCGCGATTCGAACACGATCGAAGTATTTGTCACGCGAATCCGGAAGAAGTTGGGTGCCGATGTCATCACCACAATCCGTGGACTCGGCTATAGTCTCGACGATCCCGCCGACGCCCCGCGCGGCTGAGCCGGACGGGGTAACTCCCGCCCTTCAGGATAGCGTTGCGCCCAACGCAGGCGATACCGGTTCGCTTGCGCGGCGCATGATGCTGATTGCGGCTGGGTGGATCTCGATCCTGCTTCTGGTTGGCGGCGTCGCACTCGAACGAACGCTGACATCGCTTATCACCGAGAATTTTGACGAGCAGCTCGGCTACATGCTGACCGGCATGATCGGTTCGGCCGAGATTGGACCGGATGGCGAAGTATTCTTCAATCGCCCGCTGGGTGACCAACGCTTCCTCGAACCCAATAGCGGGCTGTACTGGCAAATCCGGGGCGAGGGGCATGAGGATTTTCCCTCCCGCTCGCTGTGGGATCGCAGCCTCAATGTGCGTGCGGATCACATGCATGACGAGGCACATGTCTATGACAGCAGCCAATTCGCCACTGAGCCCCTGCGGATCATGGAACGCTCCATCATATTGCCTGGTAGTGAGACGCAATGGTGGTTCACAGTTGCGGCGAGCCGGGAAGAAGTAGATCAGCAAATTTCCAATATCCGGGCGATCCTCGCCTATAGTTTTGTGATTCTCGGCATAGGCCTTCTCCTGATGGCCGGCATGCAAACCTGGTACGGCTTGTTCCCGCTGCGGCATGTCCGCCGCGCGATCCAGAAGATGCGAACGACCGGCTCGAGCCGCCTGGCCGAGCCGCTTCCGAGAGAGGTGGAGCCGCTGGTTGATGAGCTCAACGCTTTGCTGGCGGACAACGAAAGGCAGGCGGAAGAGGCCCGCACTCATGCCGGCAATCTCGCCCATGCGCTCAAGACTCCGCTGACAGTTGTGATGAACTCCGCGACCGCGCACGCTCCCGACCTTGCCGAAACGGTGATTCGCGAGGCGCGGGTAATGCGCCGCCAGGTCGAACATCATCTCGCAAGGGCGAGGGCGGTTGGTCGCAGGGCGGCAGGTCTGTCAAGGGCCCATGTCTGGCCCAGCCTTGAGGCTGTCCTGCGCGCCGTCGAACGGCTTTACGAAAATACCCGGTTCGATCTCGACGGCGATCGAGACGTGTTGGTCGGGCTTGAGCGGCAGGACCTTGAGGAACTGCTGGGCAATCTCATCGAGAACGCCGCTAAATATGGTGGTGGCAGCGTTTTCGTGACTGTTGGTCAGGCCGACGATACCGGCTGGTGCGAGATCTGGGTTGAGGATGATGGAGCCGGAATCCCACCCGCCGAACGCGACCGCATCTTCGATCGCGGCGCACGGCTCGACACAGGAAAACCGGGTACCGGGCTGGGTCTTGCAATCGTAAGGGACGTGGCGGAAATTTATGGTGGTTCGGTCGAACTCGACGAGAGTGAGGATCTGGGCGGATTGCTCGTGAGGCTGAAATTGCCGAAGGTTGCTGGCTGAAAGCTCAGCCTTGGGATTGCGCCTGTTCGTGGTGCCGGATCACTTCCTGGATGATAAAACGCAGGAATGTCTCGGAAAATTCGGGATCTAGATTGGCTTCCTCGGCAAGCTTGCGCATGCGCGCGATCTGCAATTCCTCGCGCCCGGGATCGGACGGCGGCAGCTTCATTTCGGCCTTGTAGTCGCCGACCGCCTTGGTGATGCGGAAGCGCTCGGCCAGCATGTGGATCAGTGCCGCATCGATATTGTCGATGCTCGAGCGGTAGCCCGCCAGGACGGGGTCGATTGCCGGTGGGTCGCTGCTCATCGCTGCTGCGCTAGCATGACATCGGGGCCATTGCCAATCGTGCCGGTGGGGCTTGCCTTGGGGGTTCTCATTCTGCATGGCTAGCAGCCATGAGCGCCGATGTCATTCCGCTGCGTCCCGCCGGGCGCGAACCGACCCTGACGCCCATGCTGGGGCTGACCGCTGCCGGCATGAACAGCGTCAATTCTGTGATCCTTGAGCGGATGCAGAGCGAGATTCCGCTGATCCCGGCGCTGGCTGGACATCTTATCTCGGGCGGCGGCAAACGCATGCGCCCGATGCTGACCATCGCCGGTGCGGAACTGTGCGGCTACAATGGCGAGCGGCATCACAAGCTCGCAGCGGCGGTCGAATTCATACACACCGCGACGCTTTTGCATGACGATGTCGTTGACGGATCGGACCTCAGGCGCGGCAAGACTACCGCCAATATCGTTTTTGGTAATCCGGCGACGGTGTTGGTCGGTGATTTCCTGTTCACTCGCGCATTCGAGTTGATGGTCGAGGATGGCAGCCTCAAGGTCCTTAAGATCCTGTCGAAGGCGTCCTCGGTTATCGCCGAGGGCGAGGTCGACCAGCTCTCCGCTCAGCGCCATATTGAGACCAGTGAGGAACGCTATCTTGCGATCATTGGCGCCAAGACTGCCGCGCTTTTCGCGGCTGCGACAAGGGTGGCTGCGGTGGTCGCGGAAAGAAGCGATGCCGAAGAGCAGGCGCTTGACACATTCGGCCGCAATCTTGGTATCGCTTTCCAGCTCGTCGATGACGCGATCGACTACGATTCCGAGGCGTCCGAAAGCGGCAAGGACAGGGGCGACGATTTCCGCGAGGGCAAGATGACCCTGCCGGTGATCCTCGCCTATGCTAGGGGCAGCGAGGATGAGCGCCGCTTCTGGCAGGATGCCATTGCCGGATTCCGCAATGAGGACGAAGACCTCGCCCATGCGGTGGAGTTGATCGCCCGCCACGATGCGGTCAATGCCACCAGAGAGCGGGCCCGCCATTTCGCCGAACGGGCGATCGATGCGATTGCTGCTTTCCCAGCGAGCGAAGCGCGTTCGGCGATGGCCGAAGCCGCCGAATTCGCGGTTTATCGGCGCTATTGAGCGGCTGGTCCGGCGCTTTGCGGGCAGGTGGATGACCGCTTTCGCCCGCTTGGCTAGCGATCATAGCTACAATCTGACCGGCCAGACGATCAGCGTAGACGGTGTGCAGCTGACGCTCTAGTCGTCCATTTCAGCCAGCAGCGCGGCGCTGTCTCATGCGCTGAATTCTCCGGGAAACTGATAATAATCAACAGGCGGGATGAAGCAAAGTGAACGCGCCAGCCAATGCGGCCCAGGAATGGCGACAGTTTTGGTATCTGTCCCTCGTTGCGGCGGTTGGATATTCCACAGCTGTCTTGCACACATATGGGGTCGGCCCCTTCATCGGACCGATCCAACGAGAGTTTGGCTGGAATCGCGCCAGTATTTCATTAGGCATAATGATTGCAGGGTTAACTGGCGCCTGTCTCAGCGGTCCTATGGGGATGCTTGTCGATCGCTTTGGACCCTGTTTCATAGGACTGATCGGTGCCGTTGTGATGCCATCGGCTTTCGCCCTGCTGGGCACCGCAACGGGCAGTCTGACGACCTGGTATCTGCTCTGGGGCTTTGTGGCCTTTGCCAATCTCTGGTTTCTGGCCGTGTTCCCGCCCGCATTATTTTTCTTCAGGGGCGCGCAAGACAAAAACCGCCAACAGCACGATAAGCCCCCTGCCCATGCCACCGAAGCCTCAGTGGACGTGCCCGGCGCATCGATTGGTGAAGCCCTCCGCACTACAGCTTTCTACAAGCTACAAATCGTGAGTGTTCTGTTCACTTTCACGAATATTGGGATCATCGTCCATTTTGTGCCGATCCTGACAGATCAGGGTGCGACACCCCTGCGTGCTGCTGGGATAGCCTGGATTGTCGGCATCTCCTCAATTATCTGGCCGCTGGGCACAGGAGTTCTGCTTGACCGTATCCCCGGGCATATGGTGGGCGCGAGCATATTCCTGCTGCCGGTCATCGCCGCCACTCTGCTTTTGTCCAGCGGTTCCAACCCATTGAGCCAGATTATAGCTTCAGGCTGTTTCGGCTTCACGGTTGGCGCGGAAGTGGATGTGATTGCCTGTCTGGATTTAAGGCATTTCGGGCTCAGGAGCTATGGCGTCCTGTTTGGCGCGATGGCTGGTGGCCTGGTCGCAGGCACAGCTCTTGGTCCCCTCACTGCAGAGGCCGCATTCGACACGTATGGCAGCTATTCACAATTTTTTCTGTCGACGGTCGTTCTAATGGTGATTAGCTGCCTGGTAATGACGACACTAAAAACTCGCAAGTCCACAATCCGCCTCTGCACCTTCCCAAGCCTTACAACCGATACCCCCCATCCACCGATATCACTTGCCCTGTGATGCGGGCACCTTCGTCCGAGGCGAGAAACAGAGCCATGGCGGCAATATCTTCGGGCTCCAGAATGCAGTTTTGAGCGCTCATGCTCTCGGCATAGGAGCGGGCTTGTTCGGGGGTCATGCCGGTGTGCTCGGCCATTCCGTCGAAGTCGACCATCGAGGTGTTGGTCCAGCCCGGACAGATGCAATTGACGGTGACGCCGCTATCGCCGACGTCCTGGGCTAGCTGGCGCGTGAGGCCGGCGATCGCGTGCTTGCCGGCGATATAGGCGGGCGGACAGCCCGGATTAGCGAGCAGAGATTCAGTTGAGCCAATATTGATGATGCGCCCGAAGCCAGCCTTTTGCATCGCTGGCAGGGCCTGCGCGCTGGTCCACCATGCCGATGTGACGTTGAGCACCATGGTTGCCTCGAAACTGTCGTCGGCCGCGTCGCTGCCATCGCCGAAGGTGTGGTGCATCCCGATAAGGCCGCCGACATTATTGACCAGGATGTCGACGCGCCCGAACTCGGCCAGCGCCCGCACGACCGGCTCGCGGGCAGAGCTGCGTTGCATCGCGTCAGCCACCACCGCCAGCGCATTCACGCCAAGCGCTTTGGCCTGGGCGACTGCTTCCGCAATCTCTGCCTCGGTCCGTGAAGACACCACGATCGCAGCACCCTCTTGCGCCAACCGCAATGCAATGGCGCGCCCAATGCCGCGTCCGCCGCCGGTTATCACCGCGACTTTACCTTCGAGCTTGCTCATCGGCGTTCTCCCTGTTTTCTGCCTAACCCAATTCAACCCGGCTTTCATTCTCCGATTGTAACCGGGTAGGGTGCATGGTGTGACTGATCTGCCGATCCATGCTGTACTGCCCGAATTGCTCACCGCACTGAGCGGCGGGCCGAGCGCCGTGCTGGTCGCGCCGCCCGGTGCGG
>JAQWKP010000273.1 GCA_029247785.1 Novosphingobium sp.
TGCTGCCCATGCCAAGGCTCTCGAGCTTGGCGGTAAGTGTGAAGGACCTCCTGGACCGCGTGGCCCTGAAGAAATGAACTATTACGGCGCCTATTTTCGCGACCTCGATGGCAACAAGGTCATGGTCAGCCGCGTCGGGCGTGAGTGATAGACAGATAAGGTGAAAGGTTGCAGGCGGTCAGGCGCTGCCAGGGAGAAAAGTCGTGGAACGTCAAGACGAACTTAATCTGACTGGCAAAGTCGTGATCATTACGGGCGCGAGCCGGGGCGTAGGGAAACAAGCCGCGCTGCATTTCGCGCGGCGCAGAGCAAAGATCGTGATCGCCGCGCGCTCGGTCGAGACAATCGATAGCGCGCCGGATACCCTTGGCGAAACGCTGAAGGGTGTTGAACTGACCGGCACTCTTGGCGAAACCATGAAGGAGATAGAGGCACTCGGCGGTGAGGCGCTGGCTGTACGGACCGACCTGGCCAACCGTAACGACCTCAAGAACCTGGTGGACAAGACAGTCGAGCGGTTCGGCGGAGTCGATATCCTGGTCAACAATGCGGCATCGACCGTGGGGTCTGTGTGGGACAAGAAGTTTCTGGATCTGACTTTCGAAGAGTGGTCGAACGACTTCGATATCAACCTGCACGCGCCGTTTATCCTGATGCAGTTGGTCACGCCGATTATGGCTGAGCACGGCGAAGGCCGGATCATCAACCTCACAACCGGATCGGGTGAAGTATTCCGATTGCCTGAGGAGCAGATCGCCGAGAAAGAGGTTGTTGGGCGCAACCTGACCGTTCCCAGCTATTTCGCGAGCAAGCGCGCACTTGATCGACTGGGCAGCGTGATCGCCCCCCACCTTCGTGCCATGAACGTCTACGTGATCGGGTTGAATCCGGGCTGGGTGGCTACCGAGCTCGTGCAGCAGCGGCTCAAGAGGCGGGGATTCGACCCCAAGGAAGGCGACAGTCGGCCAGTGCCGATGTCAGTGCCTGCCCGAATGATCGTCTATTTTGCGAGTTGCAAGAATCCGAACGAATACACAGGCAGACTGTTCTGGGCCGAACGCGAGATGGCCGAGATGGAAATTACCGCAGACTGAATTGGGTTCCTGCCTGTTACACCGGAGCAAGGGCAATGGCCGCTTTCGGGCAATTTCGGATCGGCAACGAACGACCTCAATTGGGTCGGTAGCGGCCGAGCATCCTACGCGGCTTGAAAGGCTGCTTTCCAGCAATTCCACCCTGAAAGCGGACCGTCGGCTTGCGGCCCAATTCTCGCCATTGGACCAATGTCCGCTTTTGCTGATCACCGCCCAAAAGCAGACGGGCCGCAAACCACCCAATTTCGGACAGCTTCACGGATACTCGATCCCTACTACTTCCCATTCCTTTTCACCGCCGGGCAGGCGGACATTGCGCAGGTCGCCTACCTTTGCGCCGCGCAGGGCGCGAGCCAGCGGGGCGCTCCAGCCGATGCGACCGGCGCTGGCGTCCTGTTCGTCATCGCCAACCAGCGTGACGACGATCTGCTCATCATCCTCATCGGCGATGGTGACTGTCGCGCCGAAGAAGGCGCGGGCGCGGTCAGGTTGGTCGGCGGGATTGATCACCCGCAATTTCTTCATCCGCCGCGAGAGATGTCCCAACTCGCGGTCAATCTCGCGCATGCGCTTGCGGCCATAGAGATAGTCGCCATTTTCCGAACGATCGCCATTGCCAGCCGCCCAGCTGACGATCTCGACGATTTCGGGCCGCTCGGTGCCGAGCAAATGGTCGTAGCGCGCTTTAAGCGCCGCCATGCCTTCAGGGCTTATGGGAGGACCAGCGGATTGCATGGGCAGGCATGCTAGCCCGGATCGCGCTTGCCCAGGAAATGGCTGGCCGGGGTGTCACCTGAGTAGAAATATTTGTCGGGGTTCATCTGTTGGTAGACCACCGCGTTTTCCAGCACCTTGGTGATATAGGTTTTGGTCTCGTAGATCGGGATGCGCTCGATCCAGGTCACCCAATCAATCCCGCCCTTGCGCGGATCGCCGTTGGCCCTGAGCCACTTGTTCACATTGCCCGGCCCGGCATTATAGGCACCCACGGCGAGCGGGTATGCGCCGCCATAATAGCTCATCATCCGTCCGAAATAGCCGTCGCCCAGGCGGATATTGTAATTGGCATCGGTCAGCAACCCGCTCAGCCTGTAGCTGAGGCCCATCTTGCCGGCCTGCTCGCGCGCAGTGCCCGGCATCAGCTGCATGAGACCGCGCGCACCGGCGTGGCTAATCGCATTCATCGCGAACTGGCTCTCCTGCCGGGTGATGGCATGAACCATGACCCAATTGGTGCCAGCCGGTGCCGGCAGGCGCGGAAACGAAATCTGGTGGAATTCGCCAAAGCCGTCGGTATGCGCCGATCGACCGAGGATCACGGCGAGATCGCGGCGACCGATCTGCTTGGCCAGGTCGGCGACCAGCACATGCTCGGCCTCGGATTCGGCCTGTTCGGCGATTTCGCGGAAGAAACGCACCGTTGTCAGCCAGTTCTCGCTGCGCGCCGATTGCATCACGGCGCGGGTGATGGGCCGCGCCATGAATGCTCTGCGCTCAGCGGTTGTGGGGGTGACCGCTGGCCTGACAGCAAGATTGGGCAGGGGGCGTCCCAGCCGCTCAAGCGAAAGCATGCCGTAGAAATGGTCGGGAAATTGCGCGGCCTGTTCGAAATGGCGTTTTGCGCCTTCGCGGTCTCCAGCCTTGGCGAGAGCGCGTCCGGCCCAGTAGAAGCCCTTGGATCGTGTGCCGGGGGTCTTTGCAGCGGCGCCATAGCGATAGAACAGCGGCGCAGCGCGGCGCGGATCGCGCAGCGACCACAGCGCCTTGGTGCCGCCCAGCCACATCAGCGAGGTATAATCGTCGCGCAGGCGAAAACTCATTGTGCTGATGTCGGTGCCGGGCGCGAAACCGTCGTCGATCGAGGCGGCAATGCGTACGGCGGTGCTGGAACCCGCGCCCTTGGCAGCAGTCAGCAGTTCCTTGACCCATTTCTCGCCGTCAAGCACCGGAGCGCTGAGCGGCGGGCGCGTCGCCAGGAAATTGACCGCGCCGGCGAGATATCTCGCGCGTCGGGCCTGGACGATACGGTTATAGGCATAGCCGGGATCGCGCAGGTCCTCGCCGCTCAGGTTAAGCCCAAGGCTGCCCGGCTTCGAACCCTGCACCAGGCTGAGCCGCTCCATGAACAGGTTGCGCTTTTGAGGTGAAACGTAGGAAATCTGCCGCGCAGCCGCTCGGGCCTTGCCTGCCCACAGCAGCGCATCCATCCGAGCGTCATGATCGGCGCGGGTAATTGCGTCGCCATAGTTGAAGATGATCGCCGATTCGGCTGTCTCGCTCATCGGACCGCCTCGCCAGGCAGCAATCGCTGTTTCGCTGGCGCCCGGATAGCTTTGCGAGGCGAGGGCCAAGGCATAGCGCGCCCGTGCCGGATTGGTCAGCGGCGGGAATTTTTCGAAATAGGCGACCAGGCGCTTGGGATCGGGCGAGACCCGTTCCAGCGCGGATTCAGCATATTTGCGGACCTTCTCCTCAAACGGGAAACCGGGATAGGACAGCAGGAAGCCAACATAGCTATCGAAGCTGAGTTTGCTCGACTTCGAAATCACTTTCCAACGCTGGATCGCGCTGCGCATGACGGCATCATCGCTGGCGTGCTGGCGCGCGCGGGCTGTGTCCCATTCGCGCCCGTCATCGCTTCGCGCCGGGCTCGATGCGGCGGCAGCGGCAAGTAGCATCACGAAGGCAGAGGCACGCAGCATGCTGGACATTGTGGAGAAAGGCTCCTTATCACGCGGTGAACGAACGAATCCGGGAACGGCTGTCTGCATTGCTGGCGCGTTCTTGGAGCAAATATAAGGCCAAAGTCCATGTTTTCCGGATCAATTCCCGCTCTGGTAACGCCGTTTCGCGACGGGGCGTTTGACGAGAAGGCTTTTCGCCAGCTGGTGAACCTGCAGATCGATCATGGCTCGACCGGGCTGGTGCCCTGCGGCACGACCGGCGAATCGCCTACGCTGAGCCATGAAGAACACATGCTCGTCACCGAGGTCTGCATCGATGTTGCGAGTGGACGCGTGCCGGTGATCGCGGGGGCAGGCTCCAATTCAACCAGCGAAGCGGTGATGCTCGCGGTTCACGCGGAAAAGGCCGGGGCCGATGCCGTGCTGGTGGTGACCCCCTATTACAACAAGCCCAATCAGGAAGGCATGTATCGCCATTTCAAGGCGGTTCACGATGCGATCGGAATTCCGGTGATGATCTACAATATTCCGGGCCGCTCGATCGTAGATCTCGATCTGGAAACCATGACGCGGCTCGGGCAGCTGCCGCGCATTGCCGGGGTCAAGGATGCGACGGGCGAAATCTCCCGCGTCAGTGCCTATCGCGCATCGATCGGCCATACCTTTTGCCAGCTGTCAGGCAATGATGAGAGCGCGCTTGCCCATTTTGCGCACGGCGGCGTGGGCTGCATCTCGGTTTCGGCCAATGTCGCGCCGCGGCTATGCGCCGATTTTCAGCAGGCCTGTGCCGAGGGCGACATGGCAAAGGCGCGCGAGCTGAACGATTTGCTTCACCCGCTGCACATCGCGCTGTTCACAGATACATCGCCTGGCCCGACAAAATATGCGCTGACGCGCCTGCATGACTGGTTCCCGGACGAGCTGCGTCTGCCGGTTGTCGAGCCCAGCAAAGCCTCGCGCGCCGCAGTCGATGCCGCATTGGCACATGCCGGGCTGGTTTAACGCCTAATCTGCCGGATTGTGCTGCTGGACGAAGCGCATCGCTTCCTCGAGCATCTGTTTGCGAGTGCTGGCGGTGGACAGCCAATGGTCCTCGTCGCGTAGCACGACGAGCTTGTAGGGTTTGCCTGCACCCTTGAGTGCATCGGCCATCTTGCGCGAATGTTCGAAGTCGACAACGGTGTCGTCCTTGCCGTGGATCAGCAGGACCGGCGCATCGGCGCGTGAAGCGAAGCGGCGCGGTGACACAGCGTTGAAACCAGATGGATCGCCCATGCTCTCTCTCAAGCTGGCCAAGGTCATCTTGTCGCGAGCGGTCTCCTTGCTAAAATTGTTGTAGCGCACGCTGAGATCGCTGACCGGTGCCACCGCCACCGAGCAGCGATATAGACCCTGCTGCAAGGTGACACCCGCAAGCGCCGCATAGCCGCCATAGCTGGCTCCCATGATGCAGGCGCGCGCCGGATCGGCGATGCCCTGTTTGACCAGCTCGGTGAGACCGTCGGAGATGTCGGTTTGCATCTTGAGGCCCCATTGTCCGTATCCAGCGCGGCGGAATGTGTCGTCGCGATTGGTTGAACCCCGGAAATTGGGCTGGAACACAGCATAGCGACGCGAAGCAAATGCCTGTGCCCACCAGTCGAAAGTTTCCTTGTCATGGGAGCTCGGACCGCCATGGGGAAACATGATAACTGGCAGGTTCTTCGCTTCGCGCCCCGGCGGCAGAGTGAGAATGCCGTCGAGATCAAGGCCGTCTGCGGCCTTGTATTCGACAGTCGAGATTGGCCCGACCTGTTTGGCGGGAATTGCGACGCGTTCGAACCCTATCGAATCGGCCTTCAGCTGCTCGATATCGACCAGATAGTAGGTGCCGCTGTCGCCATTCCCGCTTGTCAGGACGATGAAGTGTTTGAAATCGGATGTCCGGTCGATCACCGTGATGTCATACTTCGAGAAGGCCTTGTATAACTTGTCGTAAACTGCCTGATGTGCGGGATCGTAAAGGACCGGCCTGGGTTTTGCGCCGTCATCGAGATAGCCGAGCAGCCTACCGTTGCTCCGATCGACGTAGAAACCATCGATTCGGACATCATCCAGGATCTCAACCGGGGTTCCACCGCTCAGCGGGACTTCGAAATATCTGATGTATTCGGATTCGTCGTCTTCAAATCCGTAGATGGCGCTGCTGCCATTGCGGCCCAGAGAGATAAGCGAAACATCACCGGTCGGATCGATGCCAGAGGCAAGCGTGGCTCGATTGGCATTCTTGACTACCCATTGGCCATTGGTCCTGTTCACTTCGAGTTCGGCGGCGATCTTGCCCTCGCCGTCGACCAGCCAGCCTTGGTAAAAATTGCCAACCTTCGAGCTTACAACCTTGCTTGGTCTGTTTTTCGCAAGGTCCACAGCAAAGAGCGCCATGTTGCTTCCGTAATGGGTGTACTTCATTGACCCGGACGCCTTCTTGAACTCAAGGCCCTTGAAATATCCGAGCCATTTCCCGTCGATCTGGCGGATGGCTCCCGAATTGAAGATGGCCGAGCCGATCGAATTGCGGTTCTCGAACACCATTTCCGTCTTGTCGTTCGCCAGATTGATAATGATCGCGCCGAACGTCTCTCGCTGCTTCGCTAGGAACTCAATCGGCAGATTTTCGGTCACGCTTGTGGTTACGATTAGCAAATCGTTCCCGGCCCATCTCAGAGCGCGGACCTTGGTATCGCCGAGGCCCTGTGCAGAGCGCATTGAGCCGCCTTCGCCGCTGACCAGCAACATCCGCCTGTCCTTGACCCGGGTGACCATCGCCAGACTCTGGCCATCGGGCGAAATCGCCATGTCCTCGACTCCAGGCAGGTCGCCATAGGCTTCGAGTGGCGGGGGATCGTCAGCGGCCCATGCGGGAGCGGAGAGGAGGGCCAGGCTTGCCAAAAATCCGTATAGTCTTGCAAGCATGCCTATCCCTTTTCATCCCCAATAGTATTGGAAGTTATGGCTTACGGGCTAGTTCTAGCAAGACAATTCTACCCGCAATACTAACGCCTTCTTCTCCGGGCTTGTCTGTAAGAGGCGTTTGACAGACAATATGGCTGAACATGAGCGCTTTCGAAAGGAACGGGCAGTGGCGACAATTGCGAAAGATGGCATCTGGACTGACCGCAGCTCGGTAACCGGTGAACTCGCGTTGAAATGTCTGGAATACACCGATTGCATCAAGCGCACGGTCGAAGCGGCTAAGGCGCCCGGTTTCAACGAATCGGGTTGGGATGAGCTTGCCGCATTGCTCGACACCGATGTTTTTGAGCGCGTTGGCAATGACAAGGTGGCGATGGGTTGGGAAGTCTATCGCGGGCTTTTGATGCAATGGGCGACGAGTTCCGATTTCTGGGCCGAATTTCACCGTGTCAGCCAGGTCGGCAATCTCGTTTTTCTTGAACTGACCGAGCACAACACGCTGGTGGGCGGCGATGAAAGCGTGGTCAATTCGTTGACGAGCTATCAATATGACGATGCGGGCAGAATGGTGCGGCTCGGGATATACCTCCAGCACGACTGATCGGGGTCGCGAACCGGCCCGGCGACAGTGACGCTTTCAGCCGTTCACTTTTCGCGCCTTCATCCCTACATGGCGTGCACATCATGGCACGTCCGCAGCAAAAGACATTCGACAAGCACAAGATCGTCGCCGAGAACCGGCGCGCGCGGTTCGATTACCATATCGACGAGACGTTTGAGGCGGGGATCGCGCTCACCGGAACCGAGGTCAAAAGCCTGCGCTTCGGTGAAGGGTCGATCGCCGAGGCCTATGCCGACATCCGCAATGGCGAGGCCTGGCTGATCAACTCCAACGTGCCGGAATTCAGCCATGGTAATCGCTTCAACCATGAACCCAAGCGGGCGCGCAAGCTGCTGTTGCATGAGCGCGAGATCGCCCGGCTGCATGGCGCTGTTGAGCGCAAGGGAATGACGCTGGTTCCGCTTTCGATCTATTTCAACAGCCGGGGCAGGGCGAAAGTCGAGCTGGCCCTTGCGCGCGGCAAGAATGCGGCAGACAAGCGTCACTCGATCAAGGAACGTGACTGGAAGCGCGACCAGGCGCGAATAATGCGAGAACACGGATGACACCTCTGGCTCGCTTTCACCGCTGGTTGCGGCATCGTGCGCCTGCCATGCCCACAAGGGAGCAGATGGCGGGCAACCGCTGGCTCGCGCCTATCGCCCATCGTTTCCTCAGCCCCGAATTGTGGCGCTTCACCCGCCGTTCGGTGCCCCGCGGTGTGGCGCTTGGTCTATTTGCGGCCTTCATTATCCCGGTCGGCCAGATATTCCTGGCAGCATTCCTGGCATTGCCCGCGCGCGCCAATGTCCCGCTTTCGGCTGCTGTCACTTTCGTCACCAATCCATTCACCATTCCCTTCTGGCTGGTGATCGCGAACAAGGTCGGCGGCTTCATTCTCAAGGTCGACCAGGCCACCGTCAACACGGCCATGGCTGGCGAGATCGAACGCGGCGGGTGGTGGCAGGATTTCGGCTGGTTTATCGAAACCGCCGGGGTGACCGCATTCGGATTTGTCGTGATGTCGCTGGTTTCAGCGGCGCTGGGATATCTGCTTTCCGGGATGATCTGGCGCTGGTGGGTCGGGCGCAAGCACCGCGCCCGGCTGGAGCGTTACCGTTCGAACCAGGCCGCCGCCGAATGACGGAAGCGGCTGGTCCTTCGCATGGCTGGGTCGACCGGATCGTCGTTGCGGCGGCGCTTGCTGCCAGCATCGCCCTGCTCTGGACGATAACAGGCGAGCCGGTCGTGGTTGCAGGTTTCGCCGGCGGCGTAATCGCGCTGGGAGCGCTGGCATCGCTGTTGGCCAAGCGACGTGCTCCGCTGTCCGAGCCAGAGCTTGCCATGCCGGACTGGTCGGTGACAGTCGCAGCGATCGAGCGCGAGGGCGTGGCGGTCGCAGTCACTGATCGTGCCGCCCGGCTGGTCTGTGCCAATCGCTGCCACGAGGAATGGTTTGGAACCGCCGGTGCGCCGCCGCGCCTGCCAGCCGACGTTGCCTCGCTCGATCGGCTGGGGCAGGCGGCGCGCTTGGCATGGCGTGAGGGCAAGGCCGGGATCGAATTGGTAGAGGGAGTCGCAGATTGCGCGGGACAGCGCTGGAGCGGCGATATCAGGCGGGCCGGGCGCGGCGAAGACTATCTCGTCTGGAACTTGAGCCCGATCGAGTACACTGATCCGGCTGCCGAGCTTGCAGCCTGGCTCGATGGCAAGCTCGGTCAGGCTTTGGCGAGTGCCGGGATCGCCGCAGCGATCGTCGATCCCGATGGCGTGATCCAGTCCGCCAGCGCCGGTTTTGCGGCGCGCGCGACGGGTGAAGTCGAAACAGAGGTCACCGGCAAGGAATTCGTCTCGTTCCTCAATGAGGATGAGGATGGACACATCAGCTGGTCGCGCGACGGCGATCGTGCGCCACCGCTTACGCTCTATTATTTGCCGGTGACTGAGCCGGGCATTACGGGCGAGCCGACCCCCGAATCCTCACCCTCGCTGATGTTGCTGGCTGATGCCGGGGCCGGCATTGGCGGCGGCGGCGAGGTCAGCGCAGCGGTCCCGCATCTTGAGGAATTGCTTAGCCAGCTGCCGCTTGGCCTGGCCATGGCCGAGCGCGATGGGCGGCTGCTGTTCGCCAATGTTGCATTCATGCGCGCTGCCGGGCGTGAGGATTGCAAGCCGCCGACCTATCCCACCGATCTTGTCGTCCAGGAAGACAAGCGCGCTCTTTCCGAGGCAATCCGCCGCTTTGCGCAGGGTGCCGCCACCTCGGGCGATATCGCTGTGCGCCTGGCAAGCCAGCCTGACGAGCCGGTCTCGCTGAGCCTGGCGGGGGTGCGCGGGCTGGGTGAGGCGGCAGTGCTGCTCGGCCTGACCGATTCGACCGAGGAATCGCGGCTCAAGCGTCAGGTCGCCCAGGCCACCAAGATGCAGGCGGTCGGCCAGCTGGCAGGCGGTGTCGCGCATGATTTCAACAATGTGCTGACGGCAATTCTGGGTACTTGTGACCTCATGCTGATGCGCCACACACCGGGCGATTCTGACTATGACGATATTCAGCAGATCCGTGCCAATTCGAACCGCGCGGCTTCCCTGACGCGGCAATTGCTGGCCTTTTCGCGCCAGCAGACTTTGCGCCCTGAAGTGCTGCAATTGCCCGATGTTGTTTCTGACGTATCGCAGATGCTCAAGCGATTGATCGGCGAGAAGATCGAGTTGGTCGTCAGCCATGATCGCGATCTCGGGCCGGTGCGTGCCGACCCGACCCAGCTTGAACAGGTCATCGTCAATCTTGCCGTTAATGCGCGCGACGCGATTCAGGCCAGGACTGCCAAGCCGGGCAGCGATGCCGGTGTCGACAGTGGTGGCAAGCTGACTTTGGCGACGCGACGAATATCGGCTTCGGATGTGCGCGCGATGGACAGCGAGATCATCCCGGCTGGTGACTATACTGCGTTGGTCGTCGAGGATACCGGTGGCGGCATCGCCCCTGAAAACCTCGCAAAGATCTTTGAGCCGTTCTTCACCACCAAGGACCAGGGCAAGGGCACCGGTCTTGGCCTGTCGACCGTCTACGGCATCGTCAAGCAATCGGGTGGCTTCATCTTCGCCGATAGCGATCAAGGCAAGGGCGCGAAATTCAGCGTCTATTTACCGGTTCACACCATTGCGCCCGGGACGTCCCCAATCGCTGAAAAGGCCGACACTCCCGAAAAGCCGAGCGAATGGGCCGGAGGAGGGCGGGTACTGCTGGTCGAGGATGAGGACCCGGTACGCCTCGTCGCTGAACGGGCACTCACGCGGCAGGGCTATGAGGTGACAATGGCGAGTGATGGCGAGGAAGGCCTCGAATATGTCCAGCTTGGTCGCAAATACGATATTGTCGTCAGCGATGTCGTGATGCCGAGCATGGATGGGCCGGCCATGGCCCGCGAAATACGCAAGCTCACACCTGATATGCCGGTATTGTTCATGTCCGGCTATGCCGAAGAGCAGCTCAGGAGTGAGATCGATATCGACAGGATGCACTTCCTGCCCAAGCCGTTTTCGGTGCAGGAGTTGTCGGACAAGGTTGGCGAAGTGCTGGCGGTGCAGAAACATAGCGGAAAATGAGATCCACGGTTGCGCCGGAGGTTGTGTGCCGGAATTCCGCGTTCTCATTGGGCAAACTGCTGGCCGGATTGCTACTCGTGTCGCTGACATCGGCGTGCAATTCGTCCGACAGCGAGGCTGACCAGCCTGCGAACCCTCCAGCTTACGCGGCGAACAAGCTGTTTGGCATTGTTCCGGCGCAAAGCTGCCCATTCGGTGAGGCCGAAGCCGCGGTAAGGGCCGCGGGGCAGGCGTTGGCGGCAGACGAGCGATCAATCCGGGTGGTCATCGATCTGCCGCTCGATGCAAAGGACAATGTCGACATGATGGGCGCGGCATCGCCGATCATCGCGGCGATCGAAGTCAACGCGCCTGCCGATGCGCTTGGCGGATTCGCCCAGTCATTGACCAGTTCGATGGGCGCATGCAGCATCGAGACCCATATCGTGCATGAGCGCGTGCTAATGCGACCGGAGCGCGACTGGGCGCTCGGCGAGCCGGCACCCTATGGCAAGGCGATCACCGTACTGCAGCGCAAGGACGGCGTTTCGCGCGCCAGGTTCAACCATGAATGGACCGGGCCGCATGCTGAACTGGCGCTGGGCTGGCGCGAGGATGCGGGTGCGAGCGAGGGCTATTATGTCCAGAACCTGGTTGCTGACGGCGCGGATAATCAGGCCATCGACGGGATCGGCGAAGTCGACGGCCCTGATGCGAAGGTGTCAGGTGGCTTTGTCGCGCGGATGAGAACGGCGGCGCATGCATTCTGGTTTCAGAACATGTCGGCCACACGCATGTTTCTGGCGCTTCCGCACACGATCAAGGATTAGAATCGGTTCGGTTCCTCGCTTTCCGTTCATCCGATGCTAAAGTCCGCCGGTGCAGGTTGATGGCTTGAGTTGAGAGGATCGAAAATGAACCGGATATTCAAAGCAGCATCTTGCACTGCCGCGATTGGCCTTGCCGCGCTGGCAAGTCAGTTTCCCGCACTGGCCCAGAATGGCGAGGCGAGCGCGCAGGGCGACGTTTCTGTCACCATCTACAATAACAATCTCGCGCTGGTGCAGGACATTCGCCAGCTCAATATCGCTGCGGGTCGCTCCAAGATCACCTTTCCCGATGTATCCGCCAAGATCAGGCCCGAAACGCTCAGCTTCGCGGCTCGCGGTACTGCGATCGTCGAGCAGAATTTCGATTTCGACCTGCTGACCCCGACCAAGATGATGGAAAAGGCGATCGGCCAGACGGTCACCCTGCTGCGCACCAACCCGGCTACCGGGGTGGAGAGGCGCGAGCGCGCAAAAGTCCTGTCGACCAGTGGAGGGGTCGTCGTCCAGATCGGCAGCCGCATTGAGGTGCTGCGCGACGATGGCTTGCCGGTGCGCGTGATATTCGACCGGGTCCCGCCCAATCTGCGCGCACGCCCGACGCTTTCGGTCAATGTCCAGAGCCGCAGTGCTGGCACGCGCCCGGCCTCGATCCGCTACCTCACGCCCGGCATCGGCTGGAGCGCGGATTATGTCGCGCTCTATGACGAGGGCAAGGGCACTATCGACATGCAGGGCTGGGTAACGCTGACCAACAATACCGGCACGACCTTTCGCAATGCCAGTACCCTGCTGATTGCCGGAAATCCGGCGCAGGCCAATCGTAGCAGTCGCAGCCGACGGCCCTCCCGCAAGGGTACCGGCGGTATCCGCCCAGGGACGCAGAGCGCCAATCGCGAGCAGGTCGGCGATTTCTATCTCTATCCGATCGCCAACCGCACCACGATCGCCAATGCCCAGACCAAGCAGGTCAGCTTTCTTGACGTGCAGGGGGTTCCGGCCCGCAAGGTCTATGGGCGCACCGTGAGCTGGATGCAGAGCGACAGCGATGCGGTAAATGTCGCCAGCCAGATCGCGTTCAGTTCTTCAAGCGACGGCGGGCTGGGAGATGCGCTGCCTTCGGGCACGGTCCGCTTCTACCAGCGCGACCGCAAGGGCTCGCCGCAATTCATCGGTGAGAATGCGATTCCCCACACGCCGATGGGCAGCGAGCTCAATCTGCGCACCGGCGATGCGTTTGACATCACGCTGCAGGCCGAGGTTGAAAAGCGTGAGCGCATCACCTCGGACGAATTTGAGCGCTACAAGCGCTGGCAGGTGATCAAGGATGGCGAGATCGTCAGCCAGGGCGAGGTGTCCTACGCCAAGACCTATTACCGCACGACGATGCGCTACAAGTTGACCAATGCGAAATCCTCTTCGGTCAATGTCGAACTGATCCAGGCCGGGCTCGACTGGGGCTGGTGGGCGCAGGATTACCGCGTGGTGAGCGAGGATGTGCCGGGCGAGCAACTTAATGCCGACCGCCGCAAATTCGTCATTTCCGTGCCCGCCAATGGCGAACGCGAAGTGCGCGTAACCTACGCAACGCGCTACTGAGGCTGCAGATGGCGCGCGCCGCCCCGATATTGCTGGTGCTCGGACTGGTTCTGGCGCCCTGGAGCGCAGGTGCTTCGGCGCGCGAGGTGGTGGACGCCTCCGCGCCCGAAGCGCTGTCCGTCACCCTATATCGCGATCCGGATCGGGGCGTAGATGATGCGATGAACCGCAACTGGCCGCGCGGCTTTGCGATGATCAGCGAGACGCGGGTTGTCACTCTCCCGCCGGGGGTCTCCACAGTGCGCTTCGGCGGGGTGGCCGAGGGCATGGTCACGGTCAGCGCTATCGTCACCGGCCTGCCGGGCGGGACGATCGAGAAGAACCGCAATGCCGATCTGCTGTCCCCTGCTGCCTTGGTCGATGGCACCTTGGGCAATCGCGTCACCATCACGCGCAGCAATCCGGCGACGGGCCAGCCGAGCAGCGAAAGCGCGATTGTGCGCACGCGCGCCGATGGCGGGCTGGTGCTACAGACAGCGGGCGGTTTTGAGGCGGTGCGCTGCTCGGGCCTTCCCGAAAAGCTGACCTTTGCAGGCGTGCCGACGGGGCTGTCCGCCGATCCGGTGTTTACTATCGATACCCGCGACGATTCTGGCGGGACCTATCGAGTCACCCTGACCTATCTCGCCTGGGGGTTCGACTGGCAGGCGCATTATGTTGCGACGCTGAAAGACGGGCGACGAGGCAAGGTCGGCATGCGGCTGATGTCATGGCTGACCATGCTCAACGATAATGGCCAGAGCTTTGCAGATACCGAGCTGCTGGCCGTGGCCGGCACGCTTAATGTTGAGAGCAATTACCAGGCCTTGTCCGATCCGCCCAAAGCACGGCCCTTGCGGCTGACCTGCTATCCGATCGGCAGCACGGCGAGAGGATCGCCGGTGCGCCCGCCGCTTCCGCCTCCAGCGCCGATGGCGGCGATGGGGGCCATGTACAAGAGCGAGTCCATCATCGTTACGGCTCGAAGGCGCGACGAGAGCATGCAGGATGTGCCAGTGGCGCTTACCGAGCTCGCTTCCGAAGAAGCGCTGGGTGACCTCAAGCTCTATCGCGTGCCGGAACGGGTCACGGTCTCGGCCAAGGGGCTCAAACAGGTCGCGTTCCTCAACAAGGAGGATGTCGAGGGCGAATTTATCCACACCGCACCTTGCGAAGCCTATAGCGTGTTCGATGAGGACGAGGCCGATCCGGCGGGGATCCTGTTCGCGACCAAGAATGACGAGAAGCACGGGCTGGGCGCTTCGCTGCCGATGGGCGGCTTCACCATTTTCGAGCCATCATCCGCCGGTGACCTGTTGATCGGCGAGCAGACCATCCGCGATTATGCAGTCGGCCAGGACGTTGAAATTCCAATCGGCGAGAGCACGCTGGTATTCGCCGCATGCGCCCGGATGGCCAATAGCGACGAGCCGGATGCCGAGACTGGCAAATGGGCGCAGATGCGCGCGGTGCTGAGCAATGCCGGCAGGAACAATGCGAAAGTCAGGCTCGACCTTGGCGCGTCGGCGCAATGGGAAGTCAGCGGCGTGAAGGGCACGCGGGTCAAGGATGGCCGGCGCATTCTCGAGACCACGGTCAGGTCCGGACAGCGCAAGGAAATAACCTTCCGCCTGCGTAGGCCGCCAACCAAGGTGGAGTAGAGTTCTTTGCAAGCTGGCCGCCAAGCCATTCAGCGCGTGCCAGAATATTTACCTTTGTTTACCGTTGCTCCGGGCCTTTACACTTAGGTCAGACCCTTGCGTTAAGGGCATCTGATGGTGAACTTTCGTGAGCCTCGGCGCCAAGTCCGCTTGGTAGCTCAGCTTCGCTGTGGCGAGGACTGGTGCCGTATTGCCATCACCAATGTCTCCACCGCCGGCTTGCGCTGCGAATGTCCCGATCCGCCTGCTCTCGGTGAGAGTGTTGAGGTTCGCTACCAGGGCTTCAGCATTATCGGATCGGTCCAGTGGTGCGAAGACGATGAATTCGGCGTGACTTGCGACGATATGGTCGATGTCGAATTGCTCGTTGCTGGCAGTCCGGAAGTCGATATCGGCCGCCGGGCCTTGCCACGACTGGAAGTCCGCTTTCCCGCCGAATTCGTTGTCGGGGATCAGTCATTTCCGGTTGTAGTCCACGATATTTCGCCCAGCGGCGCGCGCCTGTCGATGGCCTCGCCTCCGCCGCGTGGCAAGCAGGGCCTGATCAAGTGGGAAGACATCGAGAGCGCCTGCACGGTCGTGTGGAGCGGAACCAACCTGTTCGGCGTAATCTTCGGAGACGAACTCCCCGCCGAACCTGAGACCGCCGCCATGCCTGACGCTGCCGAAGCCACGGCTGGCCTGGCGCTCGAAACCGAGGCGGATGGTGCGGTCCCAGCCGCCAAGAAAGAGAGCGATGACCGGCGCGGGACTGACCGGGTTGGCGTCAACTGGACCTGCGAAGCGCGCCACGCGGATTCAAGGTGGGTCCGGGTCCAACTCAGCAATATCTCCAAAAGCGGATGCGTGATCGGCTGGTTTGCCGGCTGCCGGGTGGATGTTGCGCTCTATCTCAAGATGCCTGGCCTGAGCACGGTGAAGGCAAAGGTCGTGTGGAAGAACGATCGCCGGATCGGGTGCCAGTTTTCCGCGCCGCTCAACGAATATGTGCTGGAACATCTCTTGTCGGACCAGCCTGCCTGAGCGTCCGAGCGCGTCGGTCTGATCCGCCTACATCTCCATCAGCACGCTGTTCAGCATCGGATCATCGCCGAAAAATAGCGGCGTGGCGGTGAATTCGTGGATCCGCCAGAACCCGTCTGCACCCTGCTTCATTTCCATCCTGGTATCGGCGACCACGGTTGGCGCCGACGCATGGGTGAAGGGGCCGTGGCCATGGGCCGAGAAGTTGACGAAGATCAGATCAACGCTCGCCGCGCCGCCGTTCTGCACATCGATCCGCTGGTTGATCAACCCGTGGCGCACGGTCCTGACGCCGTCCTTGGAACGCTCGGCCACCGCCTTGCGATCGGCCGCATAATGCTCTTCCAGCCCCTCATGCCCGTTCCACACGCTCTCGCCGACATTGAAGATGCAGTTTGGCGTGAAATAGTCGGTGACCCGCTCCGCGCCGTCATCCAACTCGTGACAATAGTCGTACAGCATCTGCTGGATCGCGATGATTGCGAAGGCCTGGTCCCTGTCGATTGTGCGCATGATTGTCTCCCGGACCTCAGCCTAGCCCGAAGCTGGCGATAGCGACAAGGTGATCCGTGACGGCGCAGCCATGAAAGCACTGCGCCAACACCATTCACGGCAAATACATTTCGGCGAGGATAGCCTTGTGTCTCTAAGGGGGAAGGGCACGTTTTCAATTATTCACAAATAGAGCCGCCTGGTCCTGGATATTTGCAACGATGGGAGACAAAATTATGAAACGACACTCAAGCGCAACCAAAGCGTTGAGCGCTTTGGCCCTGATCGGATCGATGGCGTTTGCCACCACGGCGCAGGCGGATACGTTCAGCCGCACCGCAAACAATCCTCATTTCACGGTCAACACTCCGGGCGCGACCATCACCATGACCTGGTTCGCCCCGGTCCCCGCCAGCGTGGAGATCTCACGCTATTCAGGTGACTACAATTCCAATCCGGCAAGCACCGTCGTCTATGACGGCCCACCGCCACCGTCGATATCCCTGACGGGCGGAGGCCGGACTGGCGGCGGTCGATATACCATCAAGGCCAAGAATGCGGCCGGTGTATCAGTCCCGTTCACCGTCACTGTCGTGGGCCCGAGCACCGTCAAGAACTGGTAGGCTTGACCAGATCGGGGAGGGTGACGGGCGCGTTCGAATTTCGGTGAATTGCGGCGACGCCGCGATGGTCGAAAGCCGTGCTGCGCCATTCCGGCAAGACCCTCCCAGCCTCTGTCGGAAAAGCGGGCAGCTAGGGACAGTTGAAAATCACGCTGACTGATGCAGTTCCCGTTCCGGGCTTGAGGTTGGGATATACGTAATAGGTTCCCGCCGGCACTGCTCGTCCCCTCGCCGAATCCATGGTGTCAAACAGCAGACGGGTCGTGCCCTGCATCCAGAAGCCCTGGTTGAGGCCTGAAGCGGATACAATCGTGCAACCTGCCGGCAGAGTTACCGGCTGGCCCGAAAGCGAGGCATTGCGTCCCGCGACGCCCGCCGTCTGCGAGCCGCCGGCAGTGATTGTGCCGGCCAGCGATGGTGTCGCGGTGAGCAGCGCGGCGCAGGCAGCAGCGATAGGCACGGACTTGATTGTCATGGTTTTTTCCTTTGCATGTGTCGAGAAAGGCATGGCCTTTCCTGTCTGCGCCTTCATGCATGGCGAAGGCCGCTGGCATTGACCCAAGTCAAGACGGTCCGAGTGAATGTACAGGGAGGCTTTCGGTATTACTGACTGAGCGGGTCGACGAAGCGCTCACCTGTCCCGCGCCGCGCAAAGCCCAATGCGCCGCCGGACCGATTGGCTCGCGGGAAGCGGTCGCTGAAATGAAGGAACGCGTTGGGCGAACCTTCGTGCCACAATAGTGCGGGCCGAAGCCCATGCGGCGCGTGCCAATGCAGCAGGTCTGAGCCTCACGCGCGTATTTTTCGGCTTTCCTAATTGGGTGGATTTTGCAAAGCGGGGTGATGGCCGGCGATGTCGATGCAACTCTTTGTGAATACGAGGTAACATTCAACAGGACCAACTCAAACCCTACAGACACTTCATGGCCCAAACGGGTGAATTTCGCGAGGATGAAATTGGCTGAAGACTATGAATCTCAGGTGCAGAAGGACGATATCAAGTGAAGTTCAATGCACTCACAATTTGCTCCACGAATCACTGTTTTTCACACACCCTGAGAATTTTTTCCGTTCCCCACTTGTTCCATGAGAACATATCAGATACAAATCGTGCAACGTTGACCTTTCCGGTCAGGGCGTAGCAAAGGGGAAGTGACATGGCAGCAGAGCTCAAGCTGATTCAGGAAGGCAAGGATAATATGGACCGTCAGAAGGCGCTTGATGCGGCGCTGTCACAGATCGACCGGGCGTTCGGCAAGGGATCGGCGATGAAGCTTGGCAGCCGCGAGGCGATTGAGGTTGAGGCGGTTTCAACCGGCTCGCTCGGCCTTGATATCGCGCTGGGCATCGGCGGCCTGCCGCGTGGACGGGTGATAGAAATCTACGGGCCGGAAAGCTCGGGCAAGACGACGCTGGCGCTGCACGCCATTGCCGAGGCGCAGAAGACGGGCGGGACCGCCGCCTTCATCGATGCCGAACATGCACTTGATCCGGCCTATGCCAAGAAGCTTGGCGTGGATATTGACGAGCTGATCATTTCCCAGCCCGATACCGGCGAACAGGCGCTGGAAATTACCGATACGCTGGTGCGCTCAAATGCGGTCGATGTGCTGGTGATCGATTCGGTCGCCGCGCTGGTGCCGCGTGCCGAGATCGAAGGCGAGATGGGCGATAGCCATGTCGGCCTGCAAGCCCGGCTTATGTCGCAGAGCCTGCGCAAGCTCACCGGCTCGATCAACCGTTCCAAATGCATGGTGATCTTCATCAACCAATTGCGCATGAAGATCGGCGTGATGTACGGCAATCCCGAAACCACGACCGGCGGCAATGCGCTCAAGTTCTATGCTTCGGTCCGGCTCGATATCCGCCGCATCGGCCATATCAAAGACCGTGACGAGGTCGTCGGCAACACTACCCGCGTCAAGGTCGTCAAGAACAAGGTCGCACCGCCGTTCAAGCAGGTCGAATTTGACATCATGTATGGCAAGGGCATTTCCAAGACCGGCGAGATTCTCGATCTTGGCGTCAAGGCCGGGATCGTCGAGAAGTCAGGTGCGTGGTTCAGCTACGATTCGATCCGGATCGGTCAGGGGCGCGAAAACTCCAAGACCTATCTTGAAGAAAATCCCGACGTGTGCCTGCGCCTCGAGGCGGCGATCCGCGGAGAGACCGAAGGCCTGGCAGAAGAGATGATGACCGGCCCGAACGAAGAAGAGGTTGAGGACGAGGACGAAATCTGAGCTGAGCGAGGGAGTGGGTCCGTCAGGCGTCCACTCCCGGGAATTCGAGCACGATGCGTGTCTGGCCGCTAGTCGGTGATTTCACGGTCATGCATTGCGCTGGAGCGCTCTCGCCGATGATGGTCGCTTCGACTCGATAGCTCTTCCCGCCGGGCGGCTTGAGCAGCAGCCACGGGGCCCAGCAGGTGACATTCATGATCTGGTGGTCGTCGTCCCAGAGTTTCACCTGGGCCCCGATCAAGTGCTCGCGAAGGTCGTTGGCGAATTCGAGGCGCAGCGGATAGGATGGCCAGCGCGGGTCTTCCTTGCTGCCGGCGATGCCGGTGCAGGCAACCGACAATCCGCCGATCATTGTCTCACTATCCTGCCGCAGATTGACCGTCGGCACGTCAACTTGAATGGGACCGACGATATTGGCGGGCCTGTCCGCCAGGGCTGGCGCAGCCGCCAGCAAGGCAAGAAAGGTCACCGACCCCAATGATGCCAGCGCGGTTCGTCTCATTCTATCGCTCCCAGGCTCACAGAATGCCCGAATGCTGGATCCGGATGGCAAGTGCAGCATGAATGCCCGGTGAGTGGTTCAAACCATTTCCTCCGCCCGCGCCTTGACGACATCGCTTGCCTGCCTGCCGCCAACTTCGGCCAGATGGTCATATTCGGTAACGAAACTCGCCAAGCCATGGCTCATCGAGCGCAGCTCCGCATCAAGCCCCTGGATGCTCGATTCGGGAAGCAGGGCCTCGACGCGTTCCCACCGCTGCCAATGGGGGTGCGGGCCGAGACCCAGGATCTGACCACGCCGGCTCGACAACACCGAACTGGCTTTCGATCCCGTTCCGGCAGGTGCGTCGACAATCACTTTCATGACCGGCTCGAGAAGATAGGGCGCGCATTTCTCCAGTGCCTCTGACATCGCCTGCCGCCCTGCCAATCGAAAGGCGAGTTCGGAACTGTCGACCGAATGATGCGAACCATCGATCAGCGTCACCGCGACATCGACGACGGGAAAGCCGAACGGGCCCTTCTCCATAGCATCGCGGATGCCTGCCTCAACTGGAGGAATCCATTGTTTGGGAACAACACCTCCCGAAATCCTGTCATCAAATTCGAAGCCCTCGCCGCGTCCCAGCGGTCGCACTTCGATGATCACGTCGCCATATTGGCCATGTCCGCCAGACTGCTTCTTGTGCCGCCCGCGCTGGGTGGCGCCTTTGCGAATCGATTCGCGATAGGCGATACTCGGTGCCTTGGTGTCAAGCTTAACGCCGTAGCGCCCTTGCAGGCGCGCAAGCACGACCTGCAGATGCTCCTCATTAACACCCTTGAGTATCGTCTCGTGCGATGCTTCGTCCTGCATCCATTCAAGGGCCGGGTCCTCCTCGCAAAGGCGTCGCAGCGCAGTCGACAATTTGACGTCGTCCCGGCGATCACTCGTGGAGATGGCAATGGCAGCATTGCGCGAGGGGTATTCGATCAACAGATCGCTGCTGTCAGAGACGCCTTTGCGGCCAATCAGCGTGCCGCTCCTGGCGCTGTCAAGCTTGGCGATGGCGATCACGTCGCCCGGCGCGGCAGCGGGTTGTTTGGCGGTCTTGTCGCCCTGCACCAGGAAGATCGAGCCGGTGCGGGTCTGTTCATTGCCGATCACGAGGTCGTCGCCCTCATTGAGTGCCGCACCGAACACGCGGCCAAGGGCGAGGCGACCCATCGTGCCTCCATTCGCGATCTTGAAGACATGTAGCGCGCCACCATCGATGCCGAGCCTTTCGGCTGTGGTTTGGGGCAGGGGCGTCTCATGGCGCAGCAGTTTGAGCAGTCGATGTATGCCGCCGCCGGTGAGGGCCGAACCCAGCAGCACCGGTACGACCTTGTTCTGCGCCGTGTCAGCCGCGAGATCGGCCATCACCACTGTGGTCTCGGGCGTTTCGTCCTCCAGCAGCGCTTCGAGCAAGTCGTCGTCGAAGTCGGCAAGAGTCTCGAGCAGGTGGGTGCGATCTTCGATTTCGCGCTCGGCGACGCCAGATGGAATATCAACCCGTTCGGATTCCTCGCCGGGGCGGTAGCGATAGGCACGCTCCAGGGCGAGATCGACATAGCCTGTGACCTGCTCATCTTCGCGAATTGGAATCTGGCGCAGGGCAAGCGGTTCACCGCTGAGTTCCTGCAACTGCGCGATGAGTTCGCGTATCGCACCGGCCCGTGCGTTCTCGATCTTGTTGACGAAAATGGCATGTGGAATGTCCAGTTCGTCGAGCTGGCGCAGCATCGGTTCGACGAGTGCGGCCCGCTCTGGCACCGCATCGATCACGACGAGGGCAATGTCCGCCGCTTGCAGGGCCGCGAGCCCATCAGCGGCAAAACCTGTCCCACCAGGTACGTCGATGAGCGCATAGCGGTCGTTCAGAAAATCAAAATGCATCAGGTTGATTTCGGTGGAACCATGCCGCGCGCGGGCTTCCGCACTGGTGTCGCCCACAGAGTTCTCGGCCTCGACGCTGCCCCTTCGCCTGACAGTGCCGCTGGCGTACAACAATGCTTCCGCGAGGCTTGTCTTTCCCGTGCCTGCTGGCCCCACCAATGCGACGGCACGGGTCGATCTATTTCCTGCTGCGGTTTCCTTCGATTGTGTGCTGGCCATCGCCGCCTCCTCTTTGAGTGAAGGCGCGCTGAGCGCGGGAGCAGCCTGCAATCTGACCTACGCATTGCGCGCCAGGATTGTGGGCATCGTCCTTCACTTACCGCAAAGTTGCAAGCCGATTTTCGCGAAGCCATCCGGCGTTGGGATAGCAATGCCGGTAGGTTGCTTCGTGATCTGACGCACCTTATCGGCTTGTCGCCTGCCCGCGCGTGGCCTATCGGCGCGGATATGAGTTCGACGAACGACATCCGCCGGTCATTTCTCGACTATTTTAGTGCCAACGGTCACGAGGCCGTGCCTTCGGCGCCGCTGGTTCCGTACAGCGATCCGACGCTGATGTTCGTCAATGCCGGCATGGTTCCGTTCAAGAACGTCTTTACCGGTCTGGAATCGCGCGTCGCGCCGAGAGCGGCGTCCTCGCAGAAATGTGTGCGTGCGGGCGGTAAGCACAACGATCTCGACAATGTCGGCTATACCGCGCGGCATCATACCTTCTTTGAAATGCTCGGCAATTTCTCCTTCGGCGATTATTTCAAGGAGCAGGCAATCCTTCATGCCTGGACCTTGCTGACGAAGGAATGGGGGTTGTCAGCGGACAAGTTGATCGCAACGATCTATCACACCGATGACGAGGCGTTCGAACTGTGGCGCAGCATCTCGGGCCTTCCCGAAGATCGCATAATCCGCATCGCCACGGCGGATAATTTCTGGTCGATGGGCGATACTGGCCCCTGCGGCCCTTGCTCGGAAATCTTTTACGATCATGGCGACCATATTCCCGGGGGGCCGCCGGGCAGCCCGGACGAGGATGGCGATCGTTTCATCGAGATCTGGAACCTGGTGTTCATGCAATATGAGCAGCAGGCTGGCGGCGAGCGGGCCGACCTGCCCAGGCCATCGATCGATACTGGCATGGGGCTCGAGCGAATCGCTGCAGTGTTGCAGGGCGAGCATGACAATTACGATACCGATACCTTCCGGGCGCTGATCGAGGCTTCCGAGAGCCTGACCGGCATCAAGGCCGAGGGTGATCGCACTGCTAGCCACCGCGTGATCGCAGATCACCTGCGCTCGACGAGCTTCCTGCTGGCCGATGGGGTGCTGCCTTCAAACGAAGGGCGCGGCTATGTGCTGCGAAGGATCATGCGACGGGCAATGCGCCATGCCCATCTGCTTGGCGCTGCCGAGCCGCTGATGCACCGGCTGGTGCCTTCGTTGGTCGACGAGATGGGTAATGCCTATCCGGAACTCGGCCGCGCGCAGCCGCTGATCGAGGAAGTGCTTGAGCGCGAGGAAACGCGCTTCCGTCAGACGCTGGAGAAAGGGCTGAAGCTGCTCGATGAGGCGACCGCCAATTTGGGTAGGGGAGACAGTCTTCCGGGCGAGACCGCATTCAAGCTCTATGACACCTATGGCTTTCCTTACGACCTCACCGAGGACGCGTTGCGCGAGCGCGGCATTGGCGTTGCGCGCGAGGGTTTCGATACCGCCATGTCGCGTCAGAAAGCTGCGGCGAGGGCTGCCTGGAAGGGTTCTGGCGAGGCGACGGACGAAGAAGTGTGGTTCGATATCGCAGAGCGCGAGGGTGCGAGTGAGTTCACTGGCTATGGCGCGACACGGGGCGGGGGCCAGGTTGTGGCGCTCGTCAGAGACGGGGCCGAAATCGAAAGCGCAAGCAAGGACGAGGATGTTATTGTCCTGACCAATCAGACGCCGTTTTATGGCGAGAGCGGCGGCCAGGCCGGCGATGCTGGCACAATCTCCGGGCCAGATGGGTTGGAACTGAGTGTCGCCGACACGGCCAAGCCGCTCGGGCGACTCCACACCCACCAGGCCAAGGTAGTGAACGGGACGATCCGGGTAGGCGATACGGTCCAGCTCGAAGTCGATGGCGGTCGGCGCGATGCGATACGCTCCAACCATTCGGCGACGCATCTGCTGCACGCAGCCTTGAGGAACCGGCTGGGCGGGCACGTAACTCAGAAGGGGTCGCTGGTCGCGGCAGATCGGCTGCGCTTTGACTTTTCGCATCCAACAGCGCTCGACGAAGCAGACATGGCTGCGATCGAGGCCGAGGTGAATGGTGAGATTCGCGGGAACGAAGAGGTCTCGACTCGGTTGATGAGTCCCGACGATGCGGTCGAGGCAGGCGCCATGGCGCTGTTTGGCGAGAAATACGGCGAAGAGGTGCGCGTGCTTTCCATGGGCCAGACGAATTGGCAGGGCTCAGGACAAAGCTATTCGGTCGAACTGTGTGGCGGCACCCATGTTGGCGCGACGGGAGACATTGGTGTCTTTCGGATCGTTTCGGAAGGCGCAGTGTCTTCCGGCGTGCGGCGGATCGAGGCGCTGACGGGAGAGGCGGCGCGTAGCTGGCTGGTTGGTCGAGAAGACGCGCTGAAATCGGTCGCCGGTGTGCTCAAGACAGTGCCCGAAGAAGTCGAGGCGCGGGTTGCCGCACTGGTCGATGAGCGCAAGCGGCTCGAAAAAGAACTGGCTGAGGCGAAGAAGGCACTGGCTCTAGGCGGCGGCGGCAATGCTGCTGGACCGGCGGATGAACAGGTCAATGGCGTGGGCTATTCGGGCCAGGTAATCGAGGGGCTGGAAGCGAAGGAATTGCGCGGGCTGCTCGACCAGGAAAAGCAGCGCATTGGTTCGGGCGTAGCGGCGATCTGCGCAGTCAATGACGGCAAGGCGGCCTTTGCAGTGGCGGTGACAGACGATCTTGTGGAGCGGTTCAGCGCCGTCGAACTGGTACGCTCTGGCGTCGAGGCGCTGGGCGGCAAGGGCGGCGGCGGCAGGCCCGATATGGCGCAGGGCGGCGGACCGGATGGCAGCAAGGCGGCAGACGCGATCGCGGCTGTAAAGGCGGCGTTAAGCTCATAAGCCGACACTCCCGGCGAGTGACTCCGGGAGGTTTATTCATGAATAAGCATTGTTTGATCGGTTTGTTGGCGGCTGCGACAGTGTGCGTGTTGCCAGGTACGGCCAAGGCCGAGGACAGAATCGAGGCAAAGCTCAGGTCAGCCGCTTCGCAGCTCGCCCCGAGAGCGCAAACTGATGAGACCATTGGTATTGTGATCCAGGGCGATGGTGAAATTCTTTGGTCGGGCACGCTTCGGATCGGCGGACAAGGCGGGAATGCGAGCTTTTCGCTGTCGAAGAACGAATTCGCGATGTCTTGTCCGGGTGAACCCGGCTCAAACTCCGGCCAGACAAGAAGCAGCTTCCGTATGAATTTCAATATTGGCCGCCGCAACTGGCAGCAGGAGCGCGACAAGTTCAACGTCAATGTGAATTGGACGCGGCCTTTGCCTACCTGTGAGGGCGAGGGCAGCGATACGCTCGGTTTCAAGCGTGTCGTCGATATCGTACCGGGGCGCACGACCATTGTCGAAGGTGGCGGTGGCCTTGTCGTGCGGCTAACGCGACAGCCCTGATTTGTCGATTGGCCGGAGTTACATCGTCTGCCCGCCATCGACAAACACAGAGCTGCCAGTCGCGAAGGATGATTTTCCGCCCAGCAGCCACAACACCGCTTCGGCGACTTCCTCCGGTTCCGCAAAACGGCCAATCGGATGCTGGGCAGCCAGCGCAGCCTCGGTCTCGGCGTCGAATTTGCCCCTGGTCATGCCGGTCAGGACGAAGCCGGGACAGACGCAATTCACCCGGATTCCCTGGCCGCTGTAATCGGCAGCGGCGGCTTTCGTGAGGCCGATTACAGCGTGCTTGGTCGCGGTATAGACGCCAATATGCGGCACGGCATGGACGCCGGAAACCGAGGCGGTGTTGACGATGCTGCCGCCGCCCGCTGCCAGCATATGCGGAATTTGCGCCTGCATGCAGTGGAGCACACCGAAAACGTTGATGTCGAAAAGCTGGCGGGCCGCAGAAAGGTCGTAGTCGGCCAGCGGCCCGATCGGTCCGAGGATGCCGGCATTGTTATGGGCGATATCGATCCTGCCGAAGTGCGCAACCGTTTCGTCTACTGCCCGTTTTACCTGTTCGTCGTTGGCAATATCGACAACGCTGGTGGCAACATCGCCGCCATGGGCCTTTGCTTGTGCAGCTGTCTCCTCGAGCGCGGCTGCGTCGATATCGACCAGCATCAGGCTGGCGCCCTCTCTGGCGAGAAGGTCAGAAGTTGCCCTGCCGATGCCGCCACCCGCGCCAGTGACAAATGCAGTCTTGCTCAGAAAGTCGCTCATGTCCCCGCCGCTCCGTCAGTCCTGGAGGTCAAACCCGGCCATGTCGCCGGATTCGCGCCATTGCTCGATTAGGTCTCCGAAAGCGTAGAAGCCGGGGCCATAGACCTCGCCGAGATGCGAACGCAGGTCGGTGCCGCCCTCATTGTTGTAATAGCCGGGCGTGCAATCGAGCAGGAAATCGCGGTTTGACAGCTCGGTCGCGTGCATGTGGTCGATCCACTTCTGCTCGGCCTCGGCAGTGGCCTCGACCCTTGTTATTCCGCGATCCAGCGCTTGCCGGATGACATAGGCGATGTGGGTCGATTGCTGTTCGTACATGTCCGAGACATTCACCGAGACGCCGATCTGGGTGAAGCCCATGAAAGCCATGTTGGGAAAGCCGTGGCTGCTCATGCCGTGGAAGGTGCGATAGCCGTCTTCCCAGTGATCGTAGAGCGAGCGTCCCCCGGCACCGGTGATCGCGCCAATACCGAAGCGGCGCTCGAAGCTGGTGGTGATCTCGAAGCCGCTGGCAAAGACAATGCAGTCGACCTCATATTCCTCGCCATTTGCCACGACACCCTTCTCGGTGATGCGATCGACGCCTCGCGATGCCGAGACGTCGACCAAAGTGACGTTGGGGCGGTTGAAAGTGGGCAGATAATCGTCCGAGAAAGTCGGGCGCTTGCACAGGAATCGGTAGTAAGGCTTGAGCGTCTCTGCTGTTTCCGGATCATCGATCACCTCATCGACGCGCCCGCGCAGCCTCTCCATCACCGCGTAATCGGTCTGTTCGCGTAGCTCCATATATTGCTCAGCGCTAAGCTCTGGATTGCCCATTTCCTCAAGCTTTGCCGCGATGTTGCGATTGAGTTCGGTCCAGTTGTCGCAGATCAGGTCGGCCTGACCGGGCTTCAGCACGCCGAAGGTTCCGTCGTAGAAATTCTTGCGCCGCTCGGCCTGCCAGCCGGGTGCCTGGCTATTGGTCCATTCCCGCGGCACGGCCATGTCGCCACGAATGTCGATGGTCGAGGGCGTACGCTGGAATACGTAGGTATGCTTGGCATACTCGCCGAGGAACGGGATCACCTGGATGCCTGTCGCACCCGTACCGATGATTGCCACGCGCTTGTCGGCAAGGCCCGTCAGCCCGCCCTTGCGATCGCCACCGGTATATTCGTAATCCCAGCGGCTGGTGTGAAAGCTATGGCCCTTGAAGTCCCGGATACCCGGGATGCCGGGCAGCTTCGGGCGGTTGTAGGGACCAGTGCCCATGATGATGAAGCGGGCGCGAATGTCGTCGCCATGGTTGGTCTCGATGCGCCAGCGCCGAATGCCCTCATCCCATGAAAGCGAGCGCACAATGGTACCGAACAGGGCGGTTTCATAAAGATCGTATTGGCGTGCGATGCGCTGGCATTGCTCGTATATTTCTTCTCCGAAAGCGTAGCGGTCCTTCGGGACATGGGGCACCTCTTCCAGCATCGGCATGTAGGAGCAGGCATCAGTGTCGCATTGCAGGCCGGGATAGCGATTCCAGTACCAGGTGCCGCCGAAGTCTCCGGCCATGTCGATTGTGCGGATATTCGATATTCCCGCATGCTTGAGCCTGGCGCTGGCAATCAGTCCGGCAAAGCCCGCGCCGAGTACTGCCACGTCGATCTCTTCGGTGACCGGATCGCGTTGCTCTATCGGGTTTGTGGGATCGACCTCGTAAAAATCGTCAAAGCCATCGGAGACCTCGAGATATTGGGAATCGCCTTCCGGACGGACGCGTTTTTCGCGCTCTTGCCGGTGTCTTTCGCGCAGTTCGGCGATGTCGAACGGGCCGGGTGCCTGCGTAGGCTTGCATTCCATCGGGTATCCTCTTGAAACATTTCGGACGCTTGCGTCGATATGGTTGACCATGAACCATGGAAAGCTGCAAGTGTCGAAACCGATCGTGCCGGAGCGATCATACGGGGAGAGCAGTCTTGGGCAATTGGATCGTGACGGGCGGAGCGGGCGGCATCGGTGAGCGTGTCGTGAGCGATGCGATTGAGGCCGGGCACGCAGTGCTGGTCTGGGACGTAAGAAAGCCATCAGAACGCGATGGCGTCAGCTTTGAAATGGTGGACCTTACCGATCCCGATTCGATTTGCGCAGCGGCGGAGCGGGCTGGGGCCGGGCTCGACTGTTTCGTCCATTGTGCCGGAACCCTTGCGACCGCGACCGCCACCAGTGGCAATCTGGTCGAGGCGATGGAGCTGACCTTCCGCTTGCATTGCGTGGCATTCGTAGCCTCGGTGCAGGCGCTGCTTGGCAAGTTTTCGGAAAGCGGCGGGGCGGCAATCGCCATCGCATCGGCGGGGATGGATATGGTCTATCCTGGCACGCTTGCCTATGGCGCGAGCAAGGCGGCACTGCAGCGTTCGATCAAGCAAATGGCGGTGGAGCTGGGCGGGCGCGGAATTCGCGTCAACTCCGTCTCGCCCGGTGCTGTTGCCACCGAAATGACGCGCCATCTATGGGAAGATCCCGATTTCGCGCGAGAGCGCCTCAAACACGTGCCACTGGGCCGGCAGGGTGAGACCAAATATGTCAGCGATGCCGTGGCTTTCCTCGCCTCGGAAGCGGCCTGCTACATTACGGGCGAGGATCTGTGGGTCGATGGCGGGGTGCGCCATGGGATTTTCCAGCCGGGCGTGCGCGCTGCAATGGATGATGGCTAGGGTTCACGCTGTCTCAAAGGCGATACGTAGCTTGTGCGGGCCGTAGACGAGAAAATGCGCCAGCCAATTAGTGCGATCGTCCGGCTCGGCCAGACGGAAATTGCGCATCCGCCCGAGCAGCGTTTCAAAGGCGATTCTCAGCTCCGCTCGGGCGAGCTGGTTGCCGGGGCAGAAATGCGGCCCCGCACCAAAGGTCAGGTGGTTTCGGGTATTGCCGCGCTCCAGCTGGAGCGCATCGGGTTCTGTGAATTGCGCAGGATCGGTATTGGCGGCGCCAAACCGCAACACGACGATCGCGCCCTCGGGAATGTCGGTATCGCCGATGCGGATCGGGTTGAGGACGCGCCGGTATAGACCCTGGACCGGGGCCTCGATGCGCAGCACTTCCTCAACGAAATTGGGAATGCGGGACGGGTTGGCGCGTAGTTCCTGTTCAAGGTCGAGAGTGATCAGCCGGTGCATCGCGCTGGTCAGCGCCAGCGAGGTCGAATCGTTTCCCGCCACCAGCAGGATCAGCACGACAGACACCATCTCGCGCATCGACATGGTCCGCCCATCATCCTCGGCATGGACGAGGTCACTCAGCAAGCAGTCGCCCGGTTCCTTCTGGAATTCGCGAATCTTGTCGGCGATGAAGCTTTGCAACTCGGTGATCTTCAGCGTGATCGCGACCTGCTCTTCTTCAGTGTTGCTGGGGTTGCTTTCGGCGATCACAGCGTCGGAACATTGCTTGAACCAGTCGATATCTTCCAGTTCGACGCCGAGTTGGCTGGCAATGACATGGATCGGCACCAGTGCGGCAAATTCGGCGTAGAAATCGCATTCGCCCTTGCCGATGAAGCTGTCGATCATTGTGTCGATCGTGCCTTGCAGATACTCGGCCATCTGCTTGACGCGCGAAGCGGTGAAGGCCTTGTCGACCAGCGAGCGATGGAAAGTGTGGAGCGGCGGGTCCGAGACGGTCAGCGTGTTCATCGGCAGGAAGCCGCGCGTCTCGTATATTTCGTTGATCCGCGCCTGCCAGGGCATTGAATCGAATGACAGCAGCAGGCCGGTCACATTCGACAAGTCTTGCGTATTTGCCGCCCATTTGCGGACTTCGTCATAGCTTGTGACGATGTATTGGCCCAGGCTCTCGTCAAGATAGACCGGTCCCTGCTCGCGAACCGTGTGGTAGGCGGCAAATGGACAGCGCAGGATATCGGGATCGAGAAAGCTGATCTTTTCCATGGGTGTGACCCTAGGCAAAGAGCGCGGAATTTGGAATTGTCGATTCCTGATCGGGAGGAGAGCAACATGAGCCGCCAATATGTGCAGAGCTGCTTCATCGTGCCGGATATCGAGGCGGCGATGGCGGAGTGGCACCGCGTGTCCGATGTCGGGCCGTTCTTCGTCATGGCGCATGTCCAGCCTGAAAACGGCATCTATCGCGGCAAGCCTGCCGAGCTTGAGATGAGCTGCGCATTCGCACAGTCCGGCTCTATGCAGATCGAGTTGATTGAGCAGCATTGCGACAACCCTTCGGTCTATCGCGATACGGTTCCGGCTGGCAGCGGAGGTTTCCACCACTTCTGTTACTGGGCAGACGGAACCATTGCCGAAGAAGTTGAGCATTATCGCCAGCGCGGGATCGAAGCTGGCTATCTGGCCAGCTTCGGCGACCTGAATTTTGGCTATTTCGATGCGCGCAAGGAGCTGGGCTGCTTTCTCGAAGTGCTGGAGCGGGAGCCCGGCACCTTGGAACTGTTCCGCATGGTCGCCCAAGGAGCAGAAGGCTGGGACGGCAGCGACCCGATCCGCCATGTGACCTAGCTCCATGAAATTTCCCGCTTAACAAGGCGCGCCGTGACCGCCATGGTGCGCGTCAGAGCTGAATGACAGCCGGGAGAGAAATCATGACAGACGACGAATGGCGCGGGGGCCTCGCGGCCCATTACGATTACATGCTGACCGAAAAGCCAGACGACCCGGCGATGCGCGAAAGCGCCTCGTTCTGGATCTATGAGGAGAACGGCGAATTCGCGTTGCCCCGACAGGGCATCGAGGGCATCGCCGAGATCTGGGAGAACCATCGCTACGATTGCAACTTCGCCTTCGCCGACGGGCGGATGATGTATGAAGGTGTCCATGACGCCAAATCGCATTCGCCGATCGGGGCGGACGGTCGGGCGACGATCCTTGGTTCGGGCGGCTTCAAGATGGAATGCGTCGAGCCCTATCGCCGCTGGCGGGTAAGCTTTGAAGGCAACCCAATCCTGAGCACCAGCGCCGACAATGCGGCAGGCAAGATGGATCCCGGCAAGCGCGTTCCGGTGAGTTACGAAGTCGACGTGGAGATGGTCACGCCGTGCTGGGTGCAGGACAATACACCTGAAAAACTGGTCGGCCTGTCCGAGCGTGAGATGGATGACGCCCGCTCCATGGGGCTGGGCTATCGCATGGAGCACCAGTTCCGAGGCACGGGCACTCTGACGGTTGATGGCGAGAGCCGCAGCTTCAAATGCGTCGGCAACCGCATTCACCGCCAGTCCGTGCGCCCGCTCGAAGGCTTTCGCGGCCATGTCTGGCAGGCGGCGGTGTTCCCCGATGGACGCGCCTTTGGATACATCACCTATCCTCCTGCCGAGGACGGTTCGACCTATAATGAGGGCTATGTCTATGAGGGCGGCACAATGTATCCCGCCGTTGCGACGAAGATTCCCTGGCTCGACGATCTCATTCCGGAGGGCGAGGATGTCTCGCTGGAGCTTGCATATGACGGCAAGACTGCCCGGATTTCTGCGGTTGGTTGTCTCAATTCATACAAGTCCGGCATCGCTGAAATGCCCGGATTTGCGCTCAATCAGGGCGCGGCGAAATATACTTGGGACGACCAGAGTGCATACGGCATGGTCGAGCGCTCGGTGCTCAAGGAGGTCTGATGGGCGGTTCTGATTGGTCTGGCGGACTCGATCCGGCGCTGGACGGGCAAATGCTGCCCGGAGCGCCGGACGATCCTGAAATGCGCGAGAGCGCCTCGATCTGGCTGTTCGAGGAGAATGGCGAATTTGCCCTGCCGCGCATCGGCATTGAAGCGGTGGGCAATGCCTGGGACGCGCATCGCTATGATTGCAACGTCGCCTTTCCGGGTGGACGCATCCTGCGGCAGAGCGCGCGCGGGCCGACTCATTCGACGCTGGACAGTGAAGGCCGTCATCGCGTGCTGGGTGCGGGCGGACTGCAGTTTCGCTGCATCGAGCCGTTCCGAAAGTGGGAAGCGAGCTTTGAAGACACTGTCTATGAGAGCACCGTGGCAGAACAGATCAAGGGCAATTTCCGCGTCTATTGCGACAGCGAGATCGATCCCTCGCTCAAGCGCACGCCGCTGAGGTGGAATATCGAACTGGAGAACGTCACTCCCGGCTGGACCCATGATTATCGGCCTGACAAGCTTGCCGAACTGAGCGAAGGCGACTTGATCGATGCCGGGTTGATGGGCCTTGGCTGGCGGGTTGAGCATACATTTCGGGGGCAGGGCGAACTGACTATCGACGGCGAAACGCGCAGCTTCAATTGCGTCGGCAACCGCATTCACCGCCAGGGCGTCCGGCCAATGGGGGCGTTTCGCGGGCATTGCTGGCAGGCAGCGGTGTTCCCGGACGGGCGCGCCTTCGGACTATGCACCTATCCGCCACGCGAGGACGGCACGACTTTCAACCAGGCTTACGTTTACCAGGACGGCAAGATGTATCCCGGCAAGGCGCTCAATCCCGCCTTCCTGCGCCGGATTATACCCGAAGGCGATAATGTGCCGGTCGAGATCGAGACCGAGCTTGGCATAACCCGGATCGAGGGCGTGACTGCACTCTCAACCTTCCATCTCGGCAATCCGGGGGTCAACGGCATGCACAACAACCAGGGCGCGGCGCGTTACAGCCTCGACGGCATGACCACCTATGGGATGATCGAGCGGTCCTCGCCGGCGGAGTTGTGCGAGATTGTGGGGTAGGGGCGTGGGAGGAGGGCCCGGCACAAAGGGTTTTCCTACACCCGACCCTTGCGGTAATTGTGCCGCATGCCCCCCCTGAAAACCACTCCACGCCACTGCAACTTGCAAAGGCCCCGCAACTTGCAAAAGATGCAAGGTGACAGTCTGATGCGCAAGGTGACACTTTTCCTCCTGGACTGTGTCAACCTGTCAACTTCGCGGCGCTGGCAGGCGTCGCCTCAGGCAGAACCCATGTAGCGCCCGCCGTTGACGCTGATCGTCTGGCCGGTGATGTAGCTCGCTTCTTCCGAGGCGAGATACGAGGCTGCCGCGGCGATATCTTCCACCTGACCAATCCGTTTCACGGGAAGCGCGGCGCCATAGGCCTCGATCACCCCTTCCTTCTGCATGATCTCTGCGCCGCGCAGCATCGGCGTGTCGATCGAGCCGGGCGGGATGATGTTGGCGGTGATGCCATGTCCACCGAATTCCATCGCCAGCGACTTGGTAAAGCCCATCAGTCCGCCCTTTGAGGCCGTGTAATGTGTCTGGGTGGGAGATCCGGTCTGGGTCGAGGACGATGTGATGTTGATGACCCGGCCCCAATTCGCGTCGATCATGTCGGTGATGATCTCGCGCGTGAGAATGTAGGGACCGCGCAGGTTGATGTGCAACACCTTGTCGAGCAGCGCATCGTCGACCTCAAGGAACGGAGTGAACGGCGCGATCCCGGCATTGTTGACGAGGATGAGGACAGGTCCGAGCTTTGAACGGGTTTCGCTGGCAGCAGCCTCGATTGCCGCGCGATCGGAACAGTCGGCAGTGATCGCCAGCGACTGCCCGCCTGCGTCCGTGATCATCTTGGCGGTCTCGGCAGCGCCGTCGCCATTGATGTCCCAGATAGCGACCGCTGCGCCATCTTCGGCGAGTCGCACCGCGATGGCCCGGCCCATTCCCGATCCGGCTCCGGTGACGACGGCGGTCTTGCCTTTCAGCGAACGTGTCATGATGTTTCCTTCGAGTTAAATGGTCGAAAAATGCTGAACAGGCGTTCAGCAACGCCCTGGCGGCGAGTCAAGCAGGAATCGATGCAGTTCGGGCCAGCTAGACGATTTCTGCAAAGCCGCCATAGCGGCCTCGGTGGAACAGCATCGGATCATCGTCGCGGGTTGCATCCATGCCCAAGACTTCGCCAAGCACGAACCAGTGATCGCCGGCCTCGGTCACTGAGTGGATGCGGCATTCGATGCAAGCAAGGGCGTCGGCGATGACAGGCAGCCCGTTGTCGGACAGGGTGAATTCGACGCCAGCGAATTTTTCTGGTCCCTTGGCAGCCATCTGGCGGCAGACCTGCTGCTGGTCGCTGGCCAGCACATTGACGCAGAATTTCCCGGCCTGTTCGATCTTGGGCCAGCTGGACGATCCCTTGTCGGGCAGAAAGCCGACCAATGGTGGATCCAGCGAAACCGAAGTGAATGTGCCGACCACCAGGCCCGACGGATTGCCCTCATCATCCAGCGCGGTGATGATACACACGCCGGTCGGGTAGCAGCCGAGGACCTGCCGGAATCGCGCCTGGTCGATAGTTGCGTCGCTCAAAATTGCACTCCCCTCGCTGCCGGTTGTGCCGGTTTCCTGTCCAAAACGACTGCACGAGGGCGAAGCGTGTTGCAAGGGCCAGCGCGCTGTTGTCGAATGCCACTGGCAGATATTCGGCGCGATACCTATCTTGAAGCCTCAACAAATCCACTTGCCTGACTGAGGACGAAAGTGCAGGGGACGGGCCGGAGCTGGATTGCTTGAGGCAAACCGGTCGCGATGTCTTGGCGCATCTGTCGGCCGCCTCGCAAGATCAAGGGAATAGAGACATGGCTACGCTCGAAGATATCGCTGAAACATCGGTCGCTGACGAAGTTGCGGAGCTGGTTGCTCGCAGCCGCGCGGCGCAGGCTCAGATTGAAGATGCCACGCAAGAGCAGGTCGACTTGTGGATTCGCGGCATGGTCTATGCCGTCGCCCGTGAGGATACTGCCGAGATGATCGCGCAGCACACTGTCGATGAGACCCAGCTGGGCAATTACGACGGCAAATATCTCAAGATTTTCCGCAAGACCCGCGCCGCGCTGATGGACATCATCGATGACAAGTCGGTGGGTATCATTGAGGAAGACGCGGAGCGAAACCTCGTCAAGATCGCCAAGCCGGTCGGTGTGATTGGCGCACTGTCCCCCTCGACCAATCCCGAGGCGACTCCGGTGATCAAGGCGATCAGCGCGGTCAAGGGCCGCAATTCGATCATCGTCTGCCCGCATCCGCGGGCCAAGATCACCAATCGGATCATCTGCGACAAGATGCGCGATGCGCTGGTCAAATTGGGCGCGCCTGCCGATCTCGTTATCGCGATTGAAACGCCTTCGGTCGAAAAGACCAATGAGGTGATGAAGCAGTGCGACCGCGTGCTGGCAACCGGCGGCGGACCGATGGTCAAGGCGGCCTATAGCTCGGGCACTCCGGCCTTGGGTGTCGGCGTTGGCAATGCGGTGATTACCGTGGACGAAACTGCCGATCTCGACGATGCTGCCGAGAAGATCCGCATTTCAAAGACGCTCGATCTCGCTGCGTCCTGTTCCTCCGACAACAGCGTGATCCTGCTCGATGCGGTCTATGATGAGATGATCGACAAGCTGCAGCACCAGGGCGGCCATATCGTCAGCGCCGACGAGAAAGCCAAGCTGCAGGACATCATCTGGGTCGATGGCCATATCAACGCCAATGTCGTCGCCCAGGACGCCGAGAAGATCGCCGGCATGGCGGGTTTCGGCATTCCTGAGGGCAAATTGTTTTTCATCGTGCCTGAAGACGGCGCGGGTCCGGACCATCCGTTTTCGGGCGAGAAGATGACCGTGACCATGGCGCTTTATCGTGCACGTGATCTGGATCATGCGATTGAGCTGACCAACGCGATCCAGGCTTATCAGGGGCAGGGTCACAGCTGCGGCATCTATTCGAGCTCGGACGAGAATATCATGAAGCTGGCCTTTGCGACCAAGACCAGCCGGGTGATGGTCAACCAGCCGCAGGCCGCATCCAATTCGGGCAATCTGTGGAACGGCATGCGCCAGACCTTCTCGCTGGGCTGTGGCAGCTGGGGCGGCAATGCCACCAACAACAACATCACCTGGCAGGACCTCATAAATGTCACCTGGGTGTCGAAGCCGCTCGCCCAGACAAAGGTGCTGCTGAGCGATGAAGAGCTGTTCGGCAAGGATATCCTCGAAGCGCTGGGGTGACGATTGGTTGGTGACGCCTTCTTGCCTGCGAGTGCAGGAGGGCGTTTCCTGTCTTTCACACTCGAGGATTCGTCCCTAGGGGTTTAATCGCACGATTAAACCGGCAACAGAGCGGAGCCCATGAGCGAACAGTTCGGCCTTACTGACGACCAGCTTGCGATTCAGGATACGGCGCGCAAGTTCACTGCCGATCTCATCACGCCCCATGCGGCGGAATGGGATGAGAACGGCCACTATCCGGTCGATGTCTGGAAGGCCGCTGGCGAACTTGGTTTTGGCGCGATCTATGTTTCCGAGGAGAATGGCGGGATCGGCCTCGGCCGCCTCGAATCGGCGCTGATCATGGAAGCGATGGCCTATGGCTGCGCGGCGACCAGCGCCTATATTTCGATCCACAATATGGTCGCCTGGATGATCGACAGCTTTGGCAGCCAGGAGGTCAAGGACCGATTCCTGCCCGATCTCGTCACCATGGAAACGATTGGTTCCTACTGCCTGACCGAGCCTGGCTCAGGATCGGATGCTGCCGCGCTCAAGACCACCGCGAAGCTTGAAGGCGACCACTATGTGCTCAACGGTACCAAGCAGTTCATCTCGGGCGGCGGGGTCAACGACATCTATGTGGTGATGGCCCGTACCGGGCAGGATGGCCCCAAAGGCATCTCCTGCTTCGTTGTCGAAAAGGGTCAGGAAGGCCTGAGCTTTGGCGCGCCGGAAAAGAAGCTGGGCTGGAATGCGTCGCCGACCGCACAGGTGATCTTCGACAATGTCAAAGTGCCGGTCGCAAACCGGGTTGGCGAGGAAGGACACGGCTTCCGCTTTGCCATGGCAGGGCTCGACGGCGGGCGCATCAATATCGGAGCCTGCTCGCTGGGCGGGGCGCAGCGCTGCCTCGACGAGGCGATTGGCTATGTCAAAGACCGCAGCCAGTTTGGTCAGCCCATTGCTGAATTCCAGAACACTCAGTTCACGCTTGCCGACATGGCGACCGACCTCGAAGCGGCCCGGGCGCTGCTTTATCTTGCCGCCACGAAGGTTACTGCGGGCGCGCCCGACAAGACGCGCTTTGCTGCCATGGCCAAGAAACTCGCCAGCGACAGTGGCAGCGAGATTGTCGACAAGGCGCTGCAGATGTTCGGCGGCTATGGCTATTTGAGGGATTACCCGATCGAACGTTTCTGGCGCGATCTGCGTGTCCACCGCATCCTGGAAGGAACCAACGAGATCATGCAGATGATCATAGGCAGGGACCTGCTGAGGCCATGACTGACGAGCTCATTACCCGCCGCGAAGGCGCAGCTGGTTTCCTCACGCTCAACCGCCCCAAGGCAATCCATGCGCTAACTCCCGCGATGGACCACGGTATGACCGAGGCCCTGCTTGCATGGCGTGAGGATTCGCAAGTCAAGGTGGTCATCATCGACCACAGCGAAGGGCGCGGCTTTTGTGCCGGCGGCGACGTCGCTTTGCTGCGTCAGTCCGCTCTGACAGACAACGGCGTGTCGGGCCTGAAATTCTTCTTCGAGGAATACCAGCTCAACCACATGATGTTTACCTATCCCAAGCCGATGGTTGCTTTCATGGATGGCATCACCATGGGCGGCGGAGTTGGCATTTCGCAGCCCGCGGAGTTCCGCGTCGCGACCGAGAATACCCGCTATGCTATGCCCGAAACCGGGATCGGCCTGTTTCCAGATGTCGGCGGTGGCTGGTATCTCGCGCGGCTTCCGGGCCGGATCGGTGAGTTTCTGGCCCTGACTGGGGCCCGGCTCAATGGCGCCGAGTGCCTGTGGGCAGGGCTTTGCAGCCATTACCTTCCTGCCGATAGCCTCGCAAATGCCAAGGGCAGGATCGCTGCGGGCGAGGATATCGAGAAAGTGCTTTCAGATTTGTCGATTGAAGCGCCCGAGGCGCGGATTGCCGGAAATGTTGATCTGATCGAGAAGCATTTTGCCTCCGACAGGCTGGAAGACATCATCGCTTCGCTGGAAGCGGACGATGGCGAATGGGCAGCCAAGGAATTGAAGACCCTGCGCTCGAAGAGCCCGCAGGCCTGCAAGGTCGCGCTGCGCCAGCTTGCTGAAAGCCGCAAGCTCAGTGATTTTGCCGACAACATGGCGATGGAATACCGTATCGGCGCACGCACGTTGCTGCTGCCTGATTTTGCGGAGGGCGTGCGCGCGGTGATCGTCGACAAGGATCAGTCGCCGACTTGGACGCCGCCGACGCCTGAAGGTGTGTCGGACGAGCTGATCGAATCGATTTTCGCGCCTTTGCCGGAAGGCGAAGAGTGGCAGCCGCTTGAATTTAGCTGATCGTCATCCCGGCGCAGGCTGGGATCCCTATCAACGCCGGAACTGGCTTCCGGTATTCGCCGGAATGACGGAGTAGACCCATGGCAGATTTTGAAACAATCCTGGTCGAGCAAAAGGGCGCGGTCACCGTGATCACGCTCAATCGGCCTCAGGCGCTCAATGCGCTCAACAGCACGGTTCTCAAGGAACTGACCGAGGCCTTTGCCGCCTATGAGGCTGACGAAAGCCAGGGCTGTGCGCTGCTGACTGGTTCGGGTGACAAGGCCTTTGCGGCCGGTGCCGACATCTCGGAAATGGCCGATCTTGATGCGACCGAAATCTACAAGCTGGGCTTCTTCGATGGCTGGCAGACCGAAATCGGCTACAAGAACCGCAAGCCGTGGATCGCGGCGGTCAACGGCTTTGCGCTGGGCGGGGGCTGCGAGCTGGCGATGATGGCCGATATGATCATTGCGTCCGACAAGGCCAAGTTCGGCCAGCCCGAAATCAAGCTCGGCGTTGCGCCTGGTATGGGTGGAACCCAGCGCCTGACCCGTGCGATTGGCAAGGCTAAGGCAATGGACCTCTGTCTGACGGGCCGCAACATGGACGCGGCGGAAGCCGAGAAGATGGGCCTCGTCGCCCGCATCTTCCCGCATGAGGAGCTGCTTGAGAAAGCGCTTGAAGTGGCTGCCGAGATCGCTGGAATGCCGCGCGTTGCTGCACTGGTGAACAAGGAAATGGTCGACGCCGCTTTTGAGACAACGCTGGAACAGGGCCTGCTGTTTGAGCGCCGCATGTGGCAGATCGTCGCCGCGAGCGAGGACAAGGTCGAGGGGATGAACGCCTTCGTCGAAAAGCGCGCGGCCAACTGGAAGAACAGGTGACGCCATGAAAATCGCATTCATCGGTCTCGGCAACATGGGCGGCGGGATGGCTGCCAATCTCGTCAAAGCGGGCCATGAGGTCCACGCTTTTGACCTTGCCGAAGACGCGCTGGCTCGTGCTGCCGAAAATGGCTGCGCGACCTTTTCTGCGGTCGGCGAGGCGGTCGATGGTGTCGATGTGGTGGTCTCGATGCTGCCCAATGGTGCCATCGTCAAAAACGTCTACACCGCTGATGTCATCGGCAAGGCACCCACGTCGGCGCTGCTGATCGATTGCTCGACCATCGACGTAGCCGATGCGCGCGAAGTGGCCGGACTGGCTGGTGAATCGGGCTACGCAATGGTCGATGCGCCGGTTTCGGGCGGTATTGCTGCGGCCAATGGTGGCACGCTGACCTTCATGGTCGGCGGAAGCGAGGAGGCCTTTTCGCGAGCGAATGAGGCGCTGGAGCCGATGGCCAAGGCGGTTATCCATGCCGGTGCGATCGGCGCGGGGCAGGTCGCCAAGATGTGCAACAACATGCTGCTCGCGATCCACATGATCGGAACCTGCGAGGCGCTCAAGCTTGCTGACAAGAACGGTCTCGACATGGAGAAATTCTACGAGATCAGCTCCAAGGCCACCGGCTACAACTGGTCGTTGAATGACTACACGCCGGCTCCCGGTATTGGCGCGACTAGCCCGGCGGACAATGATTACCAGGGCGGATTTGCCGCCGCGCTGATGGTCAAGGACTTGGGCATCGCCATGGCCGCCGCCGACCAATCAGGGGCCAATGTCCCGCTCGGCGCGCATGCAGCGGAACTCTACCGGGCTTTCAACGAAGCCGGCAACGGCGGCAAGGATTTCGGAGCGATCTTCACGACACTGTGAGGCTGCTTGTGAGGATTCAGGCGTTGTTGCGCCTGCGTTTCCGTTCGAAGTCGGGGACGCGCATACCCTTGGTGCGGCTGGTCAGGTGAAATCCTCGGCAGAGCCCGCAGCGATAGGGGCGAAGGATGAAGGGCGCTCGCTCGGCGACGCCAAGCGCTTCGGCTTCGCTGCTGTATCGCGCTTTCTTGCGGCATATTGCGGGCCGGGTTTGCATTATGCCGCTCTGGGTCAGCCAAGCAGGCCCGGTCCGAGCAGCATCAGCATTCGAACATCGATCGCGTAATCCTGCGCGCGCCAACCCGCGATGGCTTCGGCAATGCCGGATAGCGGCACTCGGTGGACCGTAATGTCCTCGCTCGCGGTGCCGCCGCCTTCGCCGATCTTCGTCAGGCCATGAGCTTTGAGCAATGTGAAACTCTCGCTGACCATGCCGGGCGATGAAAAGAATTCGCCGATCAATTCCATGCGCGCGGCGCGGTAGCCTGTCTCTTCCTCCAACTCGCGAGCGGCTGCCTCGGCTGCGTCCTCGTCTTGCTTGCCCTCCTCGTCACCGATCAACCCGGCGGGCAGTTCGATGCAGATCTTGCCCAGCGGAACCCGGTATTGCTCAACTAGTATGACATGGTCCTGCTGGTCGACGGCGAGAATTACTGCAGCCCGGATTCCCCGCGAGCGGCTGACATATTCCCAGCGGCCTTTCTTGCGCGCAGTGACAAATTTGCCCTGCCAGACGATCTCGTCCGGCGCGTCACTATCGTCCCGCTCGCCCAGAGCTGGTCGGGTCATACTTCGATCAGCCTGTCTGGCAGTTCATTGACGTCATCGGCATCGCGCGGAAAGTGTTCGGAGAGTATCTCACCGACCTTCGCGACAGCGGCGATCATCCCGTCGGCGGTGCGGCCCTGCTTCAATTCGGCAAGCATCGCATCCATGGCATCGCCCCAGACCCCGGGTTCGACCTTTTCTGCGATTGCCTGATCGGCGACGATTTCGGCCCGATGTTCGCGCATCGAGAGATAGATGAGGATACCGGTCCGGCCATGGGTGCGGCGTTCGGCACCGATCTTGAATGCGCGAATGGCGCGGTCGTGGACGCGAGTTGTCTTGATCGGCGGCGGTATCAGGAAGAATTTCAGAGGCTGCCACAGCTGGATTAGGACTACGCCGGCGAATTTGAGCGTCGCTACGATGGCCGCGACCAGGAACACATTCTGCGGTGTCCATTCCTGAGTCCAGCCGCCGGTAAGCTGATCGTAGAGCCTGAGATAGAAATCTGGTCCAAACGTCAGGGCAACCAAGGCGGCCAATGTTGCAAATCCGGCCCAGGCCAGCGCGACATCGGTATAGCCGTCCGACCGTTCGGCCAGGATTGTAACGATTTCGCCGGCGGATTGCTCCTCGGCCAGTGAAACGGCGGAGCTGACGCGGGTGTGATCCTCTGCGGTCAGGTAAGTGGGTTCTGCCATTGCCGCCTCCTACCAGCTGCCGCTCGAGCCGCCGCCGCCAAAGCTGCCACCGCCGCCTGAAAACCCGCCACCAGAAAAGCCTCCTCCGCCCCAGCTGCTGCTGCCACCGCTTGACCATCCACCGGTCGACCAGACGGTCGATCGGCCTCGACTTCGGCCATGTTTGGCAGACTTGATGATTCCCATCGCCGCAAGGATCGGCATTCCGAAGAAAATCATAAAGAATACAAAGAAGAAAATTCGTACGAACCAATCGGCTTCCGGCGCCTCTTCGGCCTTGGCCGCAAGGCGCATCGCTTCCTCTTCGGGAAGCGTCAATTGCGTCACGATCGCGTCGACCCCGGCCTCAATGCCGCCAGGCATGTTGCCTTCTTTGAAGCGTGGAAGGATTTCGTTGTTGACGATTTGCCAGGACAGGCCATCGGTCAGCACCGGTTCCAGCCCGTAGGCGACCTCAATGCGGACCTTGCGCTCGTTGGGGGCAACGATAAGCAGGGCACCATCATTGCGTTCCTTGTCTCCGATCCCCCATTCCCGGCCGAGGCGATAGCCATAATCGGATATCTCATAGCCCTGCAGGTCGGGTATCGTAGCAACAACCAGCTGGCGCTGCGATTGCTGCTCGAGCGCCGCGAGTTTCTCGGTCAACCGCGCCTCGACATCCTCGGGAATAATCGAGGCTGCATCGGTGACCTGGCCGGTGAGCTCAGGAAATTCCTGTGCAAGCACTGGCGCTGCAGCCAGCGCCGCCAGCCCGGCTAGGAAGAGCGTGAGAAATCGCATCCGCTAATTCAGTTTGCAGCAGATTCGGGTGCCGCAGCGGTGTTATCATTTGCCGCTGGTGCCGCAGCAGGCGGTGCTACGGCTGGGCCCATGTCGAGGGTTGGTGCCACCTCGGCACCCGCCGATACGGCCTGGTAGGGCACCATCGGCACGGCCCCGCGGATCATCGCGCCGATCATCTCGGGGAAGGTCCTGACCCGCGTATTATAGTCGCGCACGGCCTCGTTATAGTCACGCAGGGTGATGCGGATACGATTTTCCTGCCCTTCGAGCTGGCTCTGCAGCATCTGGTAATTGGCGATACTCTTGAGATCGGGATAGCGCTCGAAATTGGCGAGCAGCCTGCCAAGCCCGGCGCCAAGCTGTTGCTGGGCCTGCTGGAACTGCGCCATTTTTGCCGGATCGGTGAGGTCGTCCGCGCTGATCTGGATGCTGGTCGCTTTGGCGCGCGCTTCGATCACGCCGGTCAATATCGCCTTTTCCTGCTCGGCCGCGCCCCTTGCGACGTTGGCGAGGTTGGGGACGAGATTGGCGCGCTCCTGAAAAGCGGCCTGAACGTCGGCCCATTTCGCCTTGGCGTTCTCCTGTGCTGTCGGAACAGAATTGATACCGCAGGCGGAAAGCGTGAGCGAGGCAAAAGCTAGCAACAGGAAACGGCCTATGTGCAGGCGGGGCTTGGCGGTCATGCTTATATCCTTCGGAACGCGGGAAGATGGATATTTGGAATGTAGCGACCGGCCGCGTATGTGCAAGGAATTGCCGGTGGGGCTTTTCAACAGCCTTGTTCTGCACCATGCTTCGAGTCAGCGGCTACTGATACGCAGGAGTGATTGAATGTTATCGGAATTCAAGGCGTTCATCGCCAAAGGCAATGTGATGGACCTGGCGGTCGCGGTTATCATCGGCGCGGCTTTCGGGACAATAGTTGGTTCGCTGACAGATGACATGATTATGCCGCTGGTCGGTGTCGTATTTGGCGATGTAGATTTCGCCAATCTATACACTGTCCTTAGCGGAGACGTTGCAGTCGGAACGTCGCTTGAGGCTGCACGCGCTTCGGGTGCGAATGTACTCGCGTGGGGCAATTTCCTCACCACCGTCATCAACTTCCTGATCCTGGCCTTCGTGATCTTCATGCTGGTGCGCTATGCCAACAAGGTGGTCAAAAGCGCCGAAGAGGCAGAGGAATCCGGTCCGAGTGAAGTCGATCTGCTCACGGAGATCCGCGATGCGCTGAAGAAATAGGATGGGGCCGCAGGATCGTGGTCACTTCACATTAATCCGTGCGTCGCTATATAGGGTGGGCCGGTTTCGACCGGATATGGCGATAAATTGCGGTGTGCACTAGGCACAGCGGACCCGGGGGCAGTACCCGGCGGCTCCACCAAAACCCACGCGAAAGCGCGGGTCCTGACGGGGCCGAACCAGGATCGACGTGTGTTGAAAGGCACTGTTTTCGCCCGGGTTGAGAAACCCCGTTAAAGGCTCAAAACACACAAGTGCCAATGATAATGAAGCACTCGCTCTCGCTGCGTAGTTTTACGGCCTAACGGCCCGAATCTACAAAGCTAAAGCGCGGTTGGACCCACCGGGCAACAGAAGCGGATTCCGGGGCTCCGGGGGTAGCTAGCAACAGAAACCCCCACTTTCCTTCAATTAGTCGAAATTCAGCGGAAGTCGTCAGCGGTGGTCAGCGCCTCGGCCTCGTATTTGTCGCGCTCAAATTTCAGGCAGTCGAGGATCTTCGCGCCGGCCATGAAAACAGCGCCCGCGCAGGCTATGAACAGCAGTTTGCCGCCCCATCCGGGGTACTGCGACAGATAGCTGCTGCCACGGCTCATCGCGCCGAGAGCCAGGGCATAGATGATGAGAAACGCTTCGAAACGCGTCTTGATCACAAAAAGGCGGCCGATTTTCCCAAACATTCCCAACATTCCCGTTAACACTTGCCTACGCAACGATCGTGCCACTTGCGGAACAGGGCGTGATCCAGTGGTTAATGACGGGGCGAGTGTAAAGCGGATCGACACGCGTTGGTAGCCTGTTAACCATATTGTGCGGCGGTTGCCTTGTCGCACCGCTTGAGCCATAGGGCTCGCGTTCCTACCAGGGGCCTTTCCATCATCCACCGCCGACGCGCTCCTGAAGCGTGCGTCGCATTTCCTACGAGGTATGAATGACAGACAGGGTTGATCGCTCCGGACTGAAGGTCGACACGCAACTGGCGCAGTTTCTTGAAAGCGAGGTGCTGGCGCCGATCGGGCATGAGCCGGGCCCGTTCTGGCAGGGCTTTGCGGCACTGCTGGGCGAGTTCGCGCCGCGTAACCGCGCGCTGCTTGAAAAGCGCGATGACCTCCAGGCCCGGATCGACGATTGGCACAAGGCGCAGGCCGGCAAGGCTCTCGATCAGGCCGAATATCAGGCATTCCTGCACGAGATTGGCTATCTGGTGCCCGAACCGGGCGATTTCACGGTCGGAACGCAGAATGTGGATGCCGAGATTGCCACCATGGCTGGTCCGCAGCTGGTCGTGCCGGTGCTCAATGCAAGGTTCCTGCTGAACGCAGCCAATGCGCGCTGGGGCAGCCTCTACGACGCTTATTATGGCACTGACACGCTTGATGCGCCTCCAGCGCGCCCCGGCGGCTATGACGAAGATCGCGGTGCGGCTGTAATCGCCGAGGCGCGCCGTTTCCTTGACCGCGCAGTGCCGCTCGCGGGCATGAGCTGGGCCGATTGGGCCGGTGTCGATCAGGGCGACGGTGATCCGCCGCTCGCGGATAGCTCGCAGCTGGTCGGCCGCAAGCCGGGCGGTCTGCTGTTGCGCCATAATGGTCTGCATATCGACCTGGTGCTCGATCGCTCGCACCCGGTCGGCGCTTCCGACAAGGCCGGGATTGCCGATATCGTTTTGGAAGCGGCGCTGACCACGATCGTTGATCTTGAAGATTCGATTGCGGCGGTCGATGCCGAAGACAAGCAGCTCGCCTATCGTAATTGGCTCGGCGTGATCCGTGGCGACCTTGAAGACAGTTTCGAGAAGTCCGGGAAGATGATGACTCGACAGCTTGAAGGCGACCGGGAGTGGACCGCGCTCGATGGGTCCGCGCTGACCCTGCCTGGCCGTAGCACGCTGTTTGTCCGTAATGTCGGTCACTTGATGACTAATCCTGCGATCTTGCTCGAAGATGGTAGCGAGATCCCAGAGGGAATTATGGACGCGGTGATCACATCGGCGGCCAGCGCGCAGGACGTCAAAGGCCTGGGGCGCTACCGCAATTCACGGACCGGCGGCATCTATATCGTCAAGCCGAAGATGCACGGGCCGGAGGAATGCGCTTTCACCAACGATCTGTTCGATGCGGTGGAAGACCTGCTCGGCCTGCCGCGCCATACCGTCAAGGTCGGGGTGATGGACGAAGAGCGTCGCACCAGCGCCAATCTTGCCGCCTGTATCGAGGCGGTGAAGGATCGGATTGTTTTCATCAACACCGGCTTCCTCGATCGTACGGGCGACGAGATGCACACCTCGATGCAGGCCGGGCCGATGATCCGCAAAGGCGCGATGAAAGGCACCGACTGGATCCAGTCCTACGAGAAGCGCAATGTCGCGATCGGTCTCAAGCACGGCCTGTCGGGTCGCGCGCAGATCGGTAAGGGCATGTGGGCCGCGCCTGATCGGATGGGGGCGATGATGGCGGAGAAGACCGGCCACCCCAAGGCTGGAGCCAACACCGCCTGGGTCCCGTCTCCCACTGCTGCGACGTTACATGCGATGCACTATCACGATATTGACGTGTTCGATGTGCAGAAGTCTCTTGCAGGCGAGGCAATTCCGGGCCTCGACGTGCTGTTGAGCGTCCCGCTGTCCGATGGCACCAATTGGTCCGAAGAGGAAGTGCGCGAAGAGCTCGACAATAACGCGCAGGGCCTGCTTGGCTATGTCGTGCGCTGGATCGATCAGGGTGTCGGCTGTTCCAAGGTGCCTGACATCAACGATATCGGCCTGATGGAAGATCGCGCCACCCTGCGCATTTCCTCGCAGCACATGACCAACTGGCTGTTGCACGGTGTGTGCACCAAGGACCAGGTAATGGCGTCGCTGCACCGCATGGCCGCCAAGGTCGATGCGCAGAATGCAGGCGATCCGCTCTATGAGCCGATGGCCGGAAATTGGGACACAAGTCTTGCTTTCGAGGCTGCGTGCGATCTCGTCTTCAAGGGAATCGAACAGCCCAACGGCTATACCGAGCCGTTGCTCCACGCCTGGCGTCTCAGGAAGAAGGAGGTGGCAGCCAGCTGAGGATCACCTGGCCGGCGTGGGAGTTTAACGCTGGTATAAGGTTCTTCCGATAGGCCTGACCTCTTGGAATTGGGGGGAGCCAGACGTTGTCGGAAGGCAAACCACGGGTTGAACTGCGCACCAAGGCGCTGATCAAGGCTTGCCTTCGCGATGGCGGGGCAGAGCGTGAAGCCTGTGTGCTGGATGTTTCGACAAGGGGAATTCTGGCGACCACTGCCAGACCGCCGACCAGGGGCGAATTCGTCGAGCTGATGGTCGGCAGACAGATGCTGGTCGGCCAGGTCAAATGGGCCAGCCAACGGCGCTTCGGAATTGTTTTGCGTGAGCGGATCAGTGTTGCCGCATTGATTGCTGGTGACAGCGGCTCGGTTGCGCTCATGCACGCGCAATCTGCAAGAAAGCGCAGCGGCTCAATATTCGAGGCGCTGACTGAAAACTCTCGAAACCTTGGACAACTCGTTCAATTTGCCATCATGGTCGCGATATTGGGTGTTGGAGCCTATTTCCTCGCGGATTATGCCGGTAGCGGTCTGGGCTCGCTTCAGGATGCCAAGGTGGCGATGTCCGGCAAGGAATCGGGCTAGCTTCTCGACAATTTGCGCGCAATCGCGACAAATTCGGCGATCGTCAGGGTTTCTGCGCGGCGCTGCGCATCGATCCCGAGGGCCGACAGCGACTGGACCGCTCCGGGCAGGCTCTTGAGGCTTTGGCGCAGCATCTTGCGACGCTGGCCGAATGCCGCTGCTGTTAGCTTTTCGAGCATCTCCGCCGAGACACCTGCAGGCATGTCGCCCGGCACCACATGGACAATTGCAGACATCACCTTGGGGGGAGGGGTGAAGGCACTGCGATGGACCTTCATTGCCAGCTTTGAGGCCGAACGCCACTGCGCCAGCACCGCCAGGCGGCCATAGGCGGACGTTCCAGGTGCGGCGGCGATGCGTTGCGCTACTTCATGCTGGAACATCAGAGTGAGCGATGTCCAGCGCGGGGGCCATTTCTCGCCGGACATCCATTGGGTGAACAGCGCGGTGCCAACATTATAGGGCAGGTTGGCGACGATCGCATAAGGCCCGTCGAACAGCGTTGCGGGGTCGATTTTGAGCGCATCGCCTTGGATGATCCGCAGCCTGCCGGGAAAAACCTCGCCGAGTTCGGCCAGCGCTGGCAGGCAGCGTCGGTCCATCTCGACAGCGGTGACCAGTGCGCCGGCTCGCAGCAGGGCGCGGGTCAACCCGCCGGGACCCGGCCCGATTTCAAGTACGGCTTGTCCCGCCAGCTGGCCCGGGATCGCGGCGATACGGTCAAGCAATTGCTCATCGAGCAAGAAATTCTGGCCAAGCGCCTTGCTGGCTGAGAGGCCATGGCGCGCGATCACTTCGCGCAGGGGCGGCAGGCTCATGAAGCGGCCCGGCTGGCAGCGCATTCGCCAGCTGTGCGG
>JAQWKP010000301.1 GCA_029247785.1 Novosphingobium sp.
CTCGCTAGGTCAAACTACGGCGCAGTTATTGATGACTGCTGGCTTACCGGTATTCGGAGCCTTGGATGAAGCCACACCCAACCCCTCCGTGTCGGGGTTCGATCCCAATTTCAGCAAGGTTAGCTGGCAACTCGATCACGTGTTTCCGCTCTATACTACTGCATATACTACTGTATCTTTTTTGACGCGCGTGGTTGGACAGTGGACCGATGATCGGCTGCTTGCAGGCGAACAGGTGGCGTTTGGCGGCCAGCTTCTGGGACGCGGTTATGCCCCCTCTGCCCTGACAGGAGATCACGGCCTAGGCTTGCTCGGAGAGCTGCGTTTCGATTTGCCTGCAGCCCAAGCGCAGGGCGTGATCAGCAATGTACAGGTGTATGGCTTCGCCGATGCGGCACGGGCCAAACTGCTCGCCGCTGACGATGTTCCAGCGGAGAAGCAGAGCATCGTATCCTACGGAATCGGACTTAAGGCTGTCCTTGTCGACCGGCTATTTCTCGATCTGCAATTTGCGTCTGAGGGGCGGACACTCGCTGGCGGGGAAAGCCGTCCTGCAAGGGTAAACATCAGCCTTGTATCTGTTTTCTGATGTGTCTGACCCTTCATCTGCTTCCGCATCTGAAAGAACGTCGATGAAACTTTTGCGTCTCATCCTATTGGCATCGGCCAGCTACAGCTCTGTTGTGACGGCTCAAAGTGCTGTACAACCGACAGTGCCTGACCAAGCACCGATCATCGTTGCAGGGAGCGCAACCTTAAGCACTGATGCAACCGGCACGGTTCGCACCGTAACGCAAAGCTCGGACAGGGCGTTTCTTGACTGGTCCACTTTGAATGTTCCGCACAACCATACGCTGCGCTTCAATCAGCCGGATGCGAACGCGATCACGCTGAATCGTGTCACTGGCGGTAGCAGTTCTGTCGTTGGTGGCCTGATTGAAGCGAACGGCCAGGTTTGGATACTCAACCCGAACGGGGTCTTCATATCGCCTACCGGACGGGTGACCACGCCGGGCTTTTTAGCCTCGACCGGGAATATTTCGCAAACCGATTTCATGGATGCGACCACGCAGCTTGTGATCGGAAGTACTGGATCGTCAGCCTCCATCATCAATCAGGGCGCCATCACCAGCAGCCTGGGCTACACGATCCTGAATGCCTCTACGGTTAAAAACAGCGGGCAAATAGCGGCAGACCGTGGGACGGTTTTGCTGGCGTCGGTCGGTAATCTGAGCGTTTCGTTCGATCAAGGTCGCCTAATTTCCTACGATTTGAGCAATAACTCCTCCATTCCCGCCGCTACCAATACAGGTGCGATCATAGACAACGGCGGTCTGGTGGCACTCAGCATGGCATCGGTCCTCGGTGCCATTAGCGGGGTCATCAATGTAGATGGGATTATAGAGGCGAAAAGTGTTCAGACGTCGACCGGCAGTGTCGTACTGGATGCGGGCGAAAATGGTGCGCTTTTCGTCAATGGCACAGTTTCAGTCGAAGGGGCCCAAACGGGCGAGGTCGGCGGCGATATTACGTTGCGCGGTGCGCTTGTTACGGTCGACTCTCAGGCTAGTTTGATTGCTGATGGCGCTGCTGGCGGAGGCAAAATCTCGATCGCTGCAAAGCCAGCCGCGCAGACAGAAATAAATTATGACACTTTCTCGTTTGGCGGTTCGGCTTCAACTGGCAGCCAATTGCCATTTCTGCAGCGTGAACGTTTGGTTAATGGCTCGCTTGCAAGTGTCGCGATCAAGCAAGGCAGCATACTTTCAGCCAACGCAACCGAACTTGGCGACGGCGGCTTCATTTTAGTGGATGCCAACGATAGTTTGGGCTTGGCGGCCAAGGTTGCAGGCCAGTTGAGTGCCAATGGTGCAGGTGCTCAGGGAGCAGGCGGCGAGATCGCGCTTGGAGGCTTCTATCTCGACATCGATGGGGCAGACCTGCAAGCGGCTGGCGGGGCCCCGCTGGCAGCAGCTGGAAAGGTTGAACTGACCGCAGCATCGATTGATGTGGTTAAGCAGCTTACGCCCGCAGCGCCCGATGTGCTAACCTGGCAGTCTTCTGCAAGTCTACCCCTTTACGACCCTGCTACATTGCAAAGCCTTGCGCTTGGGGATGATCAGGTTTCCCAACGCATACCACTTGGCTTCAGCTTCCTCTATTTCGGGGAAACATTTGACAGCGTTGAGGTGTCCTCCAATGGTTTTCTCTCGTTTGGGAGCCTCGATGGCAATGACCTTTGCTGCAACGGAGAGCCGCTCGACGGGCTTCTCGCTCCGCCGTCGATCTTTGGCCTTTGGACAGATCTTAACCCCCGAAATATCGCCAACCCGCTGTCGTCAACCATAACGCTGCCGAACGGCGAACGCGAATTTGTCGTTCAGTGGTCGGCTGTCCCAGAATTTGACACGAGCGAGCTGAACACATTCGAGATAAGGATCCGGGAGAGTGGTGAAATTCTAATAAACCATGGGCCAGTCAGCATTGTTCGCCATGCTGTCACATCCGGCCTTACAGGAAGAACTATCACAGATACATCTCAAATCTTTTATCGCGAACCTCCTGATGAAACAACAAACGTTATTTCAGACATATCACAAACATCTTCAGCTTTCCGCCAACCGGACCCCATATCGCAGATCTCTGGTGATAGTATCCAGAATATTCTGAATAGCGGCACCAATGTCTCAATAAATGCAAAAGATTTTACCAATGCCAACACTGCTAATTCTGTCATCGGCAACGTCAAAATTGCAACGCCGTTATCGTTGAGTTTTCCGCTAACCGGGCTTGCGCGCCAAATCATTGTCACTGCTGACAAGAATATCCGCATCGAAGGCGATCAGATTTTTTCGGGCCCCGTTCATGTTGGACTTGCCGCTGATGCTAATGCGGACGGTATCGGAGGAACAATCAGGCTCGGCAATACCCTCGACGCAAGCCTGATTGATATTACCGGTGATGTGCTGCTGTCTGGGCTGACCGAACTTCGTTCGCTCGGCGATATCCTAGTCCGCGGTGACATCCTGACCGCCCCAGAGAGTGCCGGCTCGCAGTTAATCCTGAATGCTCAGGACACTCTAACAGTTACTGGCACCATCGGTGACGCTTTGCTCACTTTCGCTGAACTCAGATCGAATAATCTCGATATTCAAGCCATCAGCGCGAACGAAATAAACATTGATGTGTTCAACACGGGCCTCGTGTCCAGCCCCGTCACGGCGACCTCGCTGTCAAAATTCGGTTCAGGCAACTTGACCCTGATAGGTGCCAATTCGGGTCTGGGCGAACTCAGGATCGCAGAAGGCAGGCTTCTTACTCCGGGAGTGGCCAGCATCGGAACAGGGACCATCATTTTTGACGCCGGTTCACTGGAGTTTACCGACCTTTCTCCGATCACTCTTTCCAATCCAATCGTTGTCCAGAAATCAGCCGAGATAGCATTTGCTGGCTCAGGCAAGATCGCAGGAACGATCAATAGTTTCAGCGACGGAATCGGCGATTTCGATGTCAAAGCGGGCGGCGATCTCACCTTTGCCGGAGAGATTGGGACGAGCAAGCGGTTCAATGGCATCTTCGGCACGGCACAGGGCCGCATCGCTCTGGGTCTCGACGCCAGACTGGCAGCGACAAACGTAATTCAACTATCTGGATTCACAGGCTTCACCAATTTTTCTCCTAGCGCTGAAGTGCTCACTTCGGGGGAATGGGTCGTCTGGAGCGGGAACCCCAATCCGTTTACCGGAAGCACCCCCGATGTAACCGGTGCACTTGCGCACGATTGGCGGATCTATGGGATTAGCGAGGCGATGGTGCGGGGAGAGGCCCCCCCCCCTGATCGACCGCTTGGTGCCAACGGATTGGGGTACAGCCTTGCGCCAGTCCTGACGCCGCAGACAGCTGGCTCTCTGAGCAAGCTCTATGATGGGACACGGACCTTTTCCGCCGAACAGATCAGCTTGAACTTTGGCGGGCTCGTGAACGGTGACGTCGCGGGTAATGTCGGGATTGCCTCGATCCTTGCTGATGTGGCCGGTGTTTCGGCCACACAAGCCAGCATTTCCGGCATTACTGCCAGCTTCACCGATACCGCAGGAAAGCCGGTGTTTGGCTATAAGTTCAATCCGACCGCCCCGGTGTCGGCATCGATCTTGCCGCGCCCGCTGCTTGCTTCGTTGATTGGTACGGTCAGCCGCGATTATGATGGCACCACCGCTGCGCTGCTGGGAGTCGGGAACTTTGCGTTTGATGGTCTGGTGACCGGTGAG
>JAQWKP010000288.1 GCA_029247785.1 Novosphingobium sp.
GCCAAGTCAACTCGCCGTTGTTGATCAGGCCGGAATGGCGCGGCTCGCCTCCGCCTCAGGAGCCAGTTGAGATCGTCGCGATACAAGGCTGTGATGTCGCTCCAATCGACCTTGCTGATACCGAGGCGGCGCTGCGGCTAAAAAGCTATGTCTGGCCGGATGTGCCAGTGCGCATGCAGCGCATCGATGCGGCCATTGCCTTTGCCAGGGACCGACCGCCGCTGGTGACCAAGGCTGACGCTGCCGACTGGGTTGAGGTCCGTCTTGCCGCGTCGCAGGAGACAGGTGTGACGCGCGCGCTGTTTCACTCAATCGTCTGGCAATATCTGCCGGAAGCGGGGCGGAAACGAATCGAGGCGGCGATGGCCGCAGCTGGAGCAAAGGCCGATTCGGACAGGCCGCTGGCCTGGGTCACAGTGGAGACCAATCGCGAGACCTTCCGCCACGAATTGCGCTGTCGCTATTGGCCCGGCGGGGGAGAGGAAATTTTGCTCGGTGAAGCCCATGCTCATGGGGCGTGGGTGGAGTGGACGGGAAACTAGCGCCCCAGAAACTCTTCCATTGCCGCGTTGACCTTGTCCGGTGCCTGCCACGGCGCGAAATGGCCGCAATCGGGCACGCGCGTGATGGTGAGGTCATCGATACTCTCCGGCAGATCGTCGAGATTGGAATTGGGCAGGGCGAGGTCGTCCAGGGCCCAGATCACCAGCGTCGGGATGGTCAGACGCGGCAAGTCCGGCAGGGTGCGGCCCTCTGTGAGGCCAAATGGCGCATCCATCGCCGGGACCTCGACGGTGCTCGCCCGATACCAGTTTAGCATGCCGAATGCAGCTTCGGGATCGCACCATTCCTCGAGCAACCGCGCCTGCTCCTGGGATTCCATGCCCCTGAACAGGCCCTCAACCGGGAATGCCTCGCTCAACATGCCGGTCAAGCCTTTGTCGCGGACCGCGTCGTCGTGAGATGTGTCGCGAAACACGGTGAAATATTGGCTTGATCCGCGTTGCGCCGGATCGGTCCATTGCAGCTTCTGGAAGATCGCGGGGTGGGGCGCGTTGCAGATGATCGCTCCGGTGACGCGGGACCGCTGGCCCATCAATGCGATGCCCCAGGCGATCGCGCCGCCCCAGTCGTGCCCGACAATGGTGAAACGCTCGACTTCCAGCGCATCGGCCATTTGAAAGATATCGGCGACCAGCCTGTCGATGGTGTAGCTGGCGACGTCCTGCGGCTTGGACGATCCGCGATAACCTCGCTGGTCTGGCGCGATGCAGCGAAACCGGTCCGAGAAATGCGCGGTTTGGTGCCGCCATGTCCGGTGGCTTTCGGGAAAGCCGTGGAGGAAAACCAATGCCGGGGCATCGCGAGGGCCGCAGTCCAGTACATCCAATTCGATGCAGGTGGGCAAGGTGACGCGGGTCATGTCGTCGGCCAAGGCTCAGTTCCTTTCGGCAATTCGCGCCAGTAGCAAGGGCAGGTTGAGCGGGTAGATCGTTTCGTCCCAGCCAGCCAGCTCCCCTGCAGCAAACCAGCGATGGGTGCGCATCACTCTTCGTTCGAGGGCGGTGTGGCCACTTGTGTCGATCTCGCTGCTTGCCGTGCGGTGATGGAAGAAATGTTCGAGCGACTTCACCGGCTCGCCGAGATAGTCATATTCGGCTTCCACGACATGGTCGAGCGGCGCGGGCTTTGCTCTGATCCCTGTCTCCTCATGCAGTTCGCGCGCCGCTGCCTGGGCAAACTCCTCCTCGGGATCGCATTCGCCGCCCGGCAAAATCCAGAAGGGATCGAACCCGTCTGCGGTGTAACGAAACAGCAGGACATGTGCTCCCGGGCCTAACAGGACTACTCGCGCCGCCCGGCGGATTCGGCGGGCAGGCGATTGCGTCATTCCCCCGGCGCTCTCGCGCGTATGGCGAGGGCATGGACCCGATTTCCGGGAATATCGCCCAATGCCTGATTGACCATACGCTGGCGCTGAAGCCTTGAGATTCTCGCAAAGGCGGCACTCTCGATCTCGACCGTGAAGTGCGATTCGCCGCTGCCGTCATCGCCGGAATGGCCGTGGTGACTGGCGCTGTCATTGGTGAGTTCGAGGCGGCTGGGAGCGAAGGCCTGTTCCAGCAGCTTGCGCATTTCCTGTTCGATCGATCCGGTCATGCCCTCCTCTCGGGCTTTCCATCGGGACGATCAAGCGCCATGTTGAATCCGGTGAGACGCGACAGGTTACATGGACGCCATGAATCGATGGACAGGCCATGCCAATGGCGCGATTGCCCTGAGCTTGGCGAATTCCGTGCGCCGGGCCCAAGGGCTGCAGGTTTCGATGGGCCGGGCGAGTATGTCTGGTTCTGCCTCGATCATGTCCGCCAGTTCAATTCCGGCTATGATTTCTTCGATGGCATGAATTCGGACGAGATTTTTCGCGCGCAATCGCCGATTGGCGGCTGGGAAAGCGAAAGCCGCGCATTTCGCCCGACTGCAGGCGTGGACGGCGCGCCCCGCTGGGCTGACTTCTCCGACCCGCTCGATGCGATCGGAGCGCGGGCCCGGGCAATCAAGGGGGGCGCGGAGCGGGGAATCAATCCCGAGCAGCGTCAGGATGGCAAGGCCGTGACTGCCGATCAGCGGCGGGCGCTCGAGGCCATGGGTCTGTCGATCGACGCCAGCCGCAAGGATCTGCGGTCTCGCTATTCCGAACTCGTCAGGCGCTATCACCCTGACCACAATGGCGGCGATCGCGGCTATGAGACGCGGCTACGCCAAGTGGTCGATGCCTATCAGCTGCTGCGCCGAGCCGCCGCATTCGCCTGAGCTAGCGCTGCATCACCTTGCGCCAGCGTGCGGCACCGTCCTCGCCGAAAACCCTCAGGATGTCCTTGCCGGAATAGAACCCGGCGAATTGTTCTGCACCTTCGGGAAGGGTAACCCAGGGAAGCTTGCCTGCGGTGTGGATATGGGCATTGGGCGAAACCTTGCTGGGATCGTCCAGAGAACCGGCGCGGAGGAAATAGGCTCCTCCGCCTGCCGCATGGTAGACACTCCAGACCGAGACCTTGCAGTCTGGGCAGCGGAAATTCGCATGTCCCATGCCGCTTGCGGTCTCATACTCTACCGCTTCCGGCTTACCGCGGAGCAGACTGACATTGTCTGGCTCGATAAGGACGTTTATGGCGAATGCCGAACCGCTCTGGCGCTGGCAGGCATGGCAATGGCAGCAATTGACGGTGATGGGTTCGGCTTCAAGGCGATAGCGGACGTTGCCGCATTCGCAGCCGCCTTCTGATCCAGCGAGCGCAGTCTTGCTCATGATTGTCTCCTCAGTCGCGGTCGGGCGCACCTGGCGGGAAAAGTTCGCGATAGGGCCGCGCTTCCTCGATACAGCGGGCAACAGCGGGCAGACGCAGCAGATGTGCGCGCCACATTTTCAGCCGGGCAAAATGATCGCCGATCGGGTGGACCCAGTCGGCATAGAACAGCGACGGTGCCGCGGCGCATTCGATAAGCGAGACGTGATCCATCGGCGGATAATATTCGAGCCAGCCATCGAGCCAGGCATAGCTCCATTCCAGCTTGTCTTGCGCTTCGCTAACGCGCGTCATGTCGGGATTGTCACGGTCTCGCTGATATTCGCCCATGATATCCTGCATCGGGGTCATGACGTAGTTGTCGAACAACCGGTCGAGCATGCGCATGCCGATGGCTGCGTCCTCTTCCTTGGGGATCAGCATTTCCAGCCCGCCATAGTGGCGTGCGACATATTCGATGATTGAAGTTGTCTCGAAGATGACGTTTTCTTCGTCGACGATTACAGGGAATTTTCCGAGCGGGCTTGCGGATTTGACCAGTTCGACATGCTCGGGATGGTCCCCATCAACGATCCGAAATTCGAATTCCAGATCTTCGCAATAAAGCGCGATCAGCGCCTTCCACGTGTAGGCGGAGAAGGGGTGGCCATAGAGGACCATCTTGGTTTTCGGTTTCTCGGGTTCGTCAGTCATGCTCGACTTTCATTGCCATAGGGTCTGGTAATTGCTTCGAGCAAGTGGCCGTCCGGGGCCTCGAAGTAAACACCTCTTCCGCCGTCGTGTCTGTTGATTTCGGCTTCCTTCTGTCTGGCTGGATCGGCCCAGTATGTCAGGCCTCGCTCCGCGATTCGCGCCATGATCGCATCGAATTCATCCTCTTCGACGAGGAATGCGTAGTGCTGGCGGGCCACGGGGCCTTGCTTATCGGCGAAATCGAGCGAGACACCGTTCGCCATATCGACGATATCGAAATGAGCGAACCGTCGTGGCGGGTGAAGTCCCAACATCTCGCTGAAGAAGGCCGCCGATTGCTTCTGATCGCTGCACCAGACGATCGTGTGGTTGAGTTCGACGCTCATGGATTTCTCCCCCGGGGCCGACTGGCTGGCCCGAAATCGGTCGGAATCACTTTCCCTTTGCTGCGACTAGCGAGAAAGCGGCACCCTGCGGATCCATGCCATTGATAACCCAGTCGCCGCCGGGCACTTCGCATGGACCATTCAGCACCTGACCACCGCCTGCCTCAATAGCTGCCTTTGCTGCATTGATATCGTGGACACGGATGTAGTGGTTCCAGCAACCCGCCGGAAGGTGAGGCGGCTTTTGCACGAATGCGCCAATATCTTGCCCGTGATGATCGATGAAACAATAGTCTCCCATGTCGCCCATCGGCATGGAATTGTTGAATTCGAATCCGAAATGTTTTGTGTAGAATGTCTTGGCTGCTTCGAGGTCGGGACTGTAGAGTTCGTTCCACGAGATTCGTTGCTCCGTCCAGCGGTCGTAGGCATCGCTCGGCTGATTATCCGTTCCCGAAGGCGCAATCGGTGTCATGACATAGAACGGGATGCCCTGAGGGTCAGTCACCATCGCGAAGCTGCCAACTTCGATTGTCAGTTTCGGCATCAGCACTTGTCCGCCATCTGCGCGTATCTGCGCGACGGCATCGTCCAAATCCGCGACTCGTAGGTAGCCGTTCCAGCAGGGCCGCCCCCCGCCTTCCACCATGTTCTCGTCGAGCCGCAAGACTCCGCCATTGCTGCCACCGTCGGAGCGGATGAAGTGGCGGTAATCAACTCCACCCTGTGTGTCCGGCGTTTCAGTGATCTTCCAGCCGACAACTGCACCATAGAATGCGGCCGCCGCATCCGGATCGGTGGTCATCAATTCATACCAGATGAAACTGCCATTCGGATTCGTCATGGGCTCAATTTTCCAAGTCAGTTCGCAGCTGCAATGCCGAAAGATTATTGCAGCCATGCGTATCCCCGTATAGGCGATTGCGCGCAATGACCGAAATTTCCAACATCCAGGCAGATAGCCGCGACAACACCGTGCTTGCCGCACCCGACCTTGAGGTCGACGTGCGCGAAGTCTTCGGCATCGATATCGATATGAAGGTTCCGGCCTTCTCAGAGGCGGACGAGCGCGTTCCGGACCTCGACGAATCCTATGTATTCGATCCGGATACGACTCTAGCGATCATCGCCGGATTCGCCTTCAACCGCAGGGTGATGATTCAAGGCTATCACGGCACCGGCAAGTCGACTCACATCGAGCAGGTCGCCGCGCGTCTCAACTGGCCGTGTATCCGGATCAATCTTGATGCGCATATCAGCAGGATCGATCTGATTGGCCGCGATGCTATCGTGCTGCGCGATGGCTTGCAGGTTACCGAATTCCGCGAAGGCCTCCTGCCCTGGGCGCTGCAGCACCCCGTGGCGCTGGTGTTCGA
>JAQWKP010000298.1 GCA_029247785.1 Novosphingobium sp.
TCGCAAGCTCAGCATCCTTGAATCGGATTTTGACCGGATTGGAAAGGACCTATTTTTCGAGGTGGCCATTAGTTAATTAGTGTCTTGATGGGTCAGGCTGAAACCGATCTTTCTGGTGTCCGCATGTAGGTCGTAAGCCGCCGAATCAATTTTCCTACACGCTTGATGCCTGCCAGAATGCGTCTCTGGGCCAGCCCTGCCTGCTCCTTGAAAGGTCAGGAAAAGCCGTCCCCTCCGAGAGTCACCTTGCGGTCTGGAAAAGCCTTAATTTATTGAAAAAACTATATGAATGTCTCAAGACGCATGGTGACACGGTGTAACCTTTGTCACCTTGGCGGAAAAAGCGGGGCCGCGGCGCTGAAAGCGAATTGGCTGCGAAATGCGAAAAATTCCGTCTCCAGGTCAATGTTCCACAAGCTGGGCAAACTCGCATGGTTGATGGCGGGGAAAAAGCGGCATAGTTTGCCGGTACCTTCAAGGGAAACTGTTGCTGCATGACTACTTCTTCTCTCGACCTCGCCAGCCTGCTGTGTTCGCGGCTTTGCCATGATTTGCTGAGCCCGGTCGGTGCCTTGTCGAACGGACTTGAACTGCTCGCCGATGAAGAGGACCCTGACATGCGCGCGCGCTGTTTCGAACTGTTCGAGCAGAGCGCAAAGATATCGACCGACAAGCTCAAATTCTTCCGCCTCGCCTTCGGTGCGGCTGGTGGATATGGCGACATGGTTCCGGTTGCCGAGGCGCGCGCGCTGGTCGATGCGCTGGCGGCGAACAATGATCGGATCACCGTCCAGTGGCAGTTGTCTGGCGACGCGCTACCCAAGCCGGCGATCAAGACGATGCTCAACTTCGCGATGATCGGGCTGGATGCATTGGTGCGCGGCGGTATTCTCGAAGTCGTCGCCGAAGCACGTGAGGGTGCCAGCGAAGTTGCAGTGCGCGCGGTTGGCACCAAGATTGCCTTCGACCAGGACGTCGGCAGGGCGCTTGATGGCACGCTGCCGCAAGGCGAGCTGTCGAGCCGCACCGCTCCGGCCGAGATGCTGCGCCAGGTGGCAGCGGAACTTGGCGGACAGCTTCAACATGCCTTGACCGAGGATACCCTGGTGCTGGGTGCGGTATTGCCGGCGGGATGAAGGACCGGCCGTGACGCCCTGGCTGATCAACCGCACCGTCGCTTCGCCCAATTGGGACGAGCGCGCGGCGCCGGTTTCGATGGTGGTGTTGCATTACACGGGCATGCTAACTGGCGACGAGGCGCTGGAGCGATTGTGCGATCCCGAGGCCAAGGTCTCGGCGCATTACATGATCGATGAGGGCGGGATGGTCACCAGCCTCGTGCCGGAATCCAAGCGGGCGTGGCATGCCGGCAAGTCATACTGGCGGGGCATCACCGACGTGAATTCGGCCAGCGTCGGCATCGAATTGGTCAATCCCGGCCATGAATTTGGCTACCGGCCATTTCCTGAGGAGCAGATCGACGCACTGTTGCCGCTGCTCGCCGATATCATCGAGCGCCACGATATTCCCCGCGCCAATGTTGTGGGCCATTCAGACATCGCTCCGAGCCGCAAGCAGGACCCGGGCGAACTGTTCGACTGGCCCCGGCTGGAGCAACTTGGCCTGGCTTTGCCGACGCCCAAGGCGCGGATGGCACTGTTCTACGACAATCCCGGCGCGTTCTACCTGGCGCTCGAGCGCTTCGGCTATGACATCACCGACGGCCGCGCTGCCCTGCGCGCTTTCCAGCGGCGCTGGAGGCCGGGGGTGATCGACGGCGAACTGGACGGCGAGGTTGCGGCGATTCTGTTTGAGCTGTTGTTGGAACGTGACACCGGACATGCTAGATAGTCAGGGCCGGGGGGCCGGGCAGCCGCGTCATTGCTTTGGCAGTGCCGAGGAAAGTCCGGGCTCCATGAAACGAGGGTGGCGGGTAACGCCCGCCCGGTGATCTTCCGTTTTGGCGGAGAGAAGCCGAGGGAAAGTGCCACAGAGAGTATACCGCCGATGGCCCGCGCTGCATGTCAGTTAGGGCACAGGCAAGGGTGAAAGGGTGCGGCAAGAGCGCACCGCGCGGTCGGTAACGGCAGCGGCAAGGCAAACCCCACTCGGAGCAAGACCGAATAGGGGCGGCGCGCTTCGGGAGCAATTTCGAGGCAGGCGGGTTTCGCGCCTGATCGCCCGGGTTGGTCGCTAGAGCGGCGCGGCAACGTGTCGCGTAGAGGAATGGCTGCCCTCGCCGGGCTGGTCCTGCAAGGGAAACCGCTGGCGAGACAGAACCCGGCTTACAGGCCCCCCGGCAAATGGGTCTTGTTGGTGAAGAAAATCAGGCGGCCCGGGCGAAAGTCTCGATTTCGCCGTCCTCTTCCTGGGCTTCGATCAACCAGCGCTCGCTACCTTCCAGGCCGATTGCGGTGAGCTTGCCAGACATGAATGCCCCGGTGTCGATGCCGATACGGTTGGAACGAAATACAGCTTCATCGGTTACCGTATGTCCATGGACGACGACGCAGCCGTAATCGTCCTTGTGGCTCAGGAACGGTTCGCGGATCCAGCGGCAATCGTGGCTCTTCTGGTCGTCGATCGGATTCTCAGGATTGATCCCGGCATGAACGAACAGATAGTCACCGATCCTGATCATCTTCTCGAAGTCGTGGAGGAACTCACGGTCAGCGACGGGCACGGCTTCGATCATCATCTGATGCGCTTGCTCCATATCGGCAGCGCGGAAACTGTCACGATCAATGTCGTAGGAAAGGACAGTCTCGCTTCCGCCAATTCGCAGGAAGTTCTTGAATGCGTTGATCTTGTAAAAGCTGAGGAGAAACATCTCCTCATGATTCCCGCCCAGGATGCGGACCTTGCGCCGGCTCAACAAGTCGCGCGCCATTTCTATGACCGCAGCGCTGTCGGGCCCGCGGTCGATAAGATCGCCCAGCAGAATGATTGTGGTGTCGGCTTCGCCGCGCGCCGCATCGTCTTCCTCGATTGCATTTACGACCTTGGCGAAAAGATCATGGCAGCCATGAATGTCGCCAATCGCATAGACGCGTTCACCTGCCGGTATGGCAGCAGGCACAATGTCCTTGGTCGGACGGAAGAGTTGACGGATTTTATCGATCATGGGCTTTGTTGCGGCGCAATATATACAATTCAGGAATACACGCAATTGCGTTGATGCGCCAATAACAAGAGTGACCTAAAATCCACACTCATCGTAAATCCGTCGCAACTGAACGGATTTTCCTCTTGTGCAATGCAGCAAAAGCATGCACGATAATGCCTGGTCGTCATTCGAGCCCGACAAATGAGGAGCGAGGCGGCCTGCAGGTGGGACTTGGCATCAACTCTACCCTTGAGGGAACCCATTATGCTTAAGTCCATCCGCGGTGTTATTGCCGCTTCACTTCTCGCCGGCTGCGCATTTGCCGCCACTCCTGCCTTCGCCGAAGATGAGGCGGAGAGCGAATTCACGATCTCGGGCAACGCGGCGCTGGTCAGCCAGTATCGCTTTCGCGGCGTCGATCTCTCCGGTGGCGACGTTGCTATCCAGGGCGGCGTGGATGTAAGCCACAAGAGCGGCTTTTATCTCGGCACTTGGGGATCATCGATCGACGAGAACACGGTTGGCTACGGCCATACCGAAGTCGATGTCTATGGTGGCTGGTCCGGTGACATTGCCAGCGGCGTTTCCGCCGATGTCGGCGTGATCTACTACGCTTATCCGAATGCCGGTGCCGGTAAGTTCGACTATGTCGAATTCTATGGCTCGGTTGGCCTCACACTCGGCCCGGCAGAGGCGACTCTTGGCTTTGCTTACGCGCCTGACCAGAGTTCGCTCGGCAATACGGACAACATCTACGGTTATCTGGATGTCAGCGCCGGCATTCCGACTACGCCGATCACGCTTAACGCGCATGCCGGCTATACGGACGGCTTCCTGACCTTCACCAATAACGGCAAGGCCTGGGATTGGTCGGTCGGTGCCGACGTCGCGATCAACGAGAACCTCTCGGTCGGTATCGCATACACTGGTGCTGAAGGTGACTATGCACCCGGAGCATACCGCTTTACCCGCGATGCGGCAGTAGCGACCCTGGCGGTCTCCTTCTGAGCTGCAGGCTGAATATGAATTGAGGAAGGGCTCGTCCGGTCACCCGGGCGAGCCTTTTCGGTTTCAACGAAGATAGAAATCTATCGTCGTGACGACCCGGACTTTCTTGAAGGGGGTGTCGGACACGCCCCAGCCTCCGCCCGAATCGCCATCGCGGGCCGCGATCGAGAAATAGCCCTGGGTGGCGCTCTTGATGCTCCCAACCGAGGTTCCACTGTCCTTGGCAAATTGCTCAGCGGCAGCGCGGGCATCCTTGGTTGCTGCGGCGACCATCTCAGGCTTGATGTCGTTCAATTTCGTGAAGGTGTAGGACATGCCCGAGCCTTCCTCGAGGACAACGCCGCGGCGAACGAGTTCGAATTGACGCTTAACCGCTTTTTCGGATAGCTTGATGTCGTCGCTGCGTAGCGTTATTCGCTGGCGGACGGTAAAGCGCGGAATGCCGTTCTCGGTATATTGAGACACGTTCACACCGGTTGGTTGCAAGGTCTCGGCTGGAAAGCCAAGCTCACGAAAATATTCGCGGATCGCGCGGCTGTCCTGATCAACGCTGGACTGGGCGCTGGACAGATCGGTGGCGGAACTTGAATAGGATATCGTCCAGGTTGCAAGGTCGGCCGTAACTTCTTTTTCGGCAAGGCCGCGCACGGTGACCGAACGGTCAGCCTCATGGGCGCGGGTCAGACCATCTCCGAGCAAATATCCGCCGATGATCAGGCCGAGGGCCATGATACCCGAACTGGCGAGCCATTTCTGGCCTGCTGGATCGCGAAAAATCGAACTGGCGGTGGAGGGGGTTTCTTCGCTAGGATCGGTCATTACGGGCACTCCCTGATGGAGACTGATGCATAGGCACGAAATGCTGTATGCGCGATGAACCGTGCATTGTTATAGATGAATTGAAGGGCTGAGATCAAAATGACCAAGTTTTTGCATAGCATGATCCGGGTGACTGACCCCGATGCCACAATCCGTTTCTTTGAGCTCGTCGGTCTGAAAGAGGTGAGGCGATACGACAATGAGCAGGGCAAATTCTCGCTGATCTTCCTTGCAGCCTCCGGTCAGGAAGGCGTTGCCGAAGTCGAGCTGACTCACAATTGGCAGCCAGAGGAGTATGACGGCGGGCGCAATTTCGGGCATCTTGCCTACGCCGTTGACGATATCTACGAGAGCTGCCAGACGCTGCTTGATGCCGGCGTGCCGATCAACCGGCCACCACGCGACGGGCGAATGGCATTTGTCAGGTCGCCCGATGGTATCTCTGTTGAACTCTTGCAGGATGGGGATCCCCAGCCCGCCAGGGAACCCTGGGCCAGCATGCCCAATATCGGCGTCTGGTGAGTGGCGCGATTGTCCGGACCCTGAATTTCAAGAAAGAAGCAAATGACCGCAGCACTGATCATTGTTTTCATCCTGGCCTATGCGGCCATCGCGCTTGAAGAGCAGATCAAGATCAACAAGGCCGCTGCAGGCCTCATCGGCGCGGGGTTGCTGTGGATTATCTACGCCATGTCCGTCGGCAACCCCGAGCTGGTTGATGAGGAATTAAGCCATTCGCTCATCGAAACCGCGCAGATCGCCTTCTTCCTGATGGGCGCCATGACGGTGGTCGAGGTCGTCGATTCTCACGACGGTTTCGAAGTGATCACGAGCCGCATCAAAGCGAAGAGCCTTGGTGCCTTTGTCTGGATGATCGGCATCGTCACATTCTTCCTCAGCGCGGTGCTGGACAATCTCACCACGACAATTGTCATGGTCTCGCTCGCGCGCAAGCTGCTCAAGGACCGGAACGATTTCCTCTTGCTCGCCGGCACAATCGTGATCTCCGCAAATGCTGGCGGCGCTTGGTCGCCTATGGGCGATGTCACCACCACGATGCTGTGGATTGGCGGACAGGTCACAACGATTCCGATCATCACCGGGGTCATCATTCCGTCCCTTATCAACATGATCGTCCCGCTCACGCTGATCAGCTACAGCCTTCGCGGAAGGACCTTCGAGATGCCGGGCACAGTGGAGGGACAGCGGCTGCAATACACCACGAAATTCGAACGCAACCTGATGTTCTTCCTGGGCCTGGCGGTCCTGATATCGGTTCCGATTTTCAAATCGGTAACGCATCTGCCGCCATTCCTTGGCATCTTGTTCGGGCTCGGCCTGCTGTGGGCTGTGGGCGACATTGTCGTGCGGCCACGCAAGGAAGGCGAGGCGCGCCACCATGTCACCATTGCCAATGCGCTCACCCGCATCGATATGGCTGCGGTTGTCTTTTTCGTCGGCATTCTCCTCGCGGTGGCGACGCTACAGCATGCGGGCATTCTCGCCACGCTGGCAACCTGGCTGGACGTAACTTTCGGCCGCCTCGACATTATCGTGATCATCATCGGCCTGGTCAGCGCCATCGTCGACAATGTGCCGATGGTCGCGGCTGCGATGGGCATGTATAGTATTGAAGCGCATCCGACTGACAGTTTCCTTTGGGAATTCCTTGCTTATTGCGCCGGTACAGGAGGCTCGATCCTGATCATTGGTTCGGCCGCGGGTGTCGCTGCCATGGGCATCGCGAAGATCGATTTCTTCTGGTATGTTAGGAAGTTCAGCCTGCTAGCCCTGATTGGTTATATTGCCGGTGCGCTCGCCTATATCGGCCAATACAGCCTCCTCCATTAGCAGGCACGAAAAGTCGCTGCGATAGCCGCAAGCGCCCAGATCAGTGGCCTTTCAAGGGCCAAACTCGCCCTCTGATATGTCGTTGCAAAGCGGCAGGAAGCCTAATATGCTGTAGCAGAACGATTATTCGTCTGGGAAAGGGTGGGGCCCTCTCCATGAGTAGTATTGAAGTATTACGTCAGGTGTTGGCTGGCTTGCATGTGATTGAGCATGAGTTGCTGCTATTCGCTACTTTCTGGTTCATCATCAGTGCTTTGGATGAGGTTGCCTTTGATCTCAGTTGGGTCTGGCTTCGCCTTACTGGGCGACTGCGAGAGCGGAAGCTGACCCAGGCTGAGGAGCGCACGCCGCTGCGGGGCAGGACTGCGGTGCTGGTTCCTGCGTGGCATGAAGCCAAGGTGATCGGTCACACGATCAGCCATATGCTGCGGGCATGGCCTCAAGATGAGCTGACGCTTTACGTTGGTTGCTACCGTAACGATCCGGAAACCATTACCGCCGCAATGACCGCAGCGGCTAGCGAGAAGCGCCTGCGGGTCGTGATCCATGACGAAGATGGGCCAACAACCAAGGCCGACTGCCTCAACCGCCTTTATGCTGCCCTCTGCACGGACGAGATGCGAAGGAGCGGGCGGTATTCAAGCGTGGTGCTTCACGATGCTGAAGACATGGTGCACCCGGCCGCCTTGTCGGTGATCGATGCAGCATTGGTCGACGGGGATTTCGTGCAACTGCCGGTCAGGCCCGAGCCGCATCCGACCTCCCCGTGGATCGCTGGGCATTATTCGGACGAATTTGCTGAAGCGCATGCAAAGACGCTGGTCGTGCGCGATGCCGTGGGCGCAGCTATTCCTGCTGCCGGGGTGGGTTGCTGGTTCTCCCGCGCGGCGCTGGAAGGCCTCTGCGAGCATCGACTTGCGGAAAATGGCGATGGGCCTTTCGCTGCTGAATGCCTGACCGAAGATTACGAATTGGGTTTGCTGGTTTCGCGCGGCAGGTCGAAAAGCAGCTTCATCCGGGCCCATGACCATCTAGGCCAGCTTGTTGCTACCCGGTCGTTCTTTCCCTCCAGTCTCGAGGAGTCGGTGAAGCAGAAGTCGCGCTGGATTCATGGCATTGCCTTGCAGGGGTGGGATCGGCTGGGTTGGTCGGGGCGGCCGATCGAGTTGTGGATGTCGCTGCGTGACAGGCGCGGGCCACTCACCGCATTGGTCCTCGCGGCCGCCTACACTTTGCTTGCGATCGAGGCATTGCTCGGTCTCGCGCGGGTTGCCGGATGGCAGAATGCGCTCGAATTATCGCCGGCCCTGCGCGTGATGCTGATCGTCTGTTTTTCCAGTTTTGCATGGCGAGCAGCTTGGCGCTGCTATTTTACGGGCCGGGAATACGGTCTCACCGAAGGCTTCCGCTCGATTCTGCGTATTCCGGTAGCCAATATCATTTCGATCATGGCCGGCCGTCGCGCCCTGGTCGCCTATATCGGCACATTGCGCGGAGCGTCAGTGAGTTGGGACAAGACACAACATAGTGATCATCCGGCAACTGATGACGACCGGGTGCTGGCGCGATGACCTCCGCTCGAAATTCTCGAGGCCGACCGCTTATCGCCTTGGTGCTGCTGATGGTGGCGTGGGTAGGGTTCCGTACTGTATTTTGGAATACGGCGGCGGTCTCGGCGACGGGTGGTGCCGACCTCATTGCATTGGGTTCCAGCGATACTTGGGCCTCACGCGAGGTGCGATCGGCAACCGGCAGCTCCAGCCAGGCGTTGCCAGGGCCGCAGTCAGTTCCGGGAGAGGGGTTGTTTGCCTTTGAGTCTGGTACAGGCGGAAGCTTCGGGCAATGGGCGCCGGGCCTGATAGACCGAATGGCCACCAACACACGTTATCGTCAGCGGCCCCAGGCGCGCCGAACCCCTGCTTTGGCTCAAGCATATCGCGACGAACCATCTCACTGGTGGTTAGGCGAAACCTTCAAAGCGCCGACCTATGAGCGAGCTCCAGTCCCAAATGCTCGACCAGTTCCTGTGCGGGTTGCAGTCGCGCACCAGATGCTTTGGATGGCTGCGATTTCGCGCATGCCATTGCCGATGAGCCTATTCTCAAACGCGGATAGCGCTAGTCCATCTGGAAGTTCCAGCTTTGCGCAAGGCGCGCGTGCAATGGGCAATCGCTGGTCGGCGGACAGTTGGCTGCTGCTTCGTAAGGGCGGCAATAGGGCGCTTGCAAGCGGGATTTCGCCCGCGACATACGGAGCAAGCCAGATGGGCGCAGTGCTGCGCTATCGTCTTGCGGCGCAGAGCGGCCATCGCCCCTCTGCCTATTTCAGGACGACGGCCGCGCTCAATGGATCTCAGGAAAAGGAAGCCGCCTTTGGCGTTTCGGTCCGTCCGATCGCGACGATCCCGGTCGCAATGGCTGCCGAAGTGCGCACTACATCGCAGGCAGGTTCCCAGTCGGTGCGACCTGCGCTTTTGGCCTGGACTGAACTCGCGCCCTTCAAGCTACCTTTCGGCACAAGAGGCGAACTCTACGCGCTGGGTGGTTATGTCGGCGGCAAGTTCAAGACGCTGTTCGCAGATGGTCAGCTGCGGGTCGACCGTCGCGTGGTCGCGCTGGGACGCGCCGATCTAAGGGCGGGAGCTGGAGCATGGGCAGGTGTGCAGAAGGGGGCATCGCGCGTCGATGTCGGTCCATCCGCGACCGTGGGACTGCCAATTTCTCGCAGCGCTTCGGCCCGGGTTGGAGTTGACTGGCGGATTCGGGTGGCGGGTAATGCGCAGCCGAAATCGGGGCCGGCCTTCACACTATCCGCAGGATTCTGACTCGCGCCTTTTCTCCTGACCACCGGTAGGGTAGCGAATAGGCGGAAATGGACGTTTATCTTCCGATCGCGAACCTCTCGGTCAATGGCCTCATTATCGTGGGGCTGGGGGCCCTGACGGGTATCCTTTCGGGCATGTTCGGTGTTGGTGGTGGATTTCTTACCACGCCCTTGCTGATCTTTTATGGCGTGCCACCGACCGTTGCCGCTGCCTCGGCTGCCAGCCAGGTCACCGGAGCCAGCGTGTCCGGTGTCTTCGCCCATTCCCGGCGTAATGGTGTCGATTTTCAGATCGGTTCAGTGATGGTGGCCGGTGGTATTCTGGGCACTGCGATCGGGGCCCTTCTTTTTCGCCTCCTCCAGGACATTGGCCAAATCGATACTGCGATTAGCCTGCTATACGTCCTCCTGCTCGGCGGGATCGGCACGGTCATGGTTCGCGAGAGCTTGGAGGGCCTCAAGGCGGAGCGCAGCGGTTCTCAGATTCCCGCTCGAAAACGCCGGCATCACCCTCTGGTTGCCAGCCTGCCGATGCGGTGGCGGTTCTACCGTTCGGGTCTCTATATATCTCCGATTGCTCCGTTTCTGCTTGGCGTGGGAGTGGGTATTTTGACCATGCTCATGGGGATCGGTGGCGGGTTCGTTCTGGTGCCTGCGATGCTCTATATTCTGGGTATGAGCGCCAGTGTCGTTGTCGGGACTTCCTTGTTCCAGATTCTATTCGTGACCATGGCGACGACGATGATGCACGCAATGACGACCAAGGCGGTCGACATCGTCCTGGCGGTCCTGCTGTTGTTCGGTTCGGTGACAGGAGCGCAACTGGGCACACGAATGGCTCAGAAAGTCAGTCCGGTAAGACTTCGCCTGGTGCTCGCCGCGATTGTCCTGCTGGTTGCATTGGGAATGGCTTATGGCCTGGGCGTAACGCCAGGCGAAATTTATACAGTTGCGCCGCTGTGAGAGCGATCATCGCCCTTCTCCTGTTGCTGCTGCTCGGCGCGGCTCGCGATCCTATCCTGGTACCTGAAGTGTCGCAGCATGAGATTCGGTTGCGGCAGGGCTTCACCGGGACAGAATTGCTTCTGTTCGGGGCGATTCTGAACCCCGACGGTACACGCGCGGCAAAGGACTACGATATCGTTGTCGTGCTGATGGGGCCAAGGCAATCCATTGTCCTCCGGGAAAAGCGCAAGGTTGCAGGGATCTGGCTCAATGCGGACAGCACTGAATTCCGTTCGGCACCGTCCTATTATGCGATCGCCTCGACCAGGCCGATTGACAAGATCGTCGATGAAAAGACTGCCGCAATCTATGAATTGGGCCTTCCCTGGCTGCAACTTTCACCGATTGGCGCGATTGATCCAGGAGAGCAAATACGTTTCTCGGAAGGGTTGGTGGAGCTCAATTCGAGACAGGGGCTATATCGAGAGGCAGAAGGTGAGGTCACGGTTAGCGAGCAGGTTCTCTATCAGGCCAGGATCGATCTGCCATCGAGTGTCCCGATCGGTACTTATACGGCTGAAACCTTTGCTGTTTCGAACGGGGTTGTGGTTGCGTCGGCCAGCAGCAAGGTCGAGGTCCGCAAGGTCGGATTTGAACGCGCTGTTGCCGATTTTGCAGACGGTTTTTCCATTTTCTATGGGCTGTTAGCCGTCGTCATAGCCGTAATAATGGGATGGATCGCTGGCCGCCTGTTCGCGCTTGGCTGAACAACCTTATCGGGAAATTAACCTCGCCGCAGTAGCTCCTTCTCTGATAAATGTAAGGAATCGCCTTCGGCATGACTGATATGCGGAACACTGGTTTTGAAGAAGCTCGAGAAATCGGCGCGACTGAGATTGTCGGCGGCGACGACCAGGTCAGGATCGAGAACGCGCGCGAACCGATCGGGGTAGTTCTCGAGATCGGTGGGGCAGGCAGCCAGGTCGCTCTCGATCTCCAGCGATTGGTTGAGTGCAGCGCGGACGGAGACCCGTCGATCGCGCTGGCCGGTCAGGTTGGCAGCCAGATCAAGATCCGCGCCGGAGGCGGCTGGTTGCTTGCCAGCGTCCGTAACCAGAAGCAGGATTCGAAAACGCCGGGTGGCATCCTGGCGGAAGTCGACTTCCTTGGCGAAGGTGACGAGGAACGTCTGACCGGACGCATCCACAGCTTCCGCCGAGGCGTTACCAGCTATCCGATTCCGGGAGCCTTGGTCTATCCGGCTACTGGCCAGGATCTCAAGCAGATCTACGCCAGCGATGGTCGTGCCAGCATCGGTATAGGTAATGTCTATCCGACCAAGGATATCTCGGCCGCTCTCTATGTCGACGCCTTGCTTGGCAAGCACTTCGCCCTGCTCGGATCGACTGGCACCGGCAAGTCTACCAGCGCCGCGCTGATCCTTCATCGCATCTGCGATCATGCGCCTGAAGGCCATGTTGTGATGATCGATCCGCACGGCGAATATAGTTCGGCTTTCCGCAACATTGGCGTCAGCCTTGATGTCACCAATCTGCAGATGCCTTATTGGCTGATGAATTTCGAAGAGCATTGCGAAATGTTCCTGACGACGAAGGGCAGCGACAGGGAAGAGGATGCCGAAATCCTCTCGAAATGCCTGCTCGAAGCCCGCATGAAAAACCGCCTTGCCGAAGAAATGGGCAAGATTACCGTCGATGCGCCGATCCCCTATCTGCTATCGGACCTCACGACGATCATCTCCAACGAGATGGGCAAGCTCGACAAGGGCCGGACCAGCGCTCCCTATTTGCGGATCAAGAATAAGGTCGATGAGCTAAAGTCCGATCCACGCTTCCAGTTCATGTTCTCCGGCATGTTGGTCGGCGATACGATGGCCGAATTCCTGGCGAAAATCTTCCGTCTGCCGGCGCGCGGCAAACCTCTGACGATTATTGATGTTTCCGGCGTTCCTTCGGATGTCACGACGACAGTGGTTGCGGTTCTCAGCCGGTTGATCTTTGATTTTGCGATCTGGTCGCGCGAGGAAAACACCCGTCCGGTGCTGCTGGTCTGCGAAGAGGCGCACCGCTACGTGCCCAGTGAAAAGAACGCTGATGGATCGTCGGTTGGCCGGGTGCTTTCCCGGATTGCCAAGGAAGGCCGTAAATACGGCATTTCCCTGGGCCTGATCACCCAGCGCCCCTCCGATCTTGCCGAAGGCGTGTTGTCGCAATGCGGCACGATTATCGCGATGCGGCTCAACAATGATCGCGACCAGGCATTCGTGAGGGCAGCCATGCCCGAAGGCGCGCGCGGTTTTCTCGATTCGATTCCCGCGCTCAGAAACCGCGAATGCATCATCGTGGGCGAGGGCGTGTCCATTCCGATCCGTGTCACCTTTGACGAGATTGAGGAATTCAAGCGGCCATCATCGGAAGATCCCTCCTTCAGCGAGCTATGGAACAATAGCGGTGGCGAGGAAGATATGGTTGTCCGCACCGTCCAGCGCTGGCGCGCGCAGGGTCGCTAAACTCAATTATTCAGCCGGAACCGGCGCCCCTGAAAACCCATGCGTTTCGCGCCAGCTGCCGCGCGCATAAAGCAGCACGGTCAGCGCCAGCGCGACTGCCGATCCGAATACGAATGACAGCCACAGCGCATCCGCTCCGAAAGTGGAATAGGTCAGCTCGTAAAAGCCCAGCCGACCCGGATAGAGCGCGAGAAACATGATGATCAGCGGCGGAATGACCACGCCGTAGGATCGCAATGTGCCCATCAGCGTCATCATCAAACCGTTCAGGATCCAGGCCCAGATCGCCAGCAGCTGGATACGATTGGCGATCGGAATGGCCTCGCTGCCCGATCCCAGGAACAGGCTTAGCAGCGGCGTGTCGAACGCCAGCAGCAGGATGGCGAGAGAGACCGTCATCACCAGGGTCGCTCCGACCCCGGCCATGGTGATCTTGCCCGATCGCGAATGATTGCCCGCCCCGACATTTTGGGCGACCATCGCGCTGACGCCCATCGAAACGGCGAATGCTGGCATCTGGATATAGCTCCACACTTGCATCACCGCGCCATAGGCCGCAGTGGTCATCATCCCTTCGCGATTGACCAGGCCCAGCATGATCAGCCCCGATGCAGAATTGAGCAGTGTCTGCGCCCCCATGGGAACACCCTTGGACAGCACGTAAGACAGGTCCGGGCTGATCGGGTTGAGATAGGCAAATTCGCGGCCTTTCAGCCGCAATGGCAGGTTCCGCCAGTAGATCCACACCACCAGCATCAGTAGTCCGGCGACATTGGCCAGCACATTGGCCAGCGCCGAACCAGCTATGCCCATCTGCGGGAATGGCCCGACGCCAAGGATCAGCAGCGGGTTCAGGATAACCGTCAGCACGGTAATCACGACAACCGAATAGAATGGCGATTTGGCATCGCCCGCTCCGCGCAGGCTCATCGAAAGCATCATCGAGAAGGTCGACAGGGGGATCCCGAAGAAGATGATCCGCAAATATTCCATCGCTTCGGCCCGGATTGATTCAGGCGTCGCCAGCAGCCACAGCAGCCGCTCGGCAAAGATCCATCCCAACACCGAGCCGACGGTTGCGAAGATAGTGCAAAAACTTGTGCCGGCGCCAAATACGCGCCGTGCACCGTCAAGATTGCCTGCACCCAGGTTGTGACCAACCCGCACGGTTGCGGCCATGCCGAAGCCGAATACGGTCGAGAACACCACGAACATCACGAGATTGGCGTTGACGGTGGCGGCGAGTGCAGATTCGCCGAGCAGCTGGCCGACCCAGATCGTGTTAATCGTTCCCCCCAGCGTCTGGAGGATGTTGGACGCCATCGTCGGGATCGAGAACAGGATGAGTGTGCGCAGGATCGGCCCCTGCGTCAGCGAGCCGACATGGTTGGCGGGGCTTGAATGACCCTCAGCTAGGTTAGCATCGCTCACGTTCCTCTCGTGTCGCCATAGAGGTGGATATGCAAGCGGTCTGTGAAATTGAAGCCCAGCTTTGCACATTGGTCTGGCAACCATTGCATGCGCGATCGCAGGATCTCGCTCTCGCGCCCCTCGGCCATCAGGAATATACGAGACTGAGGCAGGCCATGCTCGCTCTGGATTTTCAGGACTTCGTCGAGGTCGTCCGGTTCGGAAATGACGAATTTGAACCAGGCCAGCGGATTGCCTGCCCAAGCAGACAGCGCATCGGCGGGCAGGGCAAGGCTCGCCAGATTGCCGCTGTGCGATAGCTTGGGGCTGACATTATATTGGTGGACCAGCCGATCGAGCGCGGGCGGCGGCGCGACAGTGCCGTTGGTTTCGATCTCGACATGCATGTCTGGCAGATGGGCGAGCATGCGGGCGAGGGCAGGGGCCTGTAACAGCGGCTCGCCGCCGGTAATGACGAGGCGATTGCCGCCCAGCGCGGCGATCCGGGCGGCGGCGTCTTCCTCCTCGAGCGTCACCTGGTTGCTGGCGCGGTCAAAGGTTTCGGCGTCGCGATGGGGGCGGTTATCGCCGGCAAAGCGCCAAGTGTAGGCGGTGTCGCACCACACGCAGGCAAGGTTGCAGCGCGACAGGCGGATGAAGATGCTGGGTCGGCCCGCCGAGGGGCCTTCACCTTGCAGCGAGGCGAAGATTTCCGGTTCGTCCGGCGTTGTCGTGGCGAGTATCAGTGGCATCGTGAGGCAGGCGAGAATGTTGGGAAAAAGCGACAAAGGAGACACCATGTCTCCTTTTTCCAACAAGGCAAGATATTGAAATCATGCTGGGTATCGGGGTCTGATCGAAAAGGAGACACGATAGGGCGGGGCCTGTTCTGGATCGTTCTTCGAGAATATATCATCACTGCTGGCAGTGGCGGCAAGCTGGCATGAGCGTTCCGAGTAGGAAAGCGATCTTGGCGCTTCTTGCCGGACTATCCCAGCCGTTCCAGCGCCGCTGCCAGGCGCTCGGCCTCGGCGGCGTGCATGGCGTGATCGGCACGGGCCTTGTCGACCGCCTCGGGTTTGGCCTTCTCGACGAATTTGGGATTGTCCAGCCGCTTGGCGAGCGAATCGCGCTCCTTTTCAGACGCGGCGCGGGCCTTGGCTAGGCGGGATTTCTCGGCCTCGATGTCGATCACGCCTTCCAACGGGATGACGACAGTCGCATCGCCAGCGCCGATCTGCATGGCGGCTCCTGATGGTGGCGCTTCGAAGTGGATCGCACTCAGCCGGGCAAGCCGGTCGATGGCGGCAACATTGGTCTCGATGATCGCGCGCGTTGCTGCGCTGGGCTCTGCAAGCCAGGCTTCGAGTTTTGCGCCCGGCGCGATGCCGACTTCGTTCTTGGCACCGCGCAGCTTGCTGGTCAGGTCGATCAGCCATTCGACTTCGGCCTTGGCCTCGGCATCAACCTTCACCTCCGGCTCGGGCCATTTTGCGGTGATCAGCGGATAATTCATCCGGTCGCCCAGCTTGCCCCACAACTCCTCGGTGACGAAGGGCATGAACGGGTGGAGCATGACCAGAATCTGGTCGAGCGCCCAGCCAGCGACTTCGCTGGTTTCGTCATCGAAATTGCCTTTGACCAGCTCAATATACCAGTCGCAGAAGCGGTCCCAGACGAAGTGGTAGATCACATTCGCAGCGGCATCGAAGCGCAGCTCGTCCATCGCCTTGTCGAGCGCGGCCAGCGTTTCGGTGACCTCGCCGATGATCCATTTGTTGACTGCGAGGGTGGCTTTGGGCGCGGCGATGGAGCTGCTCGCGCCGATGCCGTTGGATTGGCAGAAGCGCGCCGCATTCCAAAGCTTGGTGGCGAAATTGCGGTATCCCTCGACCCGCTTCTCATCCATCTTGATGTCACGGCCCTGGCTTTCCATCGCTGCCATGAAGAACCTGAGAGCGTCCGCGCCATATTGGTCGATCAGCAGCAGCGGATCGACGACATTTCCCTTGGACTTGGACATTTTCTGCCCATCCGGCGCGCGCACCAGCCCATGCAGATAAAGTCGCTTCCACGGCACTGCGCCCATGAGCTTCATCCCCTGCATCGCCATCCGCGCATCCCAGAAGAACAGGATATCGAAACCGGAGATCAGCAGGTCGTTGTGGTAATGGCGCTGCACCAGGGACCCCGCTCGCCCTGAGCCTGTCGAAGGGCTTTTCTGTACTTCCGGCGCGGCGCTCGAAAGGAAAGACGGTGCTTCGACAGGCTCGGCACGGACGGGATTTTCGGTTTCGTCTTCCGGCCAGCCGAGCGTGGCGAAGGGCCACAGGGCGGAGGAGAACCAGGTGTCGAGGACGTCGGGGTCTTGCCAGACTGCATAGACATCCGCGTCGATATTGGAATCCGGCCGGACGGACTTGATCCCGGCAGACATGGCAGCGCGGGCACCTGCTTCGCTGTCAGCAAAGTAGATCGCCCTGGGAGTTAGCGGCGCTTTAGGATCAATTGGTCTGCTAATCTCGTGCTCAACCACCTTGTTCCGCACTTCCGCCTCACTCTCGGCGACAAAGACGTTGCCTTCTGCATCATACCAGGCCGGTATCCTATGCCCCCACCACAATTGCCGGCTCACGCACCACGGCTGGATGTTCTCCATCCAGTTGAAGAAGGTCTTTTCCCAGCTCTTGGGCACGATCTCGATTGAGCCGTCGCGCACGGCCTGCATCGGGGCCTTGGCTAGTTCTTCGGCGTTCACATACCACTGGTCGGTCAGCCAGGGTTCGACCACCACGCCGCCGCGGTCACCGAAGGGGGTGGCGATAGTGCGGGGTTCGGCGTCGAGCTCGACTTCCTCGCCCTGTTTGTTCTTGCTGATATGAGGGATCAGGCGGCCGAGATCTTTCATTTCGGCGACGACCATGTCGCGCGCCACAAACCGGTCAACACCGACGTATTTCTCCGGGACCAGACCGTCACTGGTCTGCACTACTTGAGCCTCGGCATCGAACATATTGAGCATGTCGCCAGCCGCAATTCCGCTGCGCCTGCCGACATCGAAGTCGTTGAAATCATGGCCCGGCGTGATCTTCACCGCGCCTGAACCCAGCTCCGGATCGGCATGCTCGTCGGCGACAATTGCGAAGCGTCGCCCGGTGATCGGCTGCAATATCTCTTTGCCGATCACGCTTGTGTAGCGCTCGTCATCCGGATGTACCGCCACAGCCATGTCGGCCAGCATCGTTTCGGGCCGGGTGGTGGCGACGA
>JAQWKP010000312.1 GCA_029247785.1 Novosphingobium sp.
CTCCACCGCACTGGCACAACTGCGCTGCACAAGCTGCTTTCGCTCGACCCGCAGTTCCAGGGGCTGCAAAGCTGGCTGACTACCGCACCAATGCCGCGCCCGCCACGCGAGGATTGGGCACAGAACCCGCATTTCCAGCGAGCGATGAAGCGGCTCGAAGCGCGCTTTGCTGGCGCGCCGGATCTACGTGCGGCGCACGACATGGCAGTTGAAGAAGTCGATGAATGCGGCGGCATCATAATCCATTCGTTCAACTCGCTGGTGTGGTCCTCGGCCTGGTCGGCTTCAAGCTATGAGGCCTGGCGGCTGTCGCAGGATACGCGTCCGGCCTATCGCTATTTTCGGGGCGTGTTGCAGCTGATCGGGAGCAGCGAGCCCGATAAGCGCTGGCTGCTCAAACACCCGCCGCATATCGCGCATCTCGATATGGTGTTCGAGACATTTCCCGATGCGCTGGTGATTCAGACCCACCGTGATCCCGGCAAGGCGATTCCGTCACTTTGCTCGCTGGTGATGGCCAATCACGACCTCATGGAGGAGGGCCGCAAGCAGCAGCGCGCGCATCTCATGGGGCCGCGCGAGACAGGGCGAGCGGCGAAGGCATTGCGCGATGCCGAGCCAGTGCGCCGGGCACATAGCGGTCAGGTGCTGGACGTGTTGCATGGCGATTTTCACCGCGACCCGATGGACACGGTGAAGCGGATATACCCGTTCGTAGGGCTAGACCTGTCCGATGAGGTGGCAGAGGCGATGGAGCAGCGTGTCGCCTCGCAGCCTGAATGGCGTCATGGCGAGCATCGCTATTTGGCGAGTGACTACGGTCTCACCGAGGATGAAATCCGCGAGCAATTCAGCGACTATTGCGACAGCTTCGATTTGTGGCCGGCGGGCGTGAGCGGATGAGTCCTGGCGCACAGACGATTCAGGAACTGCCGGTCGAAACATCGGAATTTGCCGCTGATCCTGCTCCTTTTCTGCGGGTTGCACAGGCGTCGCATCCGTGGCTGGCACGCTTTTCGCAGGGCTATGTCGTCCATGGCTATCAAGCGGTCTGTGATCTGCTGGCCGACGATGCCAATCTCGATTGCGGCTTCGGCCCGGTGATCGATTTCTATGAGGCGCGCGGCACGATGTGGGGCCGCTTCATGGACGAGATCATCATGGCGCGGCCTGGTCTGAGCGAAGGCCACAAGCGGTTGCGCTCGAGCATCAACAGGGCATTCACCCCGCGCCGGGCGACGGAGGCGCGCGGGCTGATCCGCCAGATTGTGACCGGGCTGCTCGACGAATGGGCACCACCGGGCAGTTTCGATTTTGCCGATTTTGCTGCTTTTATTCCGGTTTCGGTGGTGTTCGGCCTGGTCGGCGTATCCACCGACGAGATTCCGCGTCTGAAGACCGCGCTGGAGAACCAATTGCTGTCGGTTACGCTGGACCCGGCTGCGAAGCCGCTGTTCATGGCTGGCTGGGACGTGTTGTGGGCGTTTGCCGACACCTTGGTGAAGTCCCGCGAAAGCGAAGGCGCTGGCGAAGGTGAGGGACTTCTCGATACGCTGATCGCCGCGAAACAGGCCGGTGAGATGGACGAGACTGAACTGCGCTTCATGCTGTTGACGCTGGTTGTCGGCGGCTATGACACAACCAAGAACCAGCTCACCGTGACGATGAAACTGGCAATAGAAAAACATGATATTTTTGAGGCTTGTTCCAAAGACCTGAAGTCTTGCGCGAAAGTGGTGGACGAGGCGTTGCGGCACACGCCGACAGTCTCACCCTATCGCCAGGTGTCCCGCGATTTCAGCTATCACGGATTCCGGTTCCACGAGGGCGACACGCTGGTGATCGCCACGCCTCTTGCAGGTCACGATCCTTCGGTGTTCGCTGATCCCGAGCAGTTCGATCCGGCGCGGGCAAATGCCAACCGTCACGCCGGGTTTGGACGCGGCGCGCATATCTGCGTTGGCCAGTTTCTCGCCAAGGCGATCCTCGAGGAAAGCTTGCATCTCATCGCCCAGCGCTTGCGCAGTCCACGCATTGACGGAGAGGTGGAATGGCGACCGTTCCTTGGCGCATATGGGTTGAAACATTTGCCGATCGCGTTCGATGTCTGAAGGAGGGAGTATGACCGGATCACTGGCTGGAAAGGTTGCGCTGATCACCGGTGCTTCGTCCGGGATCGGCGAGGCAGCTGCCATGGCGCTGGCGGGCCTTGGTGCCGAAGTAGCCATCTCGGCGCGCCGGGGCGATCGTCTCGAGGCTTTGGCCGCGCAGATCGAGGCTTCGGGTGGCAAGGCGCTCGCGCTCGCCGGGGACGTGACGGACGAAGCCTTCGCGACCAGCATCGTCGAGGATACGGCAAGCCATTTTGGCAGGCTCGACATCCTGGTCAATTCTGCCGGGGCGATCCAGGAGGGCTATGTCGCCGGCGGCGATCTCGAGGAATGGCGGCGCACCATCGATGTCAACCTGATGGCCAGCCTCTATACCAGCCGCGCTGCCATGGTCCCGATGCTCGCACAGGGCTCGGGCGATATCGTCAACATCTCCTCGACCGCAGGAAGACGCGCAACCGCGCTGTTTGGCCCCTATTCCACCAGCAAGTTCGGCCTCACCGCGATGACCGAGGGGTTGCGCCAGGAAGCTGGCGCCCAGGGCATCCGCGTCTGCCTGCTGGAACCGGGCGCGACCGACACCGAGTTGTGGACAGGGATCACCAATCCGGATTTGCGCGATTCGGTGAAGCAGTTGGCGCAGTCTGATCGTTCGATGACGCCTCAGGATGTCGCCGCGGCGATCGCCTTTGTTGTCACCTTGCCGCCCAATGTGAACGTGTCGGAGATGCTGATCCGACCGACCACGGATGTGGCGCCGCTCTAGCGGTAGTCCCGGCAGAACTCGCGCAGGTCTGCAAGGAACAGTTCTGGCTCTTCGAAGGCTGCAAAATGGCCTCCGCGGGGCTGTTTCGTCCAGCGCACGATATTGTAGATATTCTCGGCCCAAATCCTTGGTGTAGGACGAATTTCGGCTGGGAAACGTGCATGGGCGGTGGGTGTGTCGACATAGTCCATGCCGCCGGTCGGCGCGCGGCCCGGGCCGATCGATTCGTAATAGAGCCGCATCGCCGAATTGATCGTGCCGGTGATCCAGAACAGCATGATGTTCTCAAGCAGCTGGTCCTTGGTGAACGAGCTTTCGACATCGTCGCCACAATCGCTCCAGGTCTTGAATTTCTCGACCACCCAGGCGGCGAGGCCTGCGGGGCTATCGGTCATGCCATAGGCCAGTGATTGCGGTTTGGTGCCCTGAATTACCTGATAGCCGGCTTCGTGGAGGTCGTAATTGCGCTTCCACTCCATGTCGGCGACTTCCTGCTCGGTCAGCCCGTCCATGGGATTTTCCATATCGGCCGGCATGCCGACGATGAAATTGAGGTGCAGCGCGATCACTCGTTCAGGATGGGCGCGGGCCATGCCGGTGGAGATTGCCGATCCATAGTCACCGCCCTGGGCGATGTAGCGATCATAGCCGAGCAGCTCCATGATCCGGACATTGGTCGACACCGCCTTGGCGATATTGAAGCCCTTGTTGCGGGTAGGGCCGGAGAAGCCATAGCCGGGGATCGAAGGCGCAATGACGTGGAACGCATCGCGTGCATCGCCGCCATGACTGACAGGGTCCGACAGCGGCCCGAGCAGGTCAAGAAATTCGGCGACCGTGCCGGGATAGCCATGGGTGATGACCAGCGGAATAGCATCGGGCTCGGGCGAGCGGATATGGTAGAAATGAACATGCTCGCCATCAATCTCGGTTTCGAATTGCGGATAGGCATTGAAGCGCGCTTCGGCCGCCCGCCAGTCAAATTCGTCGCGCCAATATTCGCAAAGCCCCTTCAGGAAACCTAGCTCAGTGCCATAGTCCCAGCCGGCGCCGTCGAGTTGGTCTGGCCAGCGCGTGCGGGCAAGCCTGTCCTTGAGGTCCGCGACGACCTCGTCGGAGACATTGCAGGTAAACGGAGCGATCAGTTCGGCCATGGTGGCATCCTTGCGAGCATTGGTTGCGCGAGAGGCGCACATCGGACTATCTAATGAACATACCAAGGCGCAATGCCAACAGAGGATGCACGCCATGAGCGATACACTGACCGCCGAGCGACCGGCCAACGAGCTTCTCCAGGACATCAAGGTGATCGATGTCGATACCCATCTGAGCGAGCCGCATGATCTGTGGACGTCGCGCGCGCCAGCCAAGTGGCTCGATCGGGTGCCGCAGGTAAAACCCGGCCCGGATGGCAATCCGCGCTGGGTGCTCGATGGTGATCGCTTCATGGGCGTGGGTTCCGCCTGCAGCGTGGTTCATGGCGATGGCCACAAGGCGGAAGGGATCGAGTTCACCTCCTGGCAGGTCGATGAGGTTCATCCGGCGTGCTCGGATACCAAGGCGCGGGTCGCGCTGATGGACGAGATGGGCGTGCATGCCCAGGTTCTCTACGCCAATGTCATGGGCTTTGCCGGGCAGGGCCGGGGCGAGGCCAATTCCGAGGCTCTACCGCCGCTAGACATCGAGCTGCGCAACGTCGTCACCAAGATATTCAATGATGCTATGGGCGAGATGCAGGCCGATTCGGGCAATCGCCTGCTGCCGATGGCAATGATGCCATGGTGGGACATCAATGAGACATTGATCGAGGCCGAGCGTTGCCACGCCATGGGTCTGCGCGGCATCAACATCAATTCCGACCCGCACGTAAACGGTATGCCCGACTTGTCGGAGGAATATTGGTACCCGCTCTGGGAATTTTGCGAGGATCGCGACGTGCCGGTGAACTTTCACATCGGCGCCAGCGATGCCTCGATGAGCTGGTATGGCGATTCGCCCTGGCCCTCCTTCGTTCCCGCCAACAAGCTGGCGGTCGGCGGCACGATGATGTTCATCTCCAACGCCAAAGTGATCTGCAACATTATCGCCTCGGGCATGCTCGACCGCTATCCGAAGCTGAAGTTCGTTTCGGTCGAAAGCGGGATCGGCTGGCTGCCGTTTATCCTGGAAGCGCTGCAATATCAGATGGTCGAATCCGGCTGCCAGAAATACGAGCTGACCGCCAAGGAGTATTTCCAGCGGCAGATGTATGGCTGCTTCTGGTTCGAAAATGACGATGCGGCAGGAGCGATCCGCCGGCTCGGAGTCGACAATGCGATGTTCGAAACCGACTTTCCTCACCCGACCTGCCTGTTTCCCGATCCGTTTGGCCAGATCGCTGATAACCTTGCCGAGCTGACTGTTGAGGAACGCCGCAAGGTGATGAGCCTGAACGCAGCGAAGGTTTACAACATCGACGTCTGAGCGATGACGGACCGGCCTCCCGCCCCGCTGCTCGTCGAGCGTATCCGCGAACATGCGCGGACCATTCCCGCTTCGCTCGCGGTAAGAGCGCCGGGTGGTGAACTGACGATGGCGGGGCTTGCCCTGCGCGCTGAGCGCATCGCCGCAAGGCTGCGCGAGGAGGGCTGCGTCCCGGGCGATCGCGTGGTCGTGCTGGGTAGGCCATCGCTCGCATGGATCGAGGTGATGTTTGGCGCGGGCTTTGCGCGTTGCGGCTTCGCGCCGGTATCGACTTCGCTGAGGGTGGACGAACTGGCGGGTCTGTTGGGCGATGCCGGGCCAAAGCTGATCTTCGCCGATGGTGAGTTTGCGGGGCAGGGTGGTTGCCCGCGAGAGATAACCGTTCAACTCCAAGAACTGGACGAATGGATTGCTGCGGGTCCCGGGGTTGGCGAGCCTGACATTCCCCAAGGCGACGATCTGTTCTCGATCATCTATAGCTCTGGCACTACCGGCGTGCCCAAGGGCATCGCTCATACTGCGGCCGACCGCGCCGAATTCGTCCATGGCCGCGGGCGTCCGAGCTTGCAGCCGGGCAAGACCAGCTGGGTGGCGACATCGCTGTATACCAACCTCAGCTATCTCGGCATTTTCTCGCCGCTCTATTGGGGCGCGGGGATATCAATACCTGAGCGCTTCAGCGTGGAGGGCTTTCTCAAGGCCTGCCGCGAAGAGCGGATCAGCGAGGTTGGTCTGGTGCCGGTGCAGGTGAGGCGCATTCTCGATCATCCGGACTTCGATCCTGCGGCGCTGGCCAGCCTGGAATTCACGATGATGTCGGGCTCGCCGGTCGACCTCGCGGTCAAGCGCAAGCTGGTTGAGTGCTGGCCGGGCCGAATTGTCGACGCATATGGTTCGACTGAAACCGGCGGCATCGCCACGCTCGATATCAAGGGCGATCCCGACAAGCTCGACACCGTCGGCAAGATCATTCCCGGAGTGGAGGCAGCGATCCTGGATGACGACGGCAATCGCTTGCCGACCGGCGAGGTAGGAGAGATCGCCGCTGTCACGCCTCGCCCGATGACAGGCTATTTCAACCGCGACGATCTCACCGACGATGCCACCTGGCAGGACCAGCAGGGCCGCAGCTTCCTGCGCACAGGCGATGTCGGATTTATCGATGAGGATGGCTATCTGCGCATCACCGGGCGTTCGAAAGACATGATCATTTCGGGCGGGCTCAACATCTTCGCCGTCGATATCGAGGCGGCGCTGATCGAGCATCCCGCCGTGCTCGAAGCTGCTGTCATCGCCGTGCCGAGCGAGCGCTGGGGAGAGAGCCCCCATGCGATCGTCGCCCTGCGCCAAGGCGAAAGCGCCACGGTGGACAAATTGATGGCATGGCTGTCCCCGCGCCTGGCACGCACGTCATGGCCGGTTGGGATCGATTTTGTGGACGAGTTACCCCGCAACGCGCTGGGCAAAGTCCTCAAGCGCGAATTGCGCGAGCCATTCTGGGCGGACCATGAGCGAGGCGTCGCTTAGGGACGGTTATTGCTCGCCACCTGAGAAATCGAACACCACTTCGCCGATGCTGGCAGACAGCGGCACGTCCGGCTTCGCGCCGGCCAACACCGGCGAGCCGTTGTCGATACCGACAGCGAATGTCTCCGCGACGCCATAGGTCATCGGCATGGCATAGCGCAGCGTGCCACTCGCCATTAGTCTGTCGTTTGCCAGGATTGTTGCCTTGTGATCGCCAGGTTCCATCAATCTGACATTGGCTCTGTCGAAGGTCAGCCGCAGCTTTGTCTTGCCCGCAGGCAGAGCCTCGCTAGCGGCCAGTTCGATACTATTGCCATCCAGCGAAACCAGTACGAATACAGGTCTGCCATCCCTGAGGTAGAGCCCCATGCCGCCCATCTGGCCGTCAAATCCGAACACCGGGCCGGTGACGCCTGTTTGCAACATGTCGATGTGGGCCGTCATCGTGAAATCGCGGAACAGCACCGGCGGCCCGGCCATTCCCGGGATGTTGCCAATCATTCCCGAATAGCGCCATTTGCCGCCGCGCCTCGCGAATTCCGTGCCTGCTTCGCGCCGCGCCTGGTCGGCACCGGTGGCGAGGTCCATCACCGGGTAGACGTTGAACCGTCTCGCCTGCTCGTCGAATTTCCGGTCCAGCGCGGCGACACGTTCGGGATGCTGAGCGGCGAGGTCGGTAACCTGGCCGGGATCGTTTTGCAGGTCATAGAGTTCCCATGGCTCGTCAGTCGGATTGCCGCTGGGGTGTTCCCAGGTCTTGTAGCGATGTGTGGTGGCGATCGACCAGCCGTCGGACCATAGGCTCCTGTTGCCGAACATCTCAAAATATTGCGCGCGGCCTGGCGCATCCTTTGCGGCCTTCGTGAAGCTGGCGACGAAGCTGCGGCCTTCCATCGGCTGCTGTGCGACATTGTTGACTGTCTCGGCGAGCGGAACACCGGCGGCTTCGAGGATGGTCGGCGCAATATCGCTGACATGGACGAAGCCATCGCGTTGTTCACCGCGGGCGGCGATGCCTGCCGGCCAAGAGATCACCAGCGGGACGTGGATGCCGCCTTCATGTGCGGTCTGTTTGAAGTAGCGGAACGGCGTATTGCCGGCGATGGCCCAGCCGACCGAGTAATGCGGGTAGGTCTTCGGGCCGCCCCACTCATCGTAGAATTTCATGTTCTCGGCCAGCCCCACGGTGGCCCCGTGGCCTTGTCGCTTGCCATCGATGATGCGGGCTGTGCCCTTGTTGAAGACGGTGAGTTCACTGAAAGAGCCTTCGGGGCCACCCTCGGCACTGGCACCATTGTCCGAGGTGATAATGACGATGGTGTTTTCAAGCTCACCCCTGGCTTCCAGCGCGTCGAGAATCCGACCGAACTGCTCATCGGCATGGCTAAGCGAGGCGGCAAAGACTTCCATTTGCCGGGCGTAAAGCTTCCGCTGGTCGGCGCTGAGGCTGGTCCATGCCGGCACTTCGGGCGGGGGCGGGGCCAGTATTGCGCCTGCGGGCACCAGACCCTGCTCTTTCTGATGCGCCAGGATGTCCTCGCGAGCCTCGTCCCAGCCAAGGTCGAACTTGCCCCTGTAGCGTGCGATCCACTCTGCCGGGGCATGGTGCGGCGCGTGGGCGGTGCTGGTTGCCCAATAGCCAAAGAACGGGGCCGGAGCGCTCGCTCCATCGCGCGCATGGATCATGGCAATGGCGCGTTCTGCAAGGTCATTGTTGAGGTGGTAATCCTGGGTATCCGGCCTTGCGATCGGAGTTGTGCCCTGGATCAGGATCGGATTGAAATTATCGTTGTCCGCCCCCAGAAAGCCGTAGAAATGATCGAAGCCCTGTCCGCTGGGCCATTGGTTGAACGGCCCGGCGAGCGTTGCTTCTTCGGTGGGCAGATGATCCCATTTGCCAAGCGCGAATGTGCGGTATCCCGCCTGATGCAGATTGTCGGCGATACTGCCCGCAGATGCCGGGATATGCGCGTCATAACCCGGAAAATCGCGCGCTGATGCAGCATGGCTGCCGACATGGACGCTGTGCGAATTGCGCCCGCTGAGCAATGCAGCCCGGCTTGCCGAACAGATCGGCGCGGTGCGGTAATTGGAATAGCGCAACCCCATTTGCGCAACCCGGTCGATATTGGGCGTGGCGATCAACCCGCCGAAACAGCCCAATTGCGCAAAGCCTACATCATCGAGCATCCACACCAGCACGTTGGGGCGTTGCTGTTGCTGTTGTTCGGCGCTGGAGACTGGCTCGGCGCTGGCCGAAGCAGTTGCATCGGCCCAGACCGGACTTGCTGCCAGGAGGCTTGAGAGCAGGACTGCTTTCGATAATTTTCTCAAAATACCTCCTTCGCCCCGATGACTATGCGCGGATTGGGCGAGTTGGTGATCCGATTCATGCTGCATCCCCCGCGTATGATTCAGGTGGTGTAAGCCCCGCCGTTGAGCTGGATCGTCTGCCCGGTCATCCATGAGGCTTCGGTGGAAGCGAGGTAGAGGCACAGCGGCGCAACATCGTCTGGCGTGCCGCGCCGCCCGGCCGGAAGGCCCTTGGCAAGCTGGTTGAGGATCGGGATATCACCCTGCTTGATCAGGCCAAGCGCCACGCTGTTGGCGGTGATGCCATTGGCCGCGACTTCCATCGCCACCATCCGGGTGAAGCCTATCGAGCCGCCCTTGGCTGCGCCGTAATGCGCCATGCCGCCATTCACGCCGTGGGTGCCAGCGGTTGAAGCGATGGTGACGATGCGGCCCCAGCCACGCTCAATCAGGCCGGGCAACACGGTATGCGTGCAATTCATCGCGCCATAGAGATTAACATCGATCGGCAAGCGCCACACTTCGGGCGGCATTTCGGCAAAGGGCATCATCGGCAAATCGCCAGATGCGCCGCCATTGCCGGCATTGTTGACAAGGATGTCGACGGGGCCGCCTATCGCCTTCTCACCTTCCGCAATCCCGGCGCGCACGGCGTCCAGATCGGTGACATCGAACACCGCCGCAACCGCCTTGCCGCCAGCATCGCGCAGCGCTTGCGCCTGCTTCTCCGCCCGGCCGGCATTGACGTCATTGATAATCAGCGCCGCGCCCTGTTTTGCCAGCAGGGCGGAAATCCCCGCGCCCGCGCCTTGTCCGGCCCCGGAAACCAGCGCGACCTTGCCCGCCAGCGAAAAGATCGGAGCTTCGCTCATCGTGGCCTCATGAAATGCCAAGATGTTTCATGCGCAGATAACCGCGCCCGGTGCAGGCCAGCAATATATCGCCGGTCGGTTCCAGACGGAAGCGGTGGACCAGGCTGAAATGGCGCGGAACGTTGCCGTCGCCTTCGCCCTGCTCAAGCGCGCTGGTCCAGCCGAGCACTTCGAATGTCTCGACATCGGCCACCCAGACCCGGATGTTGGAACCATCGCAGACATACATGAACTTGCCGTCGGGATGAAAATCAAGATCGAAGGCGCTGCCCCAATTCTCGGTTCCCGGCGCGATCACCACTTCGCGCAGGAATGTTGCACCGCCCGGCACGCGCTCAAATTCCTGGATGCGGCAATTCGGGCGGTCGCAGACATAAAGCCGCCCGTTCGGGCCCAGCGCGACCTTGTGGACCGGGTTGCCATAGCTTTCCTCAGGGCTGACCTCGGACGGTTTCTTGCCATAGGCGCCCCACATGCGGATGAACTCACCCGTGTCGGAATTGAATGAGATCACGCGGTGGTTGCCATAGCCATCGGAGATAAACACCTCGCGATTTTCGACATCGTGATAGCAGCTTGTCGGCCCGCCCAGCAGCTGGGTGCTGTCATCATTTCCGGGCTTCTCGCGCTCGCCGATCCTTAACAACAGCTCGCCAGCCTGATTGAATTTGAGAACCGCGTCGTCACCCTGAAAATAGCCGAAAATCCAGACATTGCCCTCGGCATCGATCTCGATACCCTCGCGCCCGACCGGCCATTGCTGCACGCCATTGACGCGCGGGATGTGATCAGGCCCGCCCCAGGCATCGACGAAAGTGCCATCCGGCTTGAAGCGGGCGACATCAGGCAGGAACTGATCGGCATCGCCCGGCGTCGCATCCATCCCCGGCGGGTTCCACTGGTGCAGCAGGAACAGATCGCCCTCAGGCGAATAGGCCGCAGCAATCGCGCCTCCCAGCTTCTTGCCCGGCGGCAATTTCAGGCCCGGGTCTTCCAATACCGACGAAAATCGCGGCCTCGGTGCCATGCTTCACTCTCCCATTATGGTTCGTTGCGGGGATTGAAGGCTATCTGCGGCGGCGGGTCAATTGCAAATGCGGGACCATGGAGGGCGGCCCCGCCGTTCCCGAAGTTGACAGGTTGACACAGTCCATGGAGAAAAGCGTCAACTTGCACAAAACTGTCACCTTGCACCGGGTGCAACGCGAAATATGCGCCTCGGGGAATTTTCCGTGGCGGGGAAGTGGGCAACGATATCAAGACATATCCCGGGACTGTAGAATGGAGCTCGCCGGATCATCGCAAGCCTCGCGCGTGTAGGAAAGGGTGATGTTCGGTGGTGGCGGGCTGCTGACAGAACAGCGGGGCGCGACTATCGGGACGAATTAAGTATACTGTCCCTGGAACTGTTGAGTATACTGTCCCTGGAACTGTTGCCTAATGCTGCGCCAGTGTCGAATGTCGGTTTCCGTTGTCGCGGTCACCGAGTCAACTGATGTCATCTGGTCAGTGAATGCGGTCCACAGATATTGATGAAATCCGTTCTTTCGCTGCATCAGCTGCGTTTTTGATTACCTCCGGAGCCGCCTTTGCTCGGATCATGACGAAGGCACCTAAGATAACTGATGTCATGAAGTCCGCTTCTTTTTGCAGATCAATGTTCGGCAACAGATGGCCATCCTTTTGGGCATTGTTGAGCGCATTCCGAAAAGCAGCCGAAAGTCGTTTGAAATAGCGATGAACTGCCGCGTTGCCAGATGGATCGTTAGCTCCGAACTCGACGGCTGTATTGCATAGAAGGCACCCCAAACCGGCTGCGGGGCCGCTTCCTGCAGATCCGTAGAAATCAAGTAATGCGACGATTTCTGTTAGGCCAGCACCGGGGCGTTCCATCGGGCCGAATCTCGCGTCGATTAATTCGTCATTGTAGAGTTCGAGCGCTTCATCAAAGAGCCCCTGCAAACTGCCAAAATCTGCATACAGGCTATACCGGCTCACGCCGGTGCGCTCGACAAGCATGTCTGCCGACGTGCCCGCGAACCCGTTCTCTCGAAACAAGTGCATCGCCTTTTCCAACACATCTTCTTTGCTGTGCGTTTTCCTACGTCCCATCCGATAACCCATTTGACAAGCTTATCGTTCATATATATCAGAATAATGGTTCTGATAACCCCAAAATGCAAGAGGCAACCTATGACAGAAAAAGCAACTCTGGTCGTTACAGCGACACCTAATTCAGCCGAAATGGCTTCGGTTCAAGAATACCTCAAAGGGGTAATGCCCTTGCTGATGGGCGCTGGCGGCGTCTTGGTGAAGCGCCAGAAGGTCAGCGACGTGATAAATGGTAACCCATGCGGTATGGTGCTGATCATGGACTTCGGTTCGGCTGACGCCATCCGCGAATTGTTCGCGTCAGATGCCTATACTGGTCTGATCCCGACACGTGACAAAGGGTTTTCCGAGATGAACATCCTTATCACGGGCGATATGTAGGAAAGGCAGGGTGGCATGGCCAATGACAGTGAATTCAATTCCTACGTGATGGATCAACTCGCCCAGAAGTTCCAGAAGTTCCGCCAGAAGTTCCGGGGACAGTATACTTAACTCCCCCTACTCCCCCGCCACCGGCACCAGCCCGTAAGGCTGCTTTTCCTCTTCCCAGATCGGCTTCCTTGTCCGGCGCGTTTCGGCGACGCGGTCCCAGTAGCTGTCGGTCTTGGCGCGGTAATGGGTGTCGTAATCAGGCGATTCGCGGATTTCGAGGAACTCGACGCCCTCGTCCAGTGGTGTGACCGTATAGGGCGCGCCGGCGGGTATCTGGACGCCGTCGCCCTTGCCCAGAACCTCGCTGCCGACTTTCATCGCTCCGGCAATCACCAGATAGTAGCAATTGGTGTCATGGCTGTGGATCGGCAGCGGGTAGCCGCTTTTGAACCAGACATAGGAGACATGGGTCTTCTCCGAGGCGAACAAGGTGAGCGCGGCTGCTCCCTTCGTATTGTCCCGCATCTGCGCCATACCGCGCATGATCGCAGGGTGCAGGTCAAAGCCGGGCTCATCCGCGCCGCGCTGTTTGCGGCCCATATGCGGGGCAGCATCGCCCGCGCGGGTGAACACGAAGCCTTTGCTGTCGCTCTCCCTCTCCAGCACTTCGGCGGTTTCGGTCTCCAGCGACATGCGGCGTCTCCTCAATTCAGCCCATAGAAGCGCAAGGCGTTGTCATGGACGATCGGACGGATTTCTTCCTCGGGAACGCCATCGAACTGCCAGTCCATGACCTCGCGCGATTGCGGCCAGGTGGTTTCGGAATGGGGATAGTCGGTCGACCACATCATGTTGCTTCCGCCCGGCAAATGGCGGTTGCCGATGCCGACCGGATCGCGAATGAAGGAGGTGTAGATGTTGCGGTCAAAATATTCGCTGGGTTTCATCGCCAGTTCCAGCTGCAGCCAGTGGCGCTGGTTGTCGTAGATATTGTCCATATATTCAGCGACGAATGCGACCCAGCCCGTGCCGCTCTCGATCGCGCCGAAGCGCAGATCGGGGAAGCGATCGAACACCCCGCCATAGATCAGTATGGCGAGCGGCTCGGCCATGCACAGCTTGCTCATCACCATGTTGGGCAGGAATTTGAACTGGCCGGGCCGGGCGATGCGCGCGCCGAGATGGATGGTCACGGCAATGTCGTGATCTACGCAGACCTTCCAGAACGGGTCGAATTCCTCGCTGTCATATTGCCGCTCACCATCCGGATCGCCGGTGAGCGCCAGCACCTGCGCGCCAAAGCCGCCTTGCGTGATCGCGCCCGATTGCGGGAAGGCGGGAATGTTGATCGCTCTCAACCCGCGCTTGGCCGCGTCTTTCACCATCGCGATCGAATGGTTGACGTCCTGCATTGGCAAATAGGCAGCACCGGCGAGGCGCTTGGGATCATAGGCGCAGAAATCGGCGAGCCAGTGGTTATAGGCATCGAAACTGGCGAGATAGAGTTCGTTATCTGCCGTGCCCAGCGGGCCGCCGCCATACATCACTGCGAGCGAGACGCCGTCCTTGTCCATATCCTCAAGCCGCGCGGCAGGCTCCCAATTACCGGGACGCAGCAGCTCCATCTTGCCTTGCGGCTTGAAATTCTTGCCCTGACCCGAAACCGCCGAAAGCAGGTTGATCGGCTTGCGGTTGCCTTCGAACTCCATCCAGTCGCCCTTGTCATCCGGCCCGCCCGGCACGAATTTCGGACCGCGCCCGGCAAGCTTTGACGGAAGGTAATCGTCCCAGAAGGTCGGCGCCGGATTGACGTGGGTGTCGGCATCGATCAGCGGCGCGGCGACGGTCACTGCCATGATTGTCTCCAGATTAGGCTGATTATACTGGTGCTTCGGGCGTCTTCGCCCAGTTCTTCTCGGTGACGGAACCGGTTTCGACCTGGCGGATGCCAGCTTCCAGACCGGCGGCCACGCCATTCGAACCGCGCTTCTTCAGCTCGGGAATGACGTAGGTGCCGAGCAGCTCGATCGACTTCATCACCGCCTCATGCGGCAGATAGCCGAAATTGAGGTAGCACAATAGCTGGTCGACGCCGATCTCGTCATAACGGGCGAGCTTGGCGAGGCATTCGTCTGGAGTGCCGACGACCACCATGTCCTCACGGTCGAACTCGGTGATGTCGAATTCGCCGCGTGCCTGGGCTTCCATCAGCGGGAAGGCCTGCGCCTTTTGCTCGTCTGTCAGATGCGCCATTTCCCATTTGAGGTGGAATTCGGCGAGCCCCTTGTACCACCACCACATCGAATCCCAGAGGCGTTGGGTCGGGAATTCGTCGCGCGATTCGGCGCAGTGGACGAGGGTGTAGACACCGACCTTGTTGGTATGGACGCTGGTCAGCGGAACAGCTGTTTCCTGAGCCTTGCGATAGGTGTCGATGATTTCCTTCAAGCGGCTGAGCGGCTGCATGATCGAAAAGCACAGCAGCCCGCAGCCGTTCTCGCCAGCCATTGTCGCACTGGATTCGCTCGATGCTGCCATCCAGGCCGGGGGGTGCGGATATTGATAGGGCTTGGGTGTGACCATGCGCGCGGGGAAATCGAGATATTCGGAATGTTCCTCGTAAAGCTCCTGCTCCCACATGCCGACGACGCTGCGTGCGGCGGCCTTGAGCTTTTCCTTGCTGCTTTCGATATCGACCCCGAAGGCGAGCTGCTCCATCGGCGTTGAGCGACCCATGCCCCACACGGCGCGGCCCTGAGACAGCACATCGACCGTCGCGACCTTCTCGGCGACGCGGGCCGGGTGGATGAATTCATGCGGCATCAGCGCGACGCCGAAGCCCATCTTTATCTTCTCTGTGATCTGCGAGAGCGCTCCGAGCACAACCTCATTCGACGGCATGTGCGAGCGGTTTTCGCGGAAATGGTGTTCGACCAGCCAGACGGTGTGGAAGTCCAGCTTGTCGGCCAATACGATCTGCTCGATGTTTTCGCGATAGGCTTTGCGTTCGGCATTGCGCTGGCCCCAGGGGTGCTCGCCGCCCCAGGGTTGCGGGCAATCGAATTCATAGAGAAGCCCAAGTTCCATTCACCGTCTCCTGCGTGTTTTAATTTGTTGGTGGGACTATGGGAAAGAATGCGCGTCGTGCCAAAGGATTTCGCAAGGTGGGCAGATGTTTCGCCCGGTCCGTCATGCGGTCATGCCTCGCGGGTCAGGAATCTGCGCACTTCAAGCGCCTCGTCATAGACGCTGTGGGGCTCCTGCATTTGCGCCATATCCTGGATCTCCGGCCAATGCGCCGCGACGTCTTCCAGGCTTGGGCATTCGCTGGCGGTCCAGCCTTCGCCCGCGCCGATGGCGACGCGGGCATAGCGACCGTTGCAGGCAGAGAAGATGCCATGCGTCCAATCGCAACCCTCGCTAACAAGGTGCAGCGCAAGCGGCACCACCCATGAAGGATCAAGGCGGTTGTCTGTGGCTGGCGGCAGGTTCGTCAGTTCGCCCAGCGTGGCAGCCTGTTCGGGAACTTCCGCGATCCATTCCATCGCCATGTTCCGGTTCATGCCGGTCAGTGCATTTGGCATGATAACGTTCGAGCGCACGCCATGGGGCTTGCCTTCCAGCGCAATGACATTGGACAAGCCGACAATCCCGGCCTTGGCCGCGCCGTAGCTCGCCTGCCAGGGATGGCCGAACAGGCCAGAGGATGAGGCGGTGAACAATATCCGGCCATGGGACTGGCGCTTCATTGCCGCAAAAGCGGGCTGGCCGACATGGAATGCGCCTTTCAGGTGAACGTCAATCACGTCGTCGATATCCGCTTCGCTCATCTCTTCAAAGCGCGCCTGGCGCAGGATTCCGGCATTGCTGATGAGAATGTCGATATGGCCAAATGTGTCGAGTGCAGCCTCGACGATGGCCCGCCCGCCAGTGCGGGTGGCAACGCTGTCATGGCTGGCGAGAGCGCTCCCTCCGGCTGCCACGATTTCGGCGACAACTGCATCGGCGGCGTCTGCCGAAACATCATTGACCACGACTGC
>JAQWKP010000324.1 GCA_029247785.1 Novosphingobium sp.
CATCAGCGACTTTCGCCAGCGCCCCGGTCTTGCTCCCGCCGGTTGTCGCCGGAAGACCGGTCATGGAGACGTACAGCGCAACCAGGCCAGCGACGGCAACCCCGGTCAGGACCCAGCCGCGTGTGCGGCTGGCACTACTGGTGAAGGCATGATGGACGACTACCAGCGCTGCGAACACGGCCGGTCCGACAACGCGGGGCACGAGCAACCAGAATTCGGTGCCGACTTCGCCAACCGCCCAGATACAGGTTCCTACGAAAACGGCGAGGTAGGTGAAAACGGCAGCCTTCTGGCGCCCCTTGAAATAATAATATGCGGAAAGCAGGCAGCCAAGACCAGCAATCAAATAATAGGCCGAGCCGCCCAGCGACAGCAGCCAGGCACCGCCTCCACCTAGAAACAGCCCGACCAGACCGAGCAGCAGGCCGATGACCACGCCGCTCCATGAGCGCGTCGATTTGATTGCCTTATCCGCCATTCGTTCCCCCAAATCCTGCGACCTACGCCGGCTTGCTCGCATTCCTGCTTGCAAAGCCGGTCGACTATCATGGGGGTTAAAGCAGGACTTGGCCTGGCACGCCACGGTAATTTCTCGTTCCACCATGCTTGATGGGGAAGGCGACGGACGCGGCTTGGCGTGCAGGATCAAGACGATGCTTGCCTGTCGCGCCAAGTGTCGAAATGCCCGGAGCATAGGTCAGGATGGACAGCCATCCGGCGTGGACCTAGATTGGCGGGATTGAGCGAGAAAGGCCGATCTTTGGAACGCGAGATTCTCTTGAGCGGAATTGGCGGCCAGGGCGTCCAGCTCGCCGCTCGCAGCCTTGCCCAGGCGGCGATGCGCGAGGGACGCCGGGTGCTGATGTTCGGCACCTATGGCGGCATGATGCGTGGCGGCGATACCGATGCGACGGTGGTGATCGGTGAAGACAGCCTGATGACTCCGCCGGTGGTCGACCGGGTGTGGGGGGTGATTGCGATGCATCACCTGAGCTGGCCGGCAGTCAGCGAAAAATTGCGGAGCGACGGCTTCCTGTTGCTGAATGACAAGGTGTTCCAAGCGGAAAACAGCCATCCGGGGCCTTGCCTGTCGATCGGAGCCACCGCCATCGCCACCGAGGCCGAAATGCCGCAGGCTGGCTCGATGGTCGCGCTGGGCGCCTTTGCCGCCGCGACCAATATCGTCCGGCTGGAAACGCTGCTCGATATCGCCGAGGAAGTGCTGCCGTCCTATCGCAGCCAATTTGCCGAGGGCAACCGCAAGGCGATGCAACTGGGTCACGATGCAGTCAGCGGCTCGATCTGCGAGGCCTGGGGCGTTGCGGAGGCGGTGTCATGAGCGGAGCACTGTCACGCGGCACGCTGGTGATCGACGTCGAGCGCTGCAAAGGCTGCGAGCTGTGTATCCCGGCCTGCAAACCGCGAGTGCTGACGATGACGACGGACAAACGCAACGAGATGGGCTATTTCTATCCCGAGCTGGAGCCCGGTTGCACCGCCTGCCATGCTTGCGCGCTGATCTGCCCGGATTTCGTTTTCCAAGTCTGGAGATATGATGAGGCGGTGGCGGTTGAGGAAGAAGGGAGCGAGCGATGAGCGCTGAACTGCTCGAGGGCTCCGAGGCCCTGGCCAAGGCGATGATTTCGGCAGGCTGCCGCTTTTTTGCAGGCTATCCGATGACGCCCTTCACCGAAGTGCTCGAAGGCATGGCCGAGCATCTGCCGGAAGTCGGCGGGACTTGCGTCAACGCCGAGAGCGAGTTGGAGGCGGTCGGCATGGCCTGGGGCGCGGCGGCGGGCGGAGCGCGCGCGGCGACCGGATCGGTCGGGCAGGGATTGTCGCTGATGCAGGAATCGATTGCCGAGATGTGCTTTGCTCGCCTGCCGCTGGTGGTGCTCAACATGGCGCGCGGACAGGGCGACTATTTCCAGGCGACACGCGGCGGTGGGCATGGCGACTATCGCACCATCGCGCTGGCTCCAGCTGACCTCACAGAAGCTGTAAGCCTTATCCAGCAAGCCTTTTATTTCGCGGATAAGTTTCGCAATCCGGTACTGTTCATGGGCGACTATTACCTCGCTCATGTCATCGAGGCGGTCGATATCGGGCCAGTGGATTTCGAGGCACTCCCAGACAAGGACTGGCTGCTCGACGGCTCGACCAGCGGCAGCGGTACGGCGCGGATCATCTCGCCGCTGATGCCGGTCAAACGCAATGCCGAGGTCTTCGTCGAATATGGCGATTATCTCGAAACCAGCGGCGACAAGATTGCGGCAATCGAAAACGGCATGGAGCCGCTGTTCGAGTCCGGACATTGCGAGGATGCTGACTATGTCGTCGTGTCCTACGGCACCCCTGCAAGGATCATCCGCTATGCTGTCGACCAATTGCGGTCCGAGGGCGTGAGGGTCGGTTTCTTCCGGCCGATCAGCTTGTGGCCGTTCCCGTCCGCGGCGCTGACAGAGGCGACGCGCACGGCGAAAGCTGTTGGCGTTTACGAGCTCAATGCCGGGCAGATGGTTGATGATGTGCGGCTGTCGCTCAGGGACAAGGTGGTTGAATCGATCGGCGGTATCAGTTTCGATGATTCCGGCTTTGGGATCGCGCCGGAGCTCACTCCGGCCAGGGTCGAGGCTCGCATCCGCGAGGAAATGGCCAATCTAAGCAACGAGGTGGACGCATGAGCGAAATTCTCGAAACCGCTACCCCGCCAAAGCGCAAGGCGAAACTGGTCGATGATTTTGAACCTTCGCTGATCCTTGAAGGAAAGCACCAGCTTTGCGCCGGTTGCGGCGAGCCGGCGGCATTGCGTTCGACCGTCGAGATTATCGACGAGCTTGGCCTGGCCGACCGCGCAATCGGGGTGTTCGGGATCGGCTGTTACACCTCGTTCTCGCCAGTCCTCGATCTTGAAGTACTCCAGGCGTTGCATGGCCGCGCGCCGAGCCTTGCAACCGGCCTCAAGAGGGTACAGCCTGACAGCATCGTATTCACCATCCAGGGCGATGGCGACATGGTCAATGAGGGGCTGCAGGAAGTGATTCACACCGCCGCGCGCGGCGAGCCTGTCACCTGCGTGATGCTGAACAATGGCGTGTTCGGCGAGACCGGCGGCCATATGACCTCAACCACTGTGCTCGGCCAGCGTACCAAGAACACGCTGGAAGGCCGCGACCCCAAGCAGCACGGATTTCCAATCCGCATGGCCGAGATGCTCGCGCCGCTTGACGGGGTGGCCTATGTGGCGCGTGGCGCAACCAACAATGCGGGCAATATCTTCCAGCTTCGTAAGATGTTGCAGAGTGCATTTGAAGTTCAGCGTGATGGTCTGGGCTTCAGCTTCGTCGAGATTCTGACGATGTGCCCGACCGGCTGGTTCATCCAGACCGGCGAAGCACCCGATTATCTGGCGGATAAGATGGCGAGCTATCACCAGCCGGGCATCATCAAGGATGCGCGGGAAGGCGCTTAATAGGATGAATGCGAGCCCGCTTTTGGTCGGCGACATATTGCGCACAGCCGCAGCGCGCGTGCCGAATAACGTTGCGGTGTGGCATGGCGAGCTCTCGATCACTTTTGCCGAGGCGGAGCGCCAGGCCGACGCGATTGCCCAGGCGCTGCTCGCTGCCGGAGTCGAGCGCGGCGACCGAGTGGTGTGGATTGCCGAGACCTGCATTGATGGCTTTGCTGTCCAGTTCGCTACCGCTTTCGTGGGCGCGATCTTCACGCCGTTGAACCCCAAAGCCACGCCTGCTGAATTCGAATATCTGCTCGCTCATGCCGAGCCGCGCGTGGTGCTGGGCGACGCGGCAAGTGGACGAACCACGGTCGAGGAACTGTTGGCCTCCCCGCCGACGACCCCGCTCCCGCTACCTGAGCTGGACGAAGAAGACCCGCAGGTGATGTATTATACCAGTGGCACCACTGGCGATCCCAAGGGTTGCCTGATCTCGCACCGTGCGCAGCGGCTCCGCACCGGGCCCGGTGCGGCCTGGGTCGAGAAGCCGACGGTGGTGATGTTTCCGATGTTCCACATGGCCAGCTGGGCGCGCATCCTGACCTGGTGCCTGCAGGGTTCCGCCGTGGTGTTGATCGACAAGGCCGATGCCGAGACTATCGTGCGCGAAATTGACCGCCATCGCTGCGAAGTGTTTCGCGGCATCCCGGCGGTATGGCGGCGCATCGCCGAGCTTGACCGGACAGGCTATGACCTGACCTGCCTGCGCCACGCCGAAACCGGCACATCCAAGGTCACGCCCGAGCTGGTAGCGGAAATCCGCAGTGCCTTTCCCGGGGTTGCTATCTCGATCGCCTATGGCGCGACCGAAAGCTGGCTGGTCTGCACGATGGGCCCCGACGATATCGATCGCAAACCCGGCGCGGTCGGCCTGCCGAGCCCCAGCACATTCCTGCGCGAGGGCGAGGATGGCGAAATCCTGGTGAGCAGCCCCTATCTGTTCAGCGGCTATTTTCGCAATGAGGAGGCGACGAGCCGCGCATTCGAGGACGGCTTCTACAAGACCGGCGATCTCGCCGAAGTGGATGAGGAAGGCTATTATACCATCGCCGGGCGAGCGGGTGATTTGATCCGCTCAGGCGGCGAATGGGTCTCTCCCGCCGAAGTCGAGTCGGTGCTGCATGGGCATCCCGCGCTGTCCGACGCGGCGGTGATTGGCATTCCCGATCCCGATTGGGGCCAGGTTGTTACCGCTTTCGTCGTGCCGAGCGATGGCATTGACGTTACGCTCGATGATCTGCGCAGCTTCTGCAAGGCTTCGCTGGCACCGCACAAGCATCCACGCCGGCTGGAAGTGGTCGAGAAACTGCCGCGCACGCCCGCCACCGGACAAATTCAGCGCCACAAGCTGGTGCCCGCATCATGAGCGGAAAACCGGGCCTGCTGATGTTCTACCCCTATATGGTGGTGATGGCCGGCGATGCCGCCGATCGCTTCGAACTGGTCAAGACCTGGGAGGCTGACGATCCCGAAAAGCTGATCGACGAGAATGCCGAGAGCATTACCGCGATCCTGACGATGGGGCAGGACTATGCGATCGACGATGCCTTGTTTGACCGGCTGCCCAATGTCCGCCTGATCGTTGCGGTTGGTGCCGGCTATGCCTGCGTCAATGTCGAACAGGCGCGGGCGCGCGGGATCATGGTTGCCAATGCTGGCGACACCCATAGCGGCGATTGCGCGGATCACGCAGTCGCGCTGGCGCTCGCGCTCAATCGCCAGGTGATGCCCTATGATCGCCATGTCCGCGACGGCACCTGGCAGAACGACGGTTTTCCAAGCCACAGCCGCGCCTTTTCGGCTGAGCGCTGCGGCATCCTTGGCCTCGGCCGGATCGGGCGCGAAATCGCCAAGCGGCTGGACGCCTTCGGGGTCGAGATCGCCTGGTGGGGGCCTAACCCGCAGGATGTTCCGTGGCGGCGCATGGATAGCCCTCTGGAACTGGCGCAGTGGTCCACCATGCTGCTGGTCGCGGCGAAAGGCGATGCGCTCAACCTGGTCGATGCCAAGATGATCG
>JAQWKP010000306.1 GCA_029247785.1 Novosphingobium sp.
GGTCACATTGTCATTCTACAGCTTCAGCGGCTCGGTGATTTTGCCAGGCGGTTACCCGCATGCCTATATCAGGCTGTCTGGGACGCTCGATGGCTCGGACCAGAAGGTGGAGGAGCTCTATGGATTTACGGCCGAGAGCACGACTGCCGCGGTCATGAAGGGAGACACCAGCGGACTAATTCACGAAGCCAAGCCGAGATTTCTCAAGCGGAAGAAGAATAACCGCCATTTCGTGGTTTCAATCAGCGATGCGCAATATCATCGCATTGTGAACGAAGTGAAGAAGTGGCGATCGAGCGTGTACAATCTCGGTTCCAGGAATTGCCTGCATTTCGTTGCGGCGGTCGCGAAGATCGTGGGTATCGAAGCCGCAGTGCCCGACAAGCTGACGAGACGGCCAAAGGCCTGGCTCAATCTGGTCGGCCGGCTCAACCCACAGCTGAAAGCGACGGAATTCTAGTAGTTTCGAATTGCGCTGCGCCAAGCCTCAGGCGGCGTCTCGCTTTGCTTCAGGCGTGCCCAATTGCTGCAAGGTGACAGGAGCAGGCGTTCTTTGGTCGGGCCAGATGCCGCGCGTGTCGTAGACGAATTTTCTGCCGCGCTCGGCAAGCGGGACAACGCGGAAAATGTCGTGATCGACCAGCACGATCAGAATATCGCAATCCTCCAGCGCGGTATCTATGTCGATGAGCGTGGCGCCAGTATTGCTGAATTCGATCGGCAGCTGGGCCGCATAGGGCTCGACAACCTGGACACGGCTGCCGAAACGGCGTGCCAGGGTTGCTGCAATGAGCCGGGCCGGGCTCTCGCGGAAATCATCGATATTGGCTTTAAACGCAAGGCCGAGACAGGCGACGCGCGCATCGGGATGCGCTTCAACCAGCTCTTCGGCCTTGCGAATGACATGGCGGATCTTGCCGTCGTTGACGCCCCGGGCGGTGCGGATCAGAGGGGTTTCTTCCGGCGCGCCATGGACAATGAACCAGGGATCGACGGCGATGCAATGCCCGCCAACGCCGGGTCCGGGCTGAAGGATGTTGACCCGCGGATGGCGGTTCGCCAGCCGGATCACTTCCCAAACGTCGAGCCCCATGCGGTCAGCGACAATCGAAAGCTCGTTGGCAAAGGCGATATTGACGTCGCGATAGGCGTTTTCGACCAGCTTGGTCATTTCTGCCGAGCGCGCGTCGGTGGTGACGCATTCTGCGCGCACAAACAGCTTGTAGAAGGCAAGTGCTTTCCTGGCGCAGCGTGGGGAGATGCCGCCGATCGAGCGGTCATTGTTAGTCAGTTCCTCAAGGGTCTTTCCGGGCAGAACCCGCTCCGGGCAATAGGCGATCGCGATATCGGGCGTTTCACGTGTGAGGCCGGGGCATTTGAGGTCGGGTCTCAGATCGGCGATGAGGTCGCGCAATTGCTCTGTCGTGCCGACCGGCGAAGTCGATTCAAGGATGACAACATCGCCTTGCTTGAGCACTGCAGCGATCGCTTCGCCTGCCGCCAGCACGAAGGAAATGTCCGGCGTGTGATCCTTGTTGAATGGCGTCGGGACAGCAATGACGAAGATATCGGCAGGGCCCGTTTCGGTGGAGGCTGACAGCAGCCCGTCTGAAACCACGCCTCGCACCAGTCCGTCGAGGTCGACTTCCTCGATATGCACTTCACCGCGATTGATCGTGTCGACGACCTTCTGTGAGACGTCAACGCCCAGTACCTTGCAGCCAGCGCGAGCAATGATCGCGGCGGTGGGTAGGCCGATATAGCCAAGGCCTATGACCGAAACGTCAGGCTTGAGATCGGAATTCATGTCCTAGCAGCTCCACGATACGCCGCGCTGCCTCGCCATCCCCAAATGGATTGTGAGCGCGCGCCATGGCCTCGTAGGAGGCCTTATCGTCTAGCAATGTTGATATTTCGGTAACGATGATTTCCGCATTGGTTCCAACCAGTTTCGCGGTTCCCGCTGTCACGCCTTCGGGGCGTTCGGTGGTTTCGCGCATGACGAGCACTGGCTTGCCCAATGCTGGCGCTTCCTCCTGCACGCCGCCGCTATCGGTCAGCATAATCTCGGCGAGGCTAAGCAGCCGCGCAAAGTTCGGATAATCCAGCGGCTCGATCAGGGCGATATTGTCTGCCCCGGCCAGCCTCTCATTCATCACCTCGCGGACATTGGGGTTGAGGTGAACCGGGAAGATCACCGCGACATCGTCGCGTGCAGCGATGCGGCGGATGGCCTCGGCAATGCCCTCCATGCCTTCGCCAAAATTCTCGCGCCTATGGCTGGTGACGCCGATGATCCGCTTTCCGGCAAAGCGTTCCTCGATATCTGCAAGGCCCGATGCAAGCGATGGCTGTTCGGCGATGCGGCCTGTGACCCAGTGTGGCGCGTCGATCACCGTATTGCCGGTGACATGCACACGGGCCGGATCGACATTCTCTGCTTTCAGCGCTGCCGCCGCTGTCTCGGTCGGGGCGAAATGCAGGTTCGCCATGGTGCCGATGATCTTGCGGTTGATCTCTTCGGGAAAGGGGTGGTGGATATTGCCCGAGCGCAGCCCCGCCTCGACGTGATCGACCGGGATCTTGCGGTAATAGGCGGCCAGCGCGCCGCACATGGCGGTGGCGGTATCGCCCTGGACGATGACCCGCGCCGGGCTCACTTCGTTCATTACCGTGCCGAGCCCCACCAGCAGCCTGGCCGTCAGCTCGTCGAGCGACTGATTGGGCCTCATGATATCGAGATCGTGGTCGGGCGCGATCCCGGCGATATCGAGGACCTGGTCCAGCATTTCGCGGTGCTGGGCCGAAACGCAGACGACCGGAGTGAAGCGCGGGTCGTCCTCCAGAGCCTTGACCACCGGGAACAGCTTGATCGCTTCCGGCCTCGTACCGAAGATGACCATTATGGGAGCAGGTGCCGACATAGGCCAGAGCCATACCACCGCTTCGTTAACCACAAAATAAGGGGCTGACTGGCCGACCCTTGGCGCTGTTGCATCCTTTCGTCTCCGCGCTAGGACTAAGGGAATACGACACACAAAAAGCGGGAGTACCACGATGACTGAGCAAAGGCTTCGCTTCGGGGTGTTCCTGCCGCCCTATCACGCGCTGGAGGATAATCCCCACCTCGCCTTGCATCGTGACCTGTGGCTTGCCGAGCATGTCGACCGGCTGGGCTTTGAAGAAATGTGGGTTGGCGAGCACCATTCCGCCGCATTCGAGACGATTGGCGCGCCCGAAATGTTCATCGCCACCGCAGCGGAGCGCACACGCAATATCAGGCTGGGCACCGGTGTCGTCTCGCTGCCCTATCACACGCCGCTGATGCTGGCCGAGCGGATCAACTATCTTGACCATGTCACGCGCGGAAGGGTGATGTTCGGCGTGGGGCCGGGCGCGCTGCCGTCTGATGCCATGATGCAGGGCATTCCGGTCGAGCGGCTGCGCCCGCGCATGGATGAGGCGATTTCGGCGCTTGATCGGCTGCTGCGCGGTGAGGTCGTCAATCAGGAGACTGAGTGGTTCACGCTCAAGGACGCGCGGCTGCAGATGATGCCGTTCAGCCAGCCTCGCGTCGAAATGGCGGTGGCCTCGCTGGTCAGCCCGAGCGGCGCGACGGCTGCGGGCAAACATGGCCTCGGCCTGCTTTCATTCCAGGCGCTGGGCGCCGATGCCTTCAAGACTCTCGCCAGCAATTGGGCGATGGCCGAGGAGACGGCGGCCAAGCATGGCCAGAGCGTCGACCGTTCGAAATGGCGGCTGGTGATCCAGGTTCACCTGGCCGAGAGCCGCGAGGAGGCGGTGCGCGATTGCCGCTTCGGGCTGGAGCCATGGATCGGCTATTTCCGCGACGTCGCGCAGCTGCCAATCGTGCCCGAGGGCCTCAAGGCCGATGATCTGGTCGAAACCTATGCCGATCTCGATGTTGCGGTGATCGGCACGCCCGACGATGCCATCGCCACGATCGAGAAGCTCCAGGAGGAAACCGGCGGCTTCGGCTGCATCATGCTGCTCGCTCACAATTGGGCCAACACCGAGGCGACGGCCAAGAGCTACGAGTTGTTCGCCCGCTATGTCATGCCGCATTTCCAGAACTTCAATGTCAACCGCAAGGCCTCGATGGACTGGGTAATCAAGGTGCGCAGCGATCTGGCGAAGCAGACTGAAGTGGCGATGCAACAGCGCTTCGCCCAGCATGAGGCGGAGACCAAGGGCGAAGGCTGAGCGCAAAGCGGGATGACAATAGAACTTCACCCGTATGACCTATGGGAAGTTGATTGGACGCAATTCAAGATACCGGATTAAATTCTTTTGAACCATAAGGTTGAATGAACTTCACAAGTTCACAGCAATCATCGCGAACTTCACACCTGTAGGATTGCTCCAGGCGCGCATGTGCGGGGCGGTGAGGTGCTGACGATGAGAAAGAGCCGACCGGAGTGTGGCACCGATTGGCGATGTAGGACAGCGGATGGTGGTGGAGCGCAGCGCTGCATCTCTGCATGATCGCAATGGGTTGTCATCAGACTGCCAGATTTCTCGCGAGGTCATCCGGAAGGGGACACTCAAAAAGGCCAGCACCTGGATCCACTTGCAACCCATTTGCCGACAATAGCCGTTATCTTGCGATCGGACGCATTCCATTGACAGCGCATTCTCGCCTATGGTGCGGCTCAGCTTGAAAAGCTATGCGATCAGCGAACGAGAAGAACAAGAGGCTCAGCATGACTGACACCGCCGCTTCGGGAATTTCCGCAACTTCGGCTCTCCACATGTCGGACTTTGATCCATTCGGAATGGAGCTCCGCGCCGATCCGTTCGGGCTCTTTCCCAAATTGATCGCACAGTCGCCTGGCTTCATGATGGCAGAGGGAACACCTTCCGCCTTTGTTGCGAGCTATGCCGATGTGACGGCGGTTACCCGCGACTTCAAACGCTTCTCCAGTGTCAAGCCCAAGGATCTGCCGGGTATGGAGCGGTTCGACATGTTCAACGGTCAGCCGGTGATGAACTATTCCGATCCGCCCGAGCACACCCGGCGCCGAAAAGTCGTGAATGCGTCCTTCACGCCCAAGCGGGTGGAGACGCTCAACGCCAACACACAAACGCTGATCGACAGTTTGCTGAACAAGGCCGCCAAGTTGGAAGGCGTCGTCGATGGCATTGGCAACTTGTGCCAGCCAGTCACGACCGAGGTGCTACTCGGCGAATTGATGGACGTGGCGCCCGAAGATCGCCATATCTTCTTTACCGCCATGGGCGGTATGGCGCTGCTGGACAAACTCAAGCCCGGCGACCCCAAGCCGCAGCCATATCTTGATGGATGGGCAGCTGGCTCCATCTATATCCGTCGCGTGATTGACGAGGCGCGAGCCGATCCTACTGAAAATCTGATCAGCCTGATTGCCGCCGCCTCAGATGAAGGTGGCTCGATAGGCGACGGCGAAATGATGGCGATGATGATGGTGTTGCTGACCGGCGGCCTGACCACCATGTCTTCCGCAGCGGCCACCGCACTCTATTGCATAGCCAAAAACCCGGAAATCAAGCAACGCATCAAGGATGATCCGTCGGTCGCGAACGTGGCTCTGGAGGAGGCGATGCGGCTCTATCCACCGGTCACACTATCGATGCGCTTCGCCAACACGGATTGCGATATCCGTGGAACGACAATTCCGGCAGGCATGCCGGTTTACGCGATCTGGGCGGCGGCGAACCACGATCCCGCCGAGTTCCCGGAGCCGGCCAAATTCGACATCGACCGTCCCAATCTCAAGAATCATGTCTCATTTGGTTATGGAATCCATACCTGCATCGGCAACGCCATCACGCGCAGCGTTGCGCCAATGATGATCTGCTCGATGGTTGAACACTTTCCCGATTTCCGGCTAGCTGATCCAGATGCGGAACCCGAATTCAGCCTCGGTACGGCACGCGGACGACATCTTCTGAACTTGCCGTTGATTCTTCAAGGCTGAGGCTGGTTGTTCGCAACGGCATAGCCGCCAAATCGGCCCTGGATAGCCGGACTCCGTCCATCTTGAATCTCACCGCATGACCTGCTGATGTAGTGCGGGGTCCTATAGGGACTCCAGAATTGATGGGCCGGGTAGAGTCGGATAGGGTCGGGCTCCATACCGAGGAGGTGCACATGGCCGATCCCAGCCAGATGACTGTCGTGCGATCCGATGCCAAGTCCTGGGACGTCAAGATCACGGACCCGCAAGGGGTTTCCCATGTCGATGTGGAGTATGGCACTTTGCCGAATATATTCACGTGGCGTGAGATAGAACCGAATTGCCCGAAGACCATGCAGATCACGGTCTCGAAGCAACGCAAATTCTTCTTCCGGACGATGCCTTTTTATAACGTTGTCGTTTGCGATTGTTCACGGCTGGATAACGGGGCCTTTCTCGTCACCCATTTCAACATAGCGGAAAACGACAAGGTCAGCGCCAAGCCTGCGCATGAACGCACCCCCGATGAACAGCGGCTGCTCGATGCTACCGATATAGTCATCCTCAATCAGGAATGGCACCGCCTTAGGATGCGCCTGATCTTGTTACTGCTGTTGCTGCTGCTGCTGTTGGGAATCTGGGGCACTCTCGGGCCGCTCTGGGGCGATTGAGCAGGCGCAGCGCTCACTTATTGCGGGTTGGGCGGCGATATATCGCCCGGGCAGCGGTAGATCACCGCAGCTGCAACGCTGATCGATCGCAATTCGTAATTGCGCTCACCAGCTGGGGAATTGGGAACGTCCAGATAGGCCTGGTGGTTGGGATACCAGATCGCCAGCAGCTCATCGGCGAGATGCTCTTCGCCAACCGGTTGTCCCAGTACTGGCAAGCGCCATAAAATACGAGCGCCAAGGCTTTCGACCAGCGCTTCAAGCCCGCTGATATATTGCTGGTAGAGTTCGCCCTGGGGATAGCCGGCTGCGGGGGTATAGGCGTTCAGGTTCATCATCAGCACTGGCCCGTCCTCGCCGCCTTGCGCAATGCTGCGGATTGCTGAAATATCCTTATCGTTGCGTCTCAATTTGTTGGGCAGCATGATCGACCTTGCAATTGAGAGAGAGAGCTGTCCGGCTACGTACTCTCCGGTTGCCGAACAGCCAAGAGAATGCGATCCGGAAGAGGCGAGGGCGCGCTTGAGCGAGAAGGGGATAAGCAGCCCTGCGCATTGGTCACGCGCTTGCCCCGGCTCGCGCCATGGGCAATCAGGCTTGCATGGCGATTCTCAGTGACAAATGGATCCGGCAGCAGGCCAACGAAACCGGTATGATCGAGCCTTTCGTTGAGGCTCAGCGCCGGGATGGGTGCATATCCTACGGCCTCTCCTCCTATGGCTATGACGCGCGGGTGTCGGACGATTTCAAGATATTCACCAATGTCGATAGCGCGGTGGTTGATCCGAAAAATTTCGATGCGAACAGCTTTGTTGACCGCAAGACCGATGTCTGCGTGATCCCGCCCAACAGTTTCGCGCTGGCTCGCACGGTCGAATATTTCCGCGTGCCGCGTGATGTGCTGGTGATCTGCCTGGGCAAGTCGACCTATGCGCGCTGCGGGATAATCGTCAATGTCACCCCGCTTGAGCCGGGCTGGGAAGGCCATGTGACGCTGGAATTTTCCAACACGACGCCGCTGCCTGCTAAGATCTACGCCAATGAAGGCGCCTGCCAGTTCCTGTTCCTCCAGGGCAATGAGCCATGCGAGACCAGCTATGCCGACCGGGCCGGCAAATATATGGGCCAGCAAGGCGTAACTCTGCCCAAGCTGTAGTACTTGACCTTGCCGGGTGGGCGCTGAACAAGAGTTCAACGTCGAGAATCGGGAGAGGCGAGAGATGACTATCGAGGAACGGCTCGCGGCGCTGGAGCAGCGCTGCCGAGCGGCCGAGGACCATCTGGAAATCCTCAACCTGGTGAATAGCTATGGCCCGCTGGTCGATAGCGGCATGGCGCATGATGCGCCGAAGCTGTGGGCTGATGGCGGCGGCTATAATTATGGGCTGCCAGGCGGCGGCACCGCGCGGCTCGGCAAGGATGAGCTTCATACGATGTATGAGAGCGACGGGCATATGAACCTGGTCAACACCGGCTGTTCGCATCTCACCGCCACGCCCCGGATCAAGGTCGACGGCGATAGAGCGCGGGCGCTGGCCTATTCCTTCGTCATCCTCAGGGAGGACGAGCGCTGGTTCCTGTGGCGCGGTGCGATCAATGAATGGAAGCTGGTGCGAACGGATGAAGGCTGGCGGATCGAAGAGCGCTTCAACCGTACGCTGGATGGGTCCGACGAAAGCCATGAGACAATGCGAAAGGTGCTCGAACTATGAAACGTTTCGAAGGAAAGATCGCGATCATCACCGGCGCCAGCACCGGGCTTGGTCCGGTTATGGCAAAGATGATAGCAGCGGAAGGCGCAAAGCTGGTGCTGGCCGCGCGCAAAGGCCATCTGTGTGAGGAAATCGCGCATGATATCGGCGAGAATGCCATCGGAATGAAGGCCGATGTCACCGATGAGGACGATGTCGCCAAGATGGTCGGCGTGGCCATGGACACTTGGGGTCAGGTCGATGCGATGATGAGCAATGCCGCAGTACCGGGCACTGACAAGTGGATCTGGGAACAGACAGTCGACAATTTCATCGACACCTACAAAGTCGATTGCATGGCGGCGATGCTGTGTAGCCGCGAGGTGCTCAACCGTTCGATGCTGGAGCGCAAGTCCGGCTCGATCCTGACTTTCTCCTCAGGCGCGGGCTGGAGCGGCATGGAGCGCAAGGCGCATTATTCCGCCGCCAAGGGTGCGTTGATCGTTCTTTCCAAGACCATCGCTAAGGAAGTCGGGCCTTATGGCATTCGCTGCAATTGCCTGGTTCCCGGCGCGATCGATACGGAATTGCTGCAGAATTACCACAAGCGCATCGCTGGTGAACGCGAAGTGCCGGTCGAGGAAGTGCGGGCCGAGGCGGCAGCCGATGTGCCGCTGAAGATCTTCAGCACGCCTGAGGACATCGCCAATATGGCGCTGTTCCTCGCCTCCGACCAGGCGCGCACGATCACCGGGCAGGCGATCAATGTCGATGCCGGGTTCACGATCTGAACAGTGGAGGACGAACAATAGTGACCATTGAAGAACTGCTTGCCCGCGAATCGATCCGCGACACCATGGCGAAATACAACACGTCCGGCGATCGGCTGAAAGTGGCGGATTACGTCGCTTGCTTCACCGAGGACGGAATTATGGAATCGGACGGCGTGGCTGAGGACAAGGCCTTCCGCTATGCAGGCAGACCCGAAATTCTCGCCTGGCAGAGCCGCTGGCTGGAGCGCGATCCCGATGCGCCGGCGATCCACACCTCACGCTTCATTCGCCACCATCTGTCGACCTCAAAGATCGACTTCACCGGCCAAGATACGGCGCGGGTCCGCACTTACTGGGTTGCCTGGACCGATGTCGGCCCCGACCATGCCGGCTATTATCTCGACGAATTTCGCAAGGTCGGCGATGACTGGCTGATCGCCCATCGCCGCGTGCGCCTCGACTGGGAATCGCCGGACAGCCTGTATATGAATGCAGTCACGACGACGAACCCCGACAGGTAAAAACTACCAGCGCACCAGATGCGGCACAACCAGCCGGCCAGCCATCGCGCCTAGCGTCACGGCGAGACCGTGCCACAGCCCGATATGCATGATCGAATTGATCGGGCACACGAAAGTGAAGGCAACCACCCCGGCGCAACCAGCGGCAATCCCGGTCAGCAGGCCCGCGCGTTCCGGCGATGCGGGAGCGCCGCGGCGTAGCCAGGAAACCAATATGGCAGCAAAGATCAGGCCAAGTCCCAGCGAAATGCCGAGGCAGATAACACCATGATCCGGCTCACTCGCAAGCCAGGCGGATTGGCCCTCGATCAGAGCGATTGCCAGAGCCGAAAGCGGCAGCAGGCTCGCCGTTGCAGCAGCCCACCCCCAGCCATTGCGGTCGCTACCGACGCGCGGATTGCTCATTGCCACCGTGGCGACCGTGCAAGCCAGGCCGAGCAGGAGGAATAGTCCGCCGGCCAGGATGAACATGGCGTGCGGATGACCGGCCATCAGGTCCGGGCGAATGCCATATTGCAGCACCGCCAGGCCAATCGCCAGGACGAGGCCACCAAAGGCGAGCACCGCCCCGCGCGAGAATCGCAGCGGACTTGCAGGCTGGAGAGTATCGACGAGCCCGGCAATGAGCTGGTCTGTATCACGTGTCATGGTAATCATTCTCTTTCGATCATGGCGGCCAGTTTCTTGAGGCCGCGATGGATATTGACCTTGACCAGCGATTCGCTTTGACCGCTGGCTTGGGATGCATCGGCGATGGAAAAGCCCTGAACTTTGACCAACTCAATGACGCTGGCCTGGGCGTCTGGAAGTTTCGCGAACAGCGTCTCAAGGCTGAGCTTGGCGGCAATCGCGGGTTCCTCGGGTGCTCCTGCGAAGTCTGTGTCGATCGCGGTTTCCTTGACTCTCGATAGCTTGCGCAAGTGGTCGACCCAGCGATATCGAGCGATGGCTGCGAGCCATGGCAGGAATGGCCGCTCCGGATCATAGCTGGCGAGCTTGCGGTGGAGCGAAATCAGGGCTTCCTGGACGACGTCTTCAAGGTGATCAGGCGCGACGCGGCGGCGGTAGTAGCTTTTCAGCCACTTGCCGGCTTCTTCCAGAAGCATGGCATAGGCGCGCTTGTCGCCTTTCTGCGACGACGCCATCAGCCGGGCGAGAGTCGCATCTTCAGCCCGCATCAGCCGCCTTCCGGCCAAACAGATTATCCGCTGCAAACATTCCGCCACCGCGCACGATCAGCGCCAGGCACATCGCCGCCCAGATCATATGCACCTGCCACCAGGCTTCGGGATAGACGAACAGCTGGATGACCATGGTCATGCTGAGCAGGGCAAGCGCGGAAAGCCGGGTGAACAAGCCGAAAACCAGCAGAATCGGAAACACATGCTCTCCAACCGTCGCCATCACTGCCGCGAAATCCGAAGGTAGCGGAACGCCCGAATATTCTTCCTTGAACAGGAAATAGGTCGTGTCGCTGATCGAGAAGAAGCTGCCATCCTCAACCTTGGTTCGACCCGACCGCCAGAAGATCCCGGCGAGCCCGATACGCATGAACAGCAGCATTAGGCCTTCGGGCACGCGCCCGGAAATTGTAGCTACTGCGCGATCATAGAATGCGAACATGGCAATCCCCCGTTCATGGCCCCCGCTCATGGCCCCGTTTAAACCCCCGCTTCGGCTAAGTCCTTGCGAGACCGTCAATTAGGTGAGGACAAGCGACCCTGCCTCCAGCATTGCAAAGAGTGCCTGCAGGCTGTCCTCGCCGTCTATTTCGTCGCCGCACGCCAGCAGGTTACAGACTGGCTGCGGATTGGCCAGAAGATTGAATTGCAGCGCCATCATCGCCGAAGCCGGACAGAGCTTCACTTCAGCCTGGGGACGCGTGACCAGTATCGCTTGCGCTTCGCCAAGGCCCGGAACCTCAGATTCCAGCGCGTCGTCCCGCACTGCAGCGGTCAACCGGGATGCGGGATGGCGCGCAACGACCTTCCGCAGCAATTCGTCCTCGGTCACCCCGGCCAGGTCAGCAAGCGATAGCGCATCGCCCTCGCTAGCATGGTAGGCCTCCAGCCACGCCCATTCGAATGCGGCAAGCGTTCCCGCATCGCCTTGGCTCTCGCCGGACAGGAATGACGGGAAATGCCTGCCGATGCTTGCCAATGGCTCCCGCGCCGCTTCGGGCAATTCGACAAAGCGTCGGGACAGCGCGTTGAATTCGCTGGGCCCGAGGCTCTCCCGGCACCGCGGGAAGCTGTCTTCGATGGCGACCAGCCGGGCGTGGGAAATGGTGTTGGCATGGACGGAAAGGCCGCGCTGGGCAGCGGCGCGACCACCCAGAAATGCCGTATCGATCATGTGATCCGGCCCATGGTCGATCGCCGCGACAATAGAGCGTTGAAGGTCTTCAAGCTGCATGGCTGACCCCGACGCTGTGCATGATTGCCGTTGCCTTGTCAGCTTCGCCGATCAGCACCTCATATTCTGGAACATCGGTGTCCCACTCGATCAGCACTGGCTTTGGACCGGCATTTTCCATGAAACGTTCGAACAGGCGCCAGGTCACGTCGCTGACCGGGGAGCCGTGATCGTCGATAAACAGCGGTCCGTCTGCGTGATCCTCAACCGCATGTCCGGCAAGATGGACTTCGCCGACCGGAGCGGGATCGAAGCTGTCGAGCATGGCGAAGGGGTCGATACCGAGATTGTTGGCGCTCACTTCGATATTGTTGATGTCAAGCAGCAGGCCGCAGCCTGATTGGTTGCATAAAGCCTGGAGAAACTCCGCCTCGCCCATCTCTTCGTCGGTAAATGCGAGGTAGCGTGAAGGGTTTTCGATCAGGATGGCCCGTCCCAACGCGTCCTGCACGCGCCCGACTTGTGCGGTGAAGTGGGTCAGGCACTCCTGGGTGTAGGGCAGAGGGAGAAGGTCGGGATAGCGATTGTTCGCCGTTCCACTCCAGCTTAGATGGTCGGATACCGATGCCGGTTGATAGCGCTGGCACAGCTTGGCAAGGGCGCGCAATTCGTCTTCGGCCAAGCCATCGGCAGACCCCAGCGACAGGCCGACCGAATGGAAGCTGACCGGCAGTTCCTCGCACACTGCTTCAAGCCAGCGATGCGGCGGGCCTCCGTCACAAAAATAGTTCTGGGGGTGGACCTCAACCCAGCCGGGGCGGGATTCGCATTCGCCCCGGCTGAGCGAGGTTTCGACCGACGAAGACCCAAGCACCGCACGATAGTGTTGTGGCTTGAGACCGATCCCAGTTGAGGGGGGTAAGGGAGTAGGATCTGTCACGTCGGTCGAGCAGACACGCCGTTCTTACTGCGGCGATGGCGGAGCATTGCCTGCGTGGGGCGCCAGCGTGCCGCCCTTTTTCACGCAGGAGCCTTTGGCAACGTATTTCCAGGCATTGCCCTGATAATCGATGGTGGACGTACCGGCGCAACTTGTGCCGGGCCCGGCGTGGCAGCCGTTCTTGCCGGCAAGGGCGATGCCGTAGCATTTTTCCTTTGCGGCGCCGGCTGAAGCAGGTGAGGCCACCAGTGCAGCTGCAGCGAATGCGCTTGCCGCCGCAGCCAGCTTGGTCGTTCCATGCATGTTCGAGGTCCTTTTGCTGTTCGGCTCGAGGCACTGGGGCCTCGCATGACAGTTCGCCACGGCTTGTTAAGCGGTTACAGCGAGCGCCAAAATAGCGTTTCGGGCATCGACATAGACCTCGCCCGGGGCAATGGTGGAACAGGAACTGCAGGGAGAATACGGCTATGGACCTCAGGCTGAAAGGCAAGCGCGCGCTGGTGACCGGTGCCAGCTCGGGGATAGGCGCGGCGATTGCACTTGCGCTGGCCGATGAGGGTGTGAACGTCGTCATCCATGGCCGCAACAAGGAGCGGGCCGAGGCGGTTGCGAAGGATGTTGTCGCGCGCGGGGTGCAGGTGGGCATTGCGCTGGGCGATGTTGGCAATGATGCCGATAGCGATGCGATTGCCCAGGCTGCGCTGGATGCTCTGGGCGGGATCGATATACTGATCCATTCGGCAGGCGGGGTGGTCACTTCCGGCAATCCGGAATGGGCCGATGTCGGCTCGGACGAATGGCTCGACAGCTTCAGTCTCAATGTCGTCTCGTTGGCGCGGCTGGCCAAGCGCCTGGTGCCGGGGATGGAGGATCGCGGCTGGGGCCGGATCATCACCATCTCCTCGGTCGGTGGCAAGCAGCTCAGCGGGCGATTGCTTGAATATGGCAGCGCCAAGGCGGCGGTGGACCACGTCACCGGCAACATGTCTCGCGCTCTCGCCCCCAAGGGCATCACCGTTAACGCCATCGCTCCCGGCACGGTGCTCACCCCGCAGGCGCGGCGCTGGATCGAAACAGTGCGCGAGCAGGAAGGCTGGGACGGCGAGTTTGCCGACTGGGAGAAGCGCTACACTGGCGAATGGGTCGGCCAGCCGGTGGCGCGGCTCGGCCGGGTCGAGGAAATTGCGGCAGCGGCGGCGTTCCTGGCGAGCCCGCTATCGGATTTCACCACCGGCGCAATCATGCGAGTGGACGGCGGCGTGCTACGGGCGACGTAATCTGATTGGGAGTGAGGCAAATGTCCGATCTGGAAGCGAAGATTCAATACCTCCTCGATCTTGAGGAGATCAAGAAACTGAAATACCAATATTGCCGTGACAATGACGGCGGCTGGCATGGACAGCCCCTATCACATCAGGGCCCTTCGCATGAGCTGTTTACCGAGGACGGCGTCTGGGACGGCAGTCCGATCGTCAAGGCCGAAGGCCGCGAGGAAATTCGCAAGCTGTTCGACCACTTCGCCAAGCAGCCGATGGCCTATCACGCGGTGATGAACCCGATCATCGAGATCGAGGGCGATTTTGCGCGCGCGCATTGGCACTTGATCGCCGGGGGCCGCTTGCCGGATGACAGCTCGGTGCTCGGCATCGGCGGCTATGAGGACGAATATGTCCGCACGCCCGATGGCTGGCGGATCAGCCTGATGAAAGTTATCTGGGGCCGGGCGGCGACCTTGCCCGAGGGCTGGACTCAGGACGATCCCAACTTGATGTGATCGGGAAGAGGAAGAGCATGAAGTCCTATCAAATCAGCGGCACCGACCTCGCCGTCTCCCGTATCTCCTTCGGTTGTGCTTCGCTGGGTGGCTGGAACAAGGGGGTGGTGGATGCCGACACAGCCCGGCAGGCCGAGAGCCTGATCCGCACAGCCCATGAGCAAGGCATTACCTTGTTCGACCATGCTGATTTCTACGGTTTCGGCAATGGTGAACTGGCTTTCGGCGGCGTGCTGAAGCGCAACCCCGGGCTGCGCGAGCAGCTTGTCATCCAGTCCAAATGCGGCCAGCTCATGCCCGGCGATCCGGAACCGACCGATCCTTATCGCGTCGACCTCAGCCGGAACCACATCGTCGCTTCGGTCGAGGGCAGCCTGATGCGGCTCAACACCGACCATCTCGACATCCTGCTGCTCCACGTTCCCGATGCCCTGATGGACCCTTCGGAAGTGGGCGAGGCCTTCGCGGCGCTCAAGCAGAGCGGCAAGGTTCGCCACTTCGGGGTCAGCAATTACAGCGCTGCGAAGATCGCCTGGCTGCAAAAGCATATCGACGAGCCGCTGGTCATCAACCAGGTCCAGCTGGGGCTGGGCCATTCCCACGCAATCGTCGACGGCATGGAATTCGTGCTCGAAGTTGGTCAGGAGCTACAGCGGGTGTTCGGCGGCGAGAAGGACGGCTTCACCAATGCCTATGCCGGTATTCCGGGCTCGGGATTGCTCGATTATTGCGCCTTGCACGATATCCAGGTCCAGGCCTGGGGACCGCTCCACGGCAATATCCTCTCTCTTGCGTCGGCCAAGACGCCCGAATCGACACAGGCGGCAGAGTTGCTGACCGGGATTGCCGCCGACAAAGGCGTCACCCCAGCCGCTATCGCCTTGGCCTGGTTGCTGCGTCATCCTGCGGGCATCGTGCCGATCTTCGCCACCTCCAGCCCGGAGCATCTGATCGAAAACTGCGCGGCGGACACTGTGACGCTGAGCCGCAGCGAGTGGTATGCTTTATTTGCGGCGGCGGGGCGGCTGACATATCGGGCGACCTGACAACACGTCCGAAATTCCGGCACGTGCAAAGCGAAGAGGGCCCGGCTTGCGCCAGGCCCTCAGCTGGTAGTCAGACCGGCGTCAGCGACGGCCCAGCGTGTTACCTTGTTCGACCGTGCTGGCCGAGCCGTTTGGACCACGCACGATCGTGGTGGTCTGGCCGGTCTCCGGATTATAGAGCGAGCCGGAGATACGGCCTGTGCTGCGAGCATTCGTCCTGCGGTCCCGGCCCACCGTGTTGCCGTCCTCGACGCCCCTGGCCGAACCGTTCGGGCCACGGCTGCTCGTGGTCGTCTGGCCGGTCTCGGGATTGTAGAGCGAGCCGAACATATGGCTGGTTACGCGGCGCGGCACCATGCGATTAGGTCGGGGCATCCCGTAGCCTTCCTCGACCGACCGTGCCGAGCCATTCGGCCCACGGCTGATGGTGGTGGTGCGGCCTGTTTCGGGATCGTAGAGCGAGCCGAACATCCGGCTGGTTGCGCGGCGCGGCGTCATCCAGTCGTGCTGGCGCAGGGTGTTGCCGTCCTCGACGCCCCTGACCGACCCGTTCTGCCCACGCACGATGGTGGTGGTCTGGCCGGTTTCAGGATTGAAGATCGATCCGGAGATGCGACCGCCGAATGGGTTGGCCTGGGCCGAGCTGGCGGCGAGGCAGGCGACCGCCAGGGTCAGGCCGACGTTGAAAAGACGCTTTCCGGAGGCCCGGCGTGTGGTGGCAATCTGCTGCTGATCATGTGCTGAAGTCATGGTGAATTCCTTTCTGCTGATGGCGCTCTTTTCGCGCGGAAAGGCCTGAGGGTCGGTGCCATTAACCACCATGGCGATGTGAGAATTGTCACCGGGTGCGAAAAGGCTGTGATTGTGGGGCGGAAGACGTGGGGGGCTTGCCGTGCAAGGACATGGCTGCGATGCCCACAGGACTAAAAGCGCATGAGCAGCAATGCGCAATTCTGGAGGAGAAGATATGTTCAGTTACGCAACGGTAGGTTCGAACAGGCTAGAGGAGGCCAAGCAATTCTATGACGAGCTGCTCGCGCTGGACGAGATGAGCCCGATGATGGATCACGGATCGGGCGGGCGCATCTACAGCTCCGCCGATGGCCGGCTGTTCGGCGTGCTTGGCCCGTTCAACGGTGAGCCGGCGAGCGCGGGCAATGGTTCGATGTTCGGCTTCATGGTCGATAGCCAGGACAAGGTCAGCGCGATGCATGCCAAGGCCATAGAACTTGGCGGCACCTGCGATGGCGCGCCCGGACTGCGCGGCCCGGCAGAAGCAAACAACTTCGGAGCCTATTTCCGCGACCTCGACGGCAACAAGCTCTGCGCCATCTGCATGGGCGGAGCCTAACGCGCGGGGCAGACCTGGCGCGTATGATGTTCCCCTAAGGCCAAAATCACCTCGCCGCTCTGTCTGCGCAGGGACGATAGGAATATGGGAGTTTATGCACCTGTCGCCGTAATTTCTGACACTGCGATAAGTGGAAGGGACTTTCGCGCCCCACAGCATTCAAAGCGGCTGGAGGAGCTTTTCACGGTCAAACTTGAACAGGTCGGCCGCAGTGTCAAACACGATGGCTTTTGCATCTTCGGGCGATAGATTCTCTGTAAATTTGGCAACAATTTTCCGCGAGTGCGGATAGGTGCCTTCAGAGTGAGGATAATCGGACCCCCAAAGCGCTACTGCTGCACCCGTGAATGGCACCATCGCGACGGCAACATCATCCTTCTGGAATGTGCCGTGGATCTGCCTCTTCAGGTAAAAGCTGGGCGGTTCCTTCAGCTCAGGTCGTACCCAACCAACATATTGGCGGAATGAATCGTCATAGTGATCGAGCGTTCCCATCGCCCATGAGATCCAGGCAGCATTGGTCTCGACGAAGACAAAATGCAGTTCCGGATGGTTTTCCAAAACGCCCGATGTAGCCAGCAGCCCGGCCGTTCGCGGTGCCATGGACTGCGTTGCCAGCAAGTTGGCCACGGCCGCCCCGCGCCCGCGATAGAAAAGCATGTCGTGACCGCTTCCCTGGTGCATGACGACAGGTAGCCCGGTTTCCCCGATCGCTGACCAAAGCGGCTCCCATTGTTTGTGGTTGAATGGCGGCGTTCCGACGATTGGCAGAAGCAGCGCGCCCATGCCCATTGCAGCGCTGCGCTGAACCTCGGCAATTGCATCCTCCACATTCCAGGTAGGAATCATCGCCGCGCAACGGAAGCGTTCGGAACGGGCCTCGAGCAGGTCGTACATCCAATCATTGTAGATGCGTGCGCACAAGGCTCCCGCCTTCGGATCCTCCATGTTCCAGAGATAGAGCCCCTTGGTCGGATAGATGCACTCTCCAGCTATTCCTTCCTCTCGCATGACCTTGAAGCGTGCCTCCAGGCTGGTCGTGCCCATGGATGCGACTTCCTGGCGATGGCGTTCGCCTTCCAGTTCGGCAGCGGAAAGTTCGCCGTCCTTCGTCGCGCCAACTCGCAGCGCAAATTGCGTTTCGGAATCGGTGGGTCGCATCTCCGGCGGCAGTTGATCTCGAATTTTCTCGGGTAAGTCATCGTACCAAAGACCCGGCGGCTCTTCGACATGGCTGTCAGCCGAAATGAGCGGAAGTGCATCGCGCTTCATGGTTTCTCTCCTAATCGGCGGCCAAATTGTCGCATTTGAATTGCTGTGACAAGGTCGAATGACGGCCTCGCAGATGGATCGCAAGCAAGGCACTGCGTTGGGAAAACGCACAGTGTAGCCATTGGCGAGGAAGATGCCGAACTGGCGCATCAGCTCGTTGCGGCAATGTTGGGAAAAAGAGACAAAGGAGACACGGTGTCTCCTTTTTCCAACAGGACCAAACCACTAACATAACTTGGTAATTCGTGATTCTGCGGCGGAAGGGGACTCTGGGACTAGGGGGCTTCCTGCCGCGAATGACGTTTCTTGCGTGATCGCGTGCAGGTCGGGAAGCAGGCCGGGCCATCCGCCGCAGTCAACCACGGGAAGGGGCCTGTAGGAAAGTTTTTCCTGAATCCTCCCAGACTGGCTTGTCCGCGATGTTTCCCCCGATCCTTTAGCGGAGGGGAGAGGATACACCGTAGCACCTCTCCCATGGGGAGAGGATACGCAGGCTTGTCGGCTTGCCGACTAGCCGAAGTTGGTGAGGGGTTCCCCGCCCAGCGGGTGCAGCATACCCTCACCAAGCTTCGCTAACTCCTGCAGAGCAAGCTGCGCTATCCTCTCCCAACGGGAGAGGGTTTGGGGCATTTGTGGTCGCGGCACAGTAATCCCTTAGCGCCTTTGCGTGAGATTGAATGGGCCTCCGGAATTCCCCCTGTCAAAAGGGAGATCACGCCCCATTTCGTCATCCCGGACTTGAGGGCACCTCGAAGAATGTCGATTTTGGCCTGAAGCAGGCGGCCTGACGGGGTGATGGCGATCGCAGCCCTGGATTTTGTGGCATGTCGGCCGTCCGGCACCTGATTTTAATGCTGTTTGTGGGCTGATCCGGCCTGCCTG
>JAQWKP010000308.1 GCA_029247785.1 Novosphingobium sp.
CGACTACAATGTCGAGAAGGCGCAGCACGGCATCGTCTATATTGACGAGATCGACAAGATCAGCCGCAAGGCGGAAAACCCCTCGATCACGCGCGACGTGTCAGGTGAGGGCGTGCAGCAGGCGTTGCTCAAGCTGATGGAAGGCACCACCGCTTCGGTGCCGCCCCAGGGCGGGCGCAAGCATCCGCAGCAGGAATTCCTCCAGGTCGACACGACCAACATCCTGTTCATTTGCGGTGGCGCTTTCGCGGGCCTCGAAAAGATCATTGCCGACCGCTTGCAGAAGCGTTCAATCGGCTTCGGCGCGCATGTCGCCGATCCTGACAAGCGCCAGGTTGGCGAATTGCTGCAGAAGGCCGAACCCGAAGACCTGCTCAAATTCGGACTGATCCCTGAGTTCGTCGGCCGCCTGCCGGTGATCGCGACTCTGGAAGACCTCGATATCGATGCGCTGGTCAAGATCTTGCAGGAACCCAAGAACGCGCTGGTCAAGCAATATGCCAAGCTGTTCGACCTCGAAGGCGTAGAGCTTGTCTTCACCGACGACGCGCTGGAAGTGATCGCGCAGAAGGCGATTGACCGCAAGACCGGGGCGAGGGGCCTGCGCTCGATCGTCGAGGCGATCCTGCTCGACACCATGTTCGACCTGCCGAGCGAGGAAGATATCGCAGAGGTGGTGGTCGATGGCGACGTTGTCGAAGGCCGCAAGGAACCGGTCCGCGTCATGAAGGGCAAGGAAGAGGCGGCTTAAGGCCGCTTGCTTCTCCCCGTTCCAGGGATGGGGAGTGCACCCACCCGCATAGCTATGTCATTCAGGTACAGCGCATAGGGCATCGCAAATCGCGCTTCATTGTGCGATCAGCGAAACAAAGGAGAGCTACCTCATGCCCACCACCCCCGTCCACGTCCCTCGCATCATCCACACGATCCACGCGACTACTGACATCTACAAGTGCCGGTTGCTCTATCAGGATGTGTTGGGAGGGCTGGTGTTTGCGGAGAACTATTTTCCCGCCGAGGACCGGGACTGCGCGCTGCTCTACGTCACCGATCACATGATGGAGCCGATGGCGCCGCGCAATCCGGAGGATCTGGAAAAACCCTTTGCGCGCATGACCAAGAAGATCGGCGAGGCGTTTCACTCCTTCGAACTCAAGGTCGAGGATGGCCCCGCTGCCAGCAAGGCGTTTCAGGACGCCGGCAGCAAGGTCGTGAGCGATTACGGCGTGTTCTTCTTCATCAAACCCGAATCGACCGGCGGGGTGCTTCTAGAAGTGTGCGAAACGGGGATGCCCAATGATCCCTATGACCGGGGCAATTGGAACCCGGCAGTGGGCGCGGGCCATGGCAGCAGCGTCACCGCGCTTGACCATATTGCCTGCGTCACCGCAGACATGGACGCGGTGCTGAGCTTCTTCACCGGCCAGGTCGATGGCGAAGTCCGCTCGGACGAGCAGGTCGCGCAGCCGCAATCCGCCCGGCGCGTTGTTATCAACCTCGGCGGCACCGATATCGCCTTTTTCCAGCCGGACGACACCTCATCCGGCCCGCTCGGTGCGTTCCTGAACAAGAAGCAAAACGGCATCTATGCGCTGGTCTGGAAAGTCGCCGACGAAGCGCAGGCCAAGGGGCATTTCACCGGCGGATTGCTCAAATTGCGGCTGACCAGCGATGAATGCGTTTCAACCGGCTTTGCAATCGATCCGGACGACTTCCTCGGCGCGCGGCATGAATTCGTGACCTAGGGTGTGAAGCTGTCTAATCTCGCCGGAGCTGCCGACCCGTCGCAAGCTGCGCTATGGACGAGTGCACGAACGCTGTGTCTGGCCAGCATTCATTCAATCGCTTTCGCAACGCTATCCCAGAACATATCGGGATGTGAGGCCGCGGCGAGATGTCCGCAGTTGGGTAGAGCTTGGAGATGAATCGCAGGGTTTACTGAAACCAGCTCCTGCACCAGTTCTATCGAGGTCATCGCATCATTCTGGCCATGTAGAAACGTCGTCGGTATCCGCAAATCCTCGATGAGCGATTGCGCCACATCGGCCATCAATTTGAAGTCGCTCGGAATGCCTAGAAGTGAGTTGGAATGAAGTCGTCGATACCAGTCGAAGCTGGCACCGGCTCCGACAACTCCGTTCACCACATCAAGGTCTGTCGCGCAGTCTCCAAACAGGCGGCGAAGAACGAACCGCGTTGTCTTTTCGCCTGAGAACGTCGTCTTGAGATATTGTTTGGCAAGCCATTCAAATATTCCCGCGTTGCCCGCCAGTTTCTTTATCCCACCAAGAAAATTTGATGAAAAGGAGTCGCTTCCGGCATTGGGAGCAAGCAGGTTGATGGATGAGACAGTTATATTCTTGAACAGGCCGGCATCTTGCTGGGCCATCATCATCGCAAAAATACCGCCGGTCGCATTGCCCAGGACGGGAATTGGCTTCTGCCAGCTTTGCTGCACAAACGCAGTCAGGTCCTCCAAAGTCTGGTCAATCAATCGCCCTTCATAGAATAGCTCGCTGCTCATTTGGTCGTCCAGAAATCCAGCCCTCACCGGAACAACGAGCCTGATGTTGTGGCGCTCAAGTTGGTCGTTGCAATTGAGCACGAGAAAAGGAAACAGGATCCCGTGAATCATCAAAAGCGGGCGACCGTCCACCGGTCCAAATTCCCAGAAGCGCATCAAACGACCATTGGACAAGCGCTGCACTGAAAGCCGAGCCGACCTGCCGATAAAATCGGAGGTGAACCTCTCAATGACCTGCATGTGAGACGTTTCCGTTTCACACATATACAATATGTGGATCATTTGCCCCAGGACCAGTCGCATCAATTCCGGCTGGCCAGAGCAATTGAGCTTTGAGCAGGCATTCTTGAGATGCAGCCGTTTGGTCTCGACTGAAAGACCATCTGCGATTGCCGCCTCTTTTGGGTGAAGCCCTACGACGATCTGAAAGATCATCCGGCGCTCGGCAATGGTAATTCGGGCTTCCTGGTTGAACATATCGATGACTTGGGCGATCAGCTCTTGAGTGATCACAACCGCTTTGAGACGCGTCATTTGCTCAGCGGTTGGATCGGCCGGTGTGTAGGGGACGAACCAGATATATTGTTCATTGATATTCGCGCTGGCGACGAGCAATCCAGCCTTGATTTCGCCGCTTGCTGCAAAGGAGACCAATTCCTTGATGTCGCGGTCGTCACGCCAATCGGAAATGAGCCGCGTTGACATAGATTTGGCTTGTGAAATACCGCTGCGGATGTGCTTGCCAATAAAGCTAAACTCAGCCCATTTTATGGTTCCCGCCAAAGCAGCATTGTTGTTCAGATATCGTTCGATCACTTCGCGGCTTGATGCGATCGCTTCATCGCTGGGGGTAAGGGCAAATACCTCTTCTACATCCTTCTGTAGCAGGAATTCGGATTCTGACATTTATTGGCGTCCCAAAACTAGTGGATCTACACCTTACTAGCGATCTTCAAGTGCAGCACGCTGCAGCAGCAGAATATGATTCAGATTCTATATGGATGTACAGAATTCTCCGCATTACCCATATGGGTAGGGTGTAGCCCCAGTTTTCCAGTCCGATTGAACGTTTGCCAGCAACGAAGTGCAGACATCAACGCCCGACAGCCTGCTTCCTAAACCACTGCCTCGCTTTCCAGCGCGCATTCGGGGCTGCCGTGGTGTTCGATCTGGATGGTCGGGTGGCCGATCCCGAAGCGGTGTTCCAGATCATGGGCGAGGGTGTGAAGGAAGGCGTCGTCCTGCCCGCCTTGCGGCATGACCAGGTGCGCGGTCAGAGCGGTTTCGGTGGTGCTCATCGGCCAGACGTGAAGGTCATGCACAGCGCTCACACCCGGCTGCGCGGCGAGAAAGTCTCGGACCTCTCCGACATCGATCCCCTCGGGCACGCCAAGCATCCCCATGCGCAGCGAATCGCGCAGCAGGCCCCAGCTAGACCAGGCGATCACCGCGCAGATGAGGAGCGAGGTGACAGGGTCGACCAGCCGTTCGCCGGTCAGCACCAGGGCGAGCCCGGCGATGACGACACCGGCTGACACCGCAGCATCGGCCATCAAATGGAGGAAGGCAGCGCGCAAATTAAGGTCTGACTTGCGGCCGCTGGCAAACAGCATCGCCGACAGCGCGTTGACGAATATGCCGATCCCGGCGACCACCATCATCGTCGTTCCCGCGACCGGCGCGGGATCCGCGATCCGGCGCAAGGTCTCGACCATGATCGCGCCCAGCGCTACCCACAGCAGCGCTGCATTGGCAATCGCGGCCAGGATCGAGGAACTTTTCAGCCCATATGTATAGCGCTCGGACGGCGGTCGGGCGGAGAGCACGCTGGCACCCCAGGCGAGGACCAGCGCGAGCACGTCGGACAAATTGTGCCCGGCATCGGCCAGCAGGGCCATCGAGCCGCTGATCAGGCCGGCTGCGACTTCGGCGACGACGAAAGCAAGGTTCAGCCCGATGGCGAGCGCGAAGGCCCGCCCGCGCGGTGCGGCTCCGACGTGGTGGTGATGATCGTGACCCGCGCTCATGGCCCGGCGCGTTTCGCATGGCTGCGAGCGACCATCAAGAAATGTGGTATCATATCGCTTGCGCCCGCGCCCTGCGCCTGAAACTATCGATCGCGGCGAAGCGGGAGAGAAATCCATGAAGGATGTTGTAGCGCTGCCGCGCTATGTGGCGGAGGATGCGCCGCCGGTGAAATTGCCCGAGGGCAAGCATCTTGGCGCGATCACCGGCGTTCAGGTTAGCCCCGATGGGCATATCTGGGTGCTGCACATCGCCTCGAACCTCGAGTGGGGGCCGCCTGGATCCTGCGAGGATATTGCTGCGCGGCTTCCCGCCGTCTGCGAATTCGATGCAGACGGCAATTATCTGCAGGGCTGGGGCGGGCCGGACTGGTTGCCGCGCGAGAACGGCTTGCAGCAGTGGCCCAAGCAGGAAGAGACCATCGCTTTCGACGACGAGGACACCTTGTGGGTGTTCGGCGCCGATGTGTCCTACGACCACGCGCTCCAGCGCTTCACCCGCGACGGAAAGCTGTTGCTGCGCATCGGCAAGTTTGACGAAACCGGCGGCGATGACAGCAAGGACCTGCTCGGCTGTCCGACCGATGCCTGGCACGATGTCGCCCGGCGCGAGGTCTATGTCACCGATGGCTATGTCAATCATCGGGTCGCCGTGTTCAATTCCGACACGGGGGAATTCCTGCGCAGGTTCGGCGCTTACGGCAGAGCGCCGACAGTGAGTGCGGAGGCGAAGGAGAATTTCAATAACCCTGTCCACGCGATCAGCCTTGGGCCGGACGGTATGCTGTATGTCTGCGATCGCAAGAACGACCGGGTCCAGGTGTTCGACGCCGTGGGCCGCGACCAGCCGGAATTCCTGCGCGAAATATCGATCGACCGGGAATCGCCGTTCGGAACGACCTTCAACCTCGTGTTCACTCCGGATGGCAAATTCATGATCATCTGCGATGGCAACAATAGCCATCTGTGGCTGGTCGACCTTGCCAAGTGGGCAATCGCCGGCGATTTCCGGCCGCCCGATTCCGAAGGGGCGGGGCTTGAAGCTACGGTCCACAAGCTCACTACCGACCGCGACGGCAATCTGTTGCTCGCACGCACCGCCAAGGGAATGGAGCGCATGCGTTACTTCGGAGCAGCTGCATGAGCGAAACTTTTCCTCCCAGGATTGCGAATGGGCTGGGCGGCCCTCCCCGGCTGAGGGGGATCAGGGACGATGAGATAACCCCGCGCGTTCGTGAGGCCGTCAGTCGCACGGAGAGCCTGATGGACAAGTTCAATGGCGGGGACGCCAACGCCGACAGGGACGAAAACGTTCCCCTCGATCCTTTCACCGCAACGCTGTGCCGCCACGTCGAAATGTTCGATCGCTTCATGCAATTCGGCATGAACTTCCTGTTGGCATCGGCCTTTGCCCCGCGTGACCGCGAAGTGCTGACCCTGCGCACTGGCTGGCTGTGCGACGCGCCGTTCGAATGGGGTGAGCATGTCAAGCTGGCTCTCGAACAGGGACTGACCCGCGAGGACATCGATCGCATCAAGAGCGGCTCGGGTGCCGAGGGTTGGAACGAGCGCGATAGGGCGCTGCTGCGCGCGGTCGAGGAACTGCACGACAATGCGATGATTTGCGACGCGACATGGGAAGTGCTGGAGAAGTATTTCGATGACCGCCAGCTGATCGAGCTGCCGACGATCATCGGCCAGTACCACACCACCGCCTATATGCAGAACGTGCTGCGCGTGCGTTTCGGGCGCGACAAATATGGCGAGCCGATTGCCCATGAGGAGGACGCGCTGTGAACGCCCCATCCGTGCTGACCCGCACCACCGATGTCGACGGCCATGAATTCGCGCCGCCGCATCTGTGGGGCGCGCTGTTCGGTCCGGTTGCAGGTCGGCTCGCCGAGGTATGCGCGCCGTTCATCAAGGCCATGGGCGAAGACTATATCGACCGCCCCGGACAGGCGGCGGACGATACGCCGATGACGCATGAAAACGTCTGGAATCAACGCCATTCCGGCGCGCCAGGCGCATTTGACATGCAGCGCCGACTGGAAGCGATGGATCTGATGGGCGTAACCCGCCAGATGATCTTCCCGAGCTATGGGCTGTGGGGTCAGATACTCTCTACTCCTGATGGCGGCGGGCCGATTGCGGCGGGGATGCGCCAGTTCCTAGGCGATCTCTCGGTCAGCGAGGCTATCGAGATCGGCTATGCCGCCAATGACGAGTGGAATGACTGGGCCGCGCGCGCCACCGCGCTTTCGCCCGAGCGCTTGCGAGTTGTCGGTATGTTTCGGCCTTCGCCGGACGCCGAAGACCTGATCGGGCAGGCGCGGACCATGATCGACATGGGCATAAGGGGGCTGATGATCAACACCGCCTCGCCGCCCGCCGGACTGTCACCCGCCGCACCCGAGCTCGATCTGTTCTGGGCGCTATGCGCGGAGCGCGGGGTGCCGGTGATGGCCCATGTCGGTAGCGATCTTGGCTTCCTCAATCACTCGACATGGGCAGAGGCTCCGGTGTTCGCATCGCAGAAACTGTCATTCGAACTCGGCTTCGAGCCTTATTCGCTGGCGACAACTCATCTGCCGGTGGAGCACTTCCTCACCGTGATGTTACTGGGCGGCGTGTTCGAGCGGCATCCGACCCTGCGCTTCGGCGCGATCGAGCTGGGCGCGCATTGGCTGGGTCCGCTCGCCGACAATCTCGACATGTGGGTGGAGAAGGTCTTTGCAAGGCGCACCGCTGAAACGCTGTCAATGAAGCCCTCGGCTTATCTCGCGCGCAATGTACGCGTGACGCCGCATAACATTGTCGAGCCGGTCGACCTGTTCCTAACCCGCTACCCGCATCTCGCCGATTGCTACTGCTACTCGACCGACTATCCGCACATCGAAGGCGGCGCGCATATCAACACCAAAATGCACGACATGCTCGCGCCGCTTGGGGATGAGCTGCTGGAGAAATACTTCGTCACCAATGGCGAGTGGCTGCTACCTTAGGGTGCAATCCCGTAACGTCCAAAGAAGCTATCGATGCCGGGATTGATCTGGCGAGCCGCGCTAATCTGCGCCGACCCCACGTCTGAATTGCCGAGCTGATTCTCCACGAATCCGAGCATGTATAAAGAACTCGCCTGTTCCGGACTGAGCGCCAGGGCTTTCTGCAGGTCAAGGTGGGCTTCTTGAAGTCGCCCGGCGCGGTAATGAACCATGGCTCGGCTGTCGAGCGCGCCAGCGGGCTCGGAGGAAAGCTCGATCGATCGGTTGCAATCGGCGAGGGCGCCATCAAGGTCCTTGTTGTGTAAGCCCTTATGCCAGCATCGATAATTCTGAAGCGCTGCGATGCTGGCGCGTCTTTCGAGCGCAACATCAAGAATTTCGCCAACTTCGTCATGCCGGCCGCCGGCTTCGAGCACCAGAAGACGCAGAAGAAATTCCGACAATCCACTGTCGGTTGTTACATCGGGATCGATGTCGAGCAGATCCAGGCCTTCGTCGACGCGGCCTTCCTCTGCCAGCGCGGTGGCCAGCAGACTGCGTGCAGCCTCGTTCCCCGATTCCAGATCATAGGCTTGCTGAGCATCCTTCAACGCGCCGGCGAAATCTCCGCGCAGCTCTCTGGTCTGGCCTCGAGTGACATAGCGTGCGGCCGAAGGATCAAGAGCAATGGCCTTGGAATAATAGCTTTCGGCGGATTTCCAATCAAACAGCCGGGCGGCAAACCATCCGCGGTCTGACACTCGCTGGGCTTCCTCCGGCTTGTCTTTGATGCGCTGGTCGAACACCTTTCTGACTCGCGCAAGCGCTTTGCTCGAACCCATGCGCTTCACGTCATGCCACCGCCGTGGATAGCTATCGGGCATGATGATACGCGCGGTCCGGTTCGTCTTCCCTCTGACTTGCCTGACGACCGCACTCAATTCGCTTGCAGGAATTTCGTGCCCGCTCTCGCGTGAGACAATATCTTCGACGAACGAGCCCTTGCCATGGGAAAATGTGCGATTCCACTCAACGGCCGGCAGCGACAGGCTTGCGGTTTCATCTCCATCAATGACGATGGCCTTGCTGATATCGGAGCCGACATCTGGCAGGCGAATGGACATGCGGCTGTGCGCTGTCCAAGGCCGCTCGATCAGCGCCGGTATGTCTCGCCAGGCAGACTTTCCACGTTTGGCGTCGATCGAGATCCCGAGCAGGGGTTCCACCGGCAATTCGTGATGACCATCCTCGAACTCCCAGTCGGGATAGCTGACGCCCTCCACGGTCATTGTCCAGACGGCCTCTTCCGAGTCATAACTTGCCTGCGGCCGACCGATTGTTTCGCTGGACGTCCAGGACTCGGCTACATTCTTGGCGTGTTTCTCAAGTCGACCATCAAAGTCCGAACCGGGCTTGATCCTGTACCGTTCCGCCCAAGTTCCGGCATAGCGTATCTTCAGTGTGAAGGGCGCAGGGAGGTGCGGTCCTGCCGACATGTCATAGGCGAGATCAATATCGTTCGCCGAACGTGAATTTGCGCGCCGCGGCAGATCCAGCAGCGCCGCATCGTTGGCGAAAACCGGCAGAACCTTGCCATATCGCGGAATGTCGCGAATATCGGCCAGTCGCGAACCCAGCTGCGTACCGTCGAGCCAGAAGTCCTCTTCGCCGATCCTGGCGCGAACGAAAACATGGTCGAACGCAAACAAACCAGGGGGCATTTCGCTTACCGCATCGCCGCGTTTCAAGTTGGCCAGAACCGGTTCGGCCTCAATTCCCAGGCGGTCGAGCAATGCGAGCAGCAGCATGCTCTTCGCCTTGCAATCGCCATATCGCTTTGACCATGTTTCGGTGGGAGATTGAGGCAGGTAATTGCCGGAGCCCAGCGCGATGAGCTGGTAACGTACTTCGTCTTGTACAATGCGCAACGCGTCGGCCATGCGCTGAACTGGGTCTGAGGATCGCGCCGCTATGGCATCAACTACCCCGGCTAGGTCGCTGCCGGGGGCAATCAACCCTTCGACCCGATAGTGCGGGGCATTGACCTTCGCCACTTCGCTCCAGCTTTTGAAGCTGCTGAACACGACTAGCGGCCTGGCCTTGAAGCGCGATGGATAGTTCTTTGGCATCTCGGGGAATTTGGCGATGGGCATTGAAATTTCGAGCTCGTTCAGATGGCCAGGGATCGATTTGGGGCTGGCCGATACATCGGGAGCGAGCACCTTCCACGTGATCTCACGGTCTTGCGGCCACACCATTCGTAACCGCCCAAAGCGGATGCTCGCGGGCGCCGGAATTAGCAGCAGGGCGTCCTGAACGTTTCCGTCAAGAACCGGATCGCGCTCGGAAATACTTACGGTCACGCGCAAGGTATCACCAACCCTGAGATCCTCGAGATGTTTTACGGCTGTCAGCCGGCCGTCGACAATCTTGCTTTCAAGGCGAGCCTCGCGTTGCAGAACCGTGAACCCATCTGCGTCACCCAGGGCATCAATATTTTCGCCGTCGCGAATGATCGAGATACGATGGAAGGTGAGATCACCGTGTTTGGGTCGCCATGAGAAGGAAACCGTGCCCGACTTGTTCAGAACGCTCGGGCTGGTGATCGCTTTTGCGGTGTCGATATAGGTCGTGACCAGATCACCATCGATAAACGCCTGCTCATCGAACAGAGGCACCACATTGCCTGACTGGGGAACATCTTCGAGTGCGCTGGTTGGCGCAGGTTGGACCCAGTCGGGGATAGGGCCGATCAAGGGTTTGTCGCCCGCATAGGCGGGCGCGGCCACCAGCGTCAAAAGCGCCGTCCCATTGGCTAAGAACTGCCGCACAATTGTATCCCCCGGTAAAGCTGTCGGCGGGCATTGCTGTCTTCAGCCGTCCCAGTGACCTGCTTTGCTACGTTTCTGCTCTTATTGATAAGGCTGCTCGCTCAAATCACCAAGCTGAAACCAATCAATTGCCTGCTGCGATCCACTGACATCCTATTCATAGACACAGCCATCCAGCCCCTCGCCGCGGACCACCTGGATGCGAGCGGCGATGGTGTTGCCGTATCGGTAGGTGAAGCCCTTGGGGCCGTTGACCGCGCGGGTCTTGGGGCTGGGCAGGGCGGCGGCCATGCGGGCGGCTTCGATGCGCGAGAGGGCTGCGGCCGGTTTGCTCCAATAGCGCTGGGCGCCGGCCTCAACACCATAGGTGCCGATCCCGGTCTCGGCGACATTGAGATAGACCTCCATGATCCGCCGTTTGGTCCAGATCGTTTCTACCAGCACGGTGAACCAGGCCTCTAGCCCCTTGCGCAGCCAGCGGTCCCAGCCGCTGCCTTGCCACAGGAAGGTGTTCTTCGCGACCTGCTGGCTGATGGTTGAGCCGCCGCGCAGGCGTTTGCCATCGGCATTGCGTTCCATCGCGTCTTCGATCGCTTCCTGGTCGAAGCCGGAATGCTCACAGAATTTCGAATCCTCGGCGGCGATGGCGGCAGCGACCATATTGCGGTCGATCCGTGAAAGCGGGGTCCAGTCCTTGGTGAAACCGTTGGGATCGAGCACCATCGTCATGGTCAGCGGCACTGGTATGAAACGGTAGAGCACGGTCAGCCCAAGGCTGACTACCAGAAACCAGATGATGAAGCGCCTGACCAACCGCATGACGCCGCTCAGTCGAGATGCGCGGGCCATTTGATTTGCTGTAGCAGGGCCCCGATGTCGGGGAATTGATGTGCCTTGCCGCTCCAGCTTGCGCGATATTTGACAAGCCACTTTTCGCCGGCCGGGCAGTAGAGATAGAGGTCGGAATACATTGCGGGTACTCCCTCTCGGAAGGTGTCCTGCGGGAGGTGATAGCGCGCAACTTTCGCTTTCCCCTCGCCTTTTGCCGCCGGCTCAGGTGCTGGCCATTCGCTGATGAGCCGGGACCCCTTGTAGCGCGTAATGTTCGATCGTGCGTCCTCGAAAATCCCGTCGCAGGAAAGACCTGCAATATGGGGATAGACATAGATCGTCAGAGTCAAAGTGCCTTCGCCGCTCCTCAAGCGATAGCCGGCGCTGGCATCCCTGCCATCCTTGGAATATTCCGCTATTCGCACTCGTGTGAAATCACCCAGCGTCCGAGGAAAGGTCACTTTCGCGCCGCGATGGGTCCAGGGCCCGTCGCTATTCGGAACGATCGTCTGGGCATGGCTGGCCGCCGCGACCAGAGCCGCCGGAGCAATGACAACGGTGGCGAGAAATTTCCAGAGATTTTGCATCATGATCCTTTCGGGAACGCGCTGCCTAGTGTGGCATATACAGCGCGCGCCCGGAAGGTGCGTATCGTGTTGCGCAATAGCGGACGACGATTTCGCCAGAATTGCGCTGCTTATCCCGCCGGCAGCAGCTTTCTGTCGGTGGCCATGCGAGTCATCGCCTTTTGCAGTTTCTCGAAAGCGCGCACCTCGATCTGGCGGACGCGTTCGCGGCTGACCTTGTAGACCTGGCTCAGCTGCTCGAGGGTCTTGGGATCCTCGGTCAGGCGTCGCTCGGTCAGGATGTCGCGCTCGCGATCGTTGAGGCTGTCCATCGCTTCGATCATCAGATCGTGTCGCATGGATTTTTCTTCGGCCTCGGCGACGATCTGGTCCTGGAGCGGATTGTCGTCCTCCAGGATATCCATCCACTCGCCTTCGCCTTCCTCGCGCAGCGAGACATTGAGCGAGGCATCGCCGCCCATCATCATCCGGCGGTTCATATTGACCACCTCGGTCTCGGACACGCCGAGCTGTGTGGCGATAGTATTCACATCGTCGGGATGGAGATCGGTATCCTCATAGGCGTCGAGGTTCTTCTTCATCCTTCGCAGATTGAAGAACAGCTTCTTTTGCGCCGCGGTCGTGCCCATCTTGACCAGCGACCAGCTGCGCAGGATGAATTCCTGGATGGACGCCTTGATCCACCACATTGCATAGGTCGCCAGGCGGAAGCCCCGATCGGGCTCAAATTTCTTCACGCCCTGCATCAGGCCGATATTGCCTTCCGAAATCAGCTCGGACACGGGCAAGCCATAGCCGCGATAACCCATCGCGATCTTGGCCACGAGGCGCAGATGGCTCGTCACCAACTGGGCGGCGGCCTCCTTGTCCTCATGCTCCTGAAAGCGCTTGGCGAGCATATATTCCTGCTCGGGCGCAAGTAGCGGATATTTCTTGATTTCTGTGAGATAGCGGTTGAGGCTCTGCTCACTGCCAAGCGCCGGCATAGCCGGGCGGCTGCGTTGCTTATCGCTCACTTTATGTACCGTCCTTTCAATGTCGACCGGCGTTTACGGACCCTATAGAGGCGTCCAGAATCGCGGCCACGTGGCATTTATACCACAAAGAGTCGGAAAATGCGATCAGATTCGTCGATTTCAGTATTTCAATCTCCCGATTAGTGCCTGCATGTCGCCGGGAAGCTCACTGCTGAATTGCAGCGCGTCCCCGGTGACGGGATGGATGAAGCCGAGCCGGGCGGCATGAAGTGCCTGGCGGGAGAAATTCTCCTGCGCCAACACCGGTTTGAGACTTTTGGGAGTGCGTCCATAGCTTGGATCTCCCAATAGAGGATTGCCGATTGATGACATGTGAACGCGAACCTGGTGGGTTCTCCCGGTTTCCAGCCGGCATTCGACCAGCGCGGCATGATCGAACCGCTCCAGCGTCCGGTAATGGGTCACCGCATGCTTGCCGCGACCGTCCTCAACGATCGCCATCTTCTTACGATTACTATTCGACCGGGCGATCGCTCCGGTTACAGTTCCGGATGGTGGAACCGGAAGCCCGGCGACCAGCGCGAGATAGGCCCGCTCGATCGAATGCGCGGCAAATTGACGGGCGAGGCCTTCATGCGCCGCGTCGCTCTTGGCGACAACCAGCAGCCCCGATGTGTCCTTGTCGATGCGGTGGACGATGCCGGGCCGGGCAACCCCGCCGATCCCGGAAAGCTGGCCGCGACAATGATGCAACAGGGCATTGACCAGCGTGCCGTCGCGATTGCCTGCCGCCGGATGGACGACCAGACCAGCGGGCTTGTCGACCACCAGCAGGTGCTCGTCCTCATGGGTAATGGAAAGCGGGATGTCCTGCGGTTCGGCCTCTGCCGGCGCGGGTTTTGGGACCGAGATCCGGAACCGCGCGCCCTGAGCGGGCTTGAGCGAGGGCTGGGAGATGACCTGACCGTCGAGCGCGATCTGCCCGTCCGCCAGCAGCGCCTTGACCCGCTCACGCGACAGTTCCGTGGCATCGGCCAGGGCCTTGTCTAGCCGCTGGCCGGGTGCGGCGATCACGCCTTCGATGATGCTTTCCCCCCCGGACATGGCTAGGGATGTGGGCATGGATTTGAGTGTGACAAGTGGCGTAATGGCAACACTGCGCGAAGAAGCGCAACGCGCGGCGCCAGAGGAATGCTGCGGCTTACTGCTCGGCCGAGACGGGCGGATCAGTGAGGCAATGCCGGCCGACAATGTCGCCGAGGACCGGCTGACCCGTTTCGAGATTGATCCGATGGCGCTGCTCGCCGCGCACAAGTCCGCGCGGGCCGGCGGGCCGCAAGTGCTGGGCTATTACCACTCTCACCCCGAGGGCCACCCGGTTCCCTCTGCCACCGATTGCGACCACGCCAGCGGCGATGACCGGCTTTGGGCGATTGTCGCAGGCGGCGAGGTCGCCTTCTGGCGGGACGGGGAAGGGGGCTTCGAGAAGGTGGAGGTGCGGGTGGGGTGAGGGGATGTGCGGAGGCCAGCGACTGGGCGCTGCCGTTTGCTATGGTGCTTTGGTCGAGAATTCCGCTTCTGGGCGGAAAGCGGACATTCAAGACTACAAACCTCTCTCCACCTTTGATTTCATATCCACCAAAACCCGGCGAGTATTGCCGTTGATTGCCCAGCGCGCAATTGGTTCCCAGTAGATTACCGGATCAATCTTTAGGCGATGCGCGGCCCTTATTGTTAGTCTTGTTGATTGCTCGCCCAGCGCTTCAAGCTCAAATTGTGTCTCTCCTGTTTCAAAATACCCATCGAGATGTGGCGTGTGAATATTGCCGTAAGGACTCATCTCTTTCATCGCTGGCGGCTGCTTCAAGACTTCAAACCCGAGCAATCGGCCCTCTTCCCACTCGGAATTCTCTCACCTGCAATGCCGGTTGAGAAATATCCTATACGTTTTGCACCTACGCCCTCACCCGAAAGCTCAGCTTTTTCAGGAAAGGCAAGCCCCATCCTGCCTGCCATGTTTGCCGGGATGTGGATCGGTTCGTCACTTGTCACGACTTGCCATACCTGCGCGGCAGACGCATTTATCACAATGCTCTCATTCGTTTGTAGTATGACGGATGGCGGATTGGCAGCATCGAATGCGAACATCGCTGGAAGTAGCGCAATACAATAGATTGGCCCCGACTTGCCTTTGCCAGATTGTGCGATCCGACGGCCTAATGAGCCTCCTGCAATAGCCAGAAGAGCGGCCAATGGTGATGCCATTATGAGGCAAATGAGGCCTTCGAGTGCGAAAAGAATCAGGCCAGCGCAACCAAGAAATGCTGACAGCAGTACAGTGCCACATGTTTCTTTCATTGTCAGAATTTCGCGCCGATTGACCAGGTAGCCGGTAGTCAATCCCACCACTAGCGGAGTAAGAACGAATAGGCCCAAACCGTAGGCGCCAAACATGAGCACGGAAACGGTTACGGCAAACAGGATAATGAGAATGCCCGATGCAATCCCCGCTGCGACCTGGAAAACCTTGTTCGCTGCGAGTTTTCTGATTGAATTGAGCATGTGCTCACCGTAAGTCATTAATTTTGCGCCCTTTGACGTGCGTCTGAATTTAGGCTTAGCTCTTTCCTACCCACCCTTTTTAGGGCCGGTCGTTGTGGTAGTCGGTCCGGCGTTACGATGTTCCAAGCGAAGCCAATTCGCTCCAAAACTAAAATCAACGCCCAGCCCAAATCGATCTGACCAGGCTCAAGCCCAAGCTTTGCCGAACCCGGAAAGGCATGATGGTCGTTGTGCCAGCTCTCGCCCATACTAATGAGCCCCGCAATCCGCACATTGTGACCCTGAACCGATGCACCATCCACAATCCAAATTTGTTCACCCTGGCGATGGGCATAATGTCCGACTAGCCAATGGCCGGTCACACAGACTGCAATCCGCGCGCAAACTCCCCAAATCACCCACGGCATTCCACCGATAACGAAGAACAACGCCGCCCACGGAAGCTGCTGGGCCATCCAACTGCGCTCTAGCCACGCGTAAAATCTATCCTGCTCAATGCGGGGTTCGAGGCGAAAGCCGGGCGGTTTTGCGAGTTTGAGCTCACAATGGAGTTGGTGCCAACTGTCTCGCCAAAAATTCGCGCGATGACCGAAAAAAGCGTGGCAGGCGGGCTGGCGCTGTGCCCAATCGCGCATGTCGTGCAATCGGATCATGCCAATCGGGCCGGCCATCCCAACCAGAACTCCCAAATAGACGCAAAAATACTCGAGCCAGACCGGACAGTCGAAACCACAATGGATTAGCCGACGGTGCATCCCGACCGAATGACCGGCACATAGAGTGATGCCTGACGTCACAATAAAGAGGGCAAATGCATCCCAAGCTATATAAAACGGGCCGAGCAATACCCCGGCCGCTGTAATTGAACCGATCCAAAGCGATTTTGTCGGTGCCCAGCTTACGGTGCCAACCAAGGGGTCGCTATCGCTGCCAGCGACAATCCGCTCCGAACCGGGCACCAGTCGCATGGGACCTCCTACTCTTTCTGCTTTTTCGAGCGAGTCTCTCGAATCTCTGCGCTCTCACGGCGTAAAGGTGTTGAAACCGGACATAGATGCTGCACGAAGCCGTTTAGCGTGTTGGCGAGGTGTTCTCCGACGATCGAGTAATGAACATATTGCCCACGCTTTTCGCTTGTCACTAACCCTGCATTCTCGAGAATCTGGAGATGCTTCGATATAGCTGGCTTGCTCATCTGAAAGCGCGCGGCAATCTCGCCGGAGGTTAAATCGACTTCTGCCAAATAGGCCAAAATCTTTCGCCTAGGCGTAGATGCAAGAGCTTCAAAGACACGATCCATCAAGACACTAATTAATTTATTAGGGCACCTCGAAGAATGTCGATTTTGGCCTGAAGCAGGCGGCCTGACGGGGTGATGGCGATCGCAGCCCTGGATTTTGTGGCATGTCGGCCGTCCGGCACCTGATTTTAATGCTGTTTGTGGGCTGATCCGGCCTGCCTG
>JAQWKP010000344.1 GCA_029247785.1 Novosphingobium sp.
GGTCAGATGCGTCAGCAACGTCCGGTCCGCCCGGATCCGTTCCGAGCAGCGCCTGCCAGCCAAAGCGGTTGAGCTCTGGCTTCCACATGAATTCTCCGGTGAAAGGATGCTGATCGGGGCTGCTTCCAGTCCGGTCATCCAACATCGGCGCGTCGAGCAGCTGGAAGCAGATGCGCGGTGCCGCTTCGCTCTCACGCAACCGGTCGCGAGCATGTATCGCCAGTGCAGCTGCATGACCAGCGCCAGCACTTTCGCCCGAAATGGCAATACGATCAGGATCGATATCGAGCTCGCCCGCATGTTCGTGAATCCAGCACAGCGCGGCGTAGCAATCCTCGACCGCCCCAGGCCACGGCGTTTCCGGCGCAAGGCGGTAGCTGGTAGCAAATACCGGGCAGCCCAGGCGCAACGCCTTGTCGCGATTGGCCAGATCGTTCTGCTCAGGCACGCCCATGACATAGCCGCCGCCATGGATGTTGAGCAGAGCCGGAAGCGGGCCGGTGGCTCTTTCGGGCGGAAAATAGATCAGCATGCGTAGGTCCGGCCCGCCCTGGGGACCGGGAATTGCCCGTTCCTCGCATGAGACGACGGCCAGCTCGGGTGTCGGCGGTGGCATTGCATCGACCAGGAAATTGCCGCGATACGGCTCCAGCCCCTGGGCGAAATCTACCGGCGGGAACCCGTCCAGGGCGCTTGCAAATTCAGGCGGAACCAGGTGGCGGCTCGATTGCCTGGACATGTCTCACTCTCCCGAACTTGCGGCGATTGTTCCGGCGTCAGCGCCGGAATCACATCTACGCCCTGCCTACCTATGACAAGGACACGGCATTCGGGCAATGCGGTTTGGCGACTAGCTGGCAAGGGGCATTACGGGCCACGGCTTCAACCGAGGCTTCAGAATATCCGCCTATTGTGTTGCACAATGGGACCTGCGTCACCTTGACGCGCGAATCGGATTGACTCGATCCGGCAGCTCGGGCGACTTTGCCCGACAGCGCCAATCTTGCAACGAAACAGGAGCAGCTCGACTTGTCTCGGCATCGATCGCCATCGTCGGACCAGACAGCACGGAATGCGCGGCTGCGCGACCTGCTGTTCGACTGCGTCGACAGCGCGCCTGCCGAACAGGCCGATCGCATCCGCGAGGCGCAGGCGCTGTTGCAGCGGAGCTCAACAAGCGCGCAGCATTCTCTCGCCAGCCAGCCGGACCAGAAGATCATCGAGGCCATGCTTGGTCTTGGCGCCTATGAAAGCGCGGTTCTTGCACTTGTTGGCGGCGACACCGCATTCATGATCTCACGCGGTGCCAACGGCAATTGCCTGGCATCGGCCGTACTTCCGGACGGTTCGGAAGAATTGGTGGCCGAGGGCAGCACTTTGGCCCTGGCGCTGCTCATCGCTTTTCTCTCATCGCTCCTCGCCGATGGCGATGAAGCCACAGGCGAGTCTGCAGATTTTCCCGCAAATGCCGGTCTGCGCCTGAATTGAATCGGACTTCCCAACCCGAAATCATTCCGTGAGATCGGCTTCGATGGCGACCCGAATCGCGTCCGAAGTGTGGTTGGCACCAAGCTTGTGCAGCATGTTGGCCCGGTGAATCTCAACCGTGCGCGGACTGATCTCGAGCCTCTCACCGATCAGCCGGTTCGACAGCCCGCCGGCAACACCATTGAGCACTTCGCGCTCACGCCGGGTCAGCTTGTCTATCTGCGAGCGCGCCATGATTTCGCGCAGCTTGGCGTTGCCGACCCGTTCGGCACGATCAAGCGCCCGGTCCAGCGTCGCAGCCAGCTCATCACCCGCGATTGGCCAAGCAATATAATCGATCGCCCCATCCAGAATGGCTTCGACGATCCTTGCCGGCTTGGGATCGTCGCTGAAGGCAATGACCGGAAACCACTCGCCATGATCGGCCATCGAGCCGATCAGGCTGACAATCGATCCGGCCACGTCGTGGAGCAGGATGATGCCGGAGCGCGGCCATGCCCGCGCCAGTTGTCTAGCCCCCTTAGCTTGGGCCATTGATTTTGTGTTTCTCTAATAAGGTTTCGGGCACTGGCGTGCGCATGGCGAGAACTTGATGCGATCAACGGTGCCCGCGCCACGCTTGGTGCTGGCCAGAATCGTCTCGAGAGCGTGGTCAACAACCTGACCAACAACGCGACCAATCTGTCAGACGCGCGTTCGCGGATCGAAGACGCTGACTATTCTCAGGAAACGACCGCGCTGGCCAAGGCGCAGATCCTGAGCCAGGCTTCGACGGCGATGATCGCCCAGGCCAACCAGAGCCAGCAGAGCGTGCTGTCACTGCTCCGCTAGGCCACGAAGACCAAACTTCGTCTGTCCCCTCAGACGTAAGCCCGGCGGTTCCCCACCGCCGGGCTTTTTTCTGCTCCCGGGCCGCAGGTAAACAGCTGATAGGCAAAAGATTGACAGCTCACCAAATCGGCCCGAACCACTAATCATTAGGAAGATTCGCAATCCGTGTGCTATTGCGGCGTGGCTGACGTCGAAACATGCGACGGACTTCGGCGAAAAGACTAGAACTTCGGAAGCGTTATTTTTCCGGTCGGTTCGATCCTGACGACGACTTCCTTTCAATTGACGACCTGACGCAAGGCCTCCGCGTGACAATTCCGTCGCCGGGAGGTTCCGTTTCGTGAAAGGAACACATCATGCCAATCGGCAAAGTAAAATTCTTCAACACTGATCGCGGCTATGGCTTCATTGAGCCCGAAGACGGCGGCAAGGACAGCTTCGTTCATATCTCAGCCGTGCAGGCAGCAGGGATGGATACACTCCAGCCCGAACAGCGCGTGTCCTATGAGGTCGAGACCGGCCGCGACGGCAAGGAATCAGCGGTCAACCTGGCGGCAGCCTGATCCGCTTCGCATTGTCCGGCAGGGCGCGCGCAAGCGCGAACCCTGCCGGACGACTCCGGCCGCAAGGGGATGCTTAATGGCCCAGACAATCGATTTTTACAGAGAGCGCGCCGCCGAGGCGGCCGAAGAAGCGCGTAGCGCCACTCTCGAAAATGTACGCGAACGCGCTCTGCGTTCGGAGGCCGCATGGCGGCAGATGGCTGACCGGGCGATGGCCGTGGAAGAAAACCGCGCGCGCAGAGCAGCCGAGGTTGAACAAGCCAGGATGGACAGCTGACCGCAGCGGTCCGGGCTTTAAATTTATTTCCGGCGCCTTCGAGACGCCCAAACGACTGTTTCATGCGGGGCGGCTATGCCGAATCCGCGAATTGCCCGTTGTAGCCACAGCGCCCTAGAGCCTATGCTCAAACATCGCCTTGCTCGGACCGGCTTACTGTCCACCAGCGATGCAAACGGGGAGTTGCGCTCATGACCGAGGTGAATGGCGACCACGCGCAAGACATAGAGAACCACGTGCGCGCCTATATCGACGGTTATTGCGGCGCCTTGTGGCAATATGTGACCCAGGGCCGCACAATCGACTATGACGCGCTGGGCTATTGGAAGTTTCCCTTCCTGATGATCGGCGGCGAAGATCACTCCTGCAGTGTCAGCATCTTCGATGAGGCAAGCTTCGACGCCATGGTGAAGCCTGGATATGAAGCCTATTACCGCGACGGCTGGGATGGCAGCGTCAAGCTGCATTCGTTGAATGTAACGCTGGCCAGCTCAAGCGTTGGTTTTGCCGAAACGACCGGCTCGCGTTATCGAGCCGATGGCAGCGTCAATAGCAGCTGGAGTTGCCTCTACATGCTCCGGCGCACGCAGCAGGGCTGGAAACATGTCGGCGTCGACGCGGCGCTGCCGCCACGCCGCATATCCGACTGGGGCGATTGGCTGGTTTCGGTCGCGATGGACGAAGCGTAGGACTACAAACTGCAAACTAGCACGGGAGACGCACCATGGCAGGGACTCCGATCGATGACGTAACGGCGCTTGAAGCCGTCCTGGGCGAGCCGATGGAATTCGTCCGCGCCAAGGTGGTGTCGAGCCTGAACGAGGCAATGCAGGATTTCATCCGCAAGTCGCCGCTGGTGTTCGTTTCTACCATCGATGAGAATGGTGACCCCGACATTTCACCCAAGGGAGATCCGGCCGGCTTTGTCGAAATCGGCGACGACACCAGCTTGTTGATCCCGGAACGGCCCGGCAACCGCCTGACCTTCGGCTTCCGCAACATCCTCAGGAACGGCAGGATCGGCTTGATCTTTCTCGTCCCCGGACAACGCGAGACCTTGCGGGTCAAGGGACGCGCAAGCCTCCATAATGATCCCGACATCGCCGCGCGGATGCTGGTCAATGGCAAGCCGGCGCTGCTCCACACCCGGGTCGAGGTGACGGAATGCTTCTTCCATTGCGGCAAGGCCCTGATCCGCTCGCATCTGTGGCAGCCTGACCAGTGGCCCAGCGAAACCCGCTCGATTGCGGCACGCGGATTCGCCTCGATGATGCCGCTGGACGATGCCAGCGTGGAGCAGACCGAAGCCTTGCTCGACCAGTCCTATCGGGATGAATTGTACTGATGTTGTCGGTTGGGTCCGGCGGGTCAGCGTAAGGGCACCATGCCCGGAACCGGGAGATAGCCGTGGAACAGATCATCATTGTGCTGTTGTGGTTTTCAGCCCTCTCGGCCGGGATCATGGCAGGTGTCTATTTCACCTTTTCCGCATTCGGCATGCGGTCATTCGCCGAGTTGGGCGACGAGGCTGGCGCGCGGGCGATGCAGTCGATCAATCGCGTGATTGTCAGGAGCGCATTCCTGCCACTGTTCTTTCTCAGCACCGTGGCGAGCGGCGTATTGGTCATCCTCGGCCTGCTGGGCTTTGCCGATGCGAAAACGAACGCAGCGGTCGCTGGCGGCCTGACCTACATGATCGGCATGTTCGGTGTGACGGCCCTGGGCAACGTCCCTCTCAACAATCGCCTCGATGTTGCCGACCCCGCAACCGATGAAGGACGTGCCCTATGGCGCGACTATCTGCTGCGCTGGCCCCGGCTGAACCATGTGCGCACAATAGCGTGCTTGGTGGCGATGGGGCTGTTCGTGATGGCGATAGTAGATTGATTTTGAACGATACTGGTTGACCCGGCAAAACCGCCTGATCGCCAGCTTTCAATAAAAATTCCGCCGTAACACCGTGGTGGTACCGTCAGGCTTCGCCATGGCCATGACATGCGCGCCGGGATGGGCGATCTTCTCGACCTCGGCGATCGGGATGCGCGGCCAGGGGTTCATGTCGCGGATCAGCGTGTCGTCGGTAAGGTGGACAGTCTTGAGCGCGCCATCTTCGGTGCGGATGGTGACATCGCGATTATCGACATTGTCGACCTCGCCGATCACCGGCTGCGGGGCCCAGCTGGGGATAGCGCGCACGTCCAGCGACATGCGGATCTCGTCTGACGGATTGGGCAGCGCGGTATGGGCAGTGCCGTAATTGAAGATCAGCACATCGCCGACCTTGAAATCGGCCGAGCGCCAGGCACCATCGGGAATCGCATCTCGTGGGATCGCATTACCCTCAACCGTCGTATCGTGGAGGACGCCGCGTTTGTGAGTTCCGGGCGCGACGGCAAAGCTGCCATTGCCCATCGCCACGTCGCGGATCGGCATCCAGCAGATGGTGAACAGCATGCCCTCATTGTAAAAGCTGTCCTGGTGCCGCCCGGCGAATATGTCCTGGTCTTCCTTCAGCGGTCCAGTCGGCAGGGCCGAGCGATGGGCAGCAATCGGTATCCAGACCGGCTCGGCAGCGAAGGCGGCGCGCAGTATGGCGTTAAGTCCGGGCTGCTTGACCACTTCGTGCCAGACCGTGGTGCCAATCGCGTCGCAGGGCCGCCAGGTATCGGTCTTGCGGCCAGTCCAGAGCGGAGCTTCTACTTCCGGGTCGATCAGCTCTTCGGCAGTGAGCGCCTCGCGATATTTCCCATGGGCCCATGCGATCAGTTCGGGATCGATTACCCCGCGCATGAACAGCACACCTTCCTCGTCATAGCGCTGCTTTAGCGCTTCGGTATTGCCGATCAGCTCCGTGCTGTCGGTGAGGGGTTGCACTTCGATCACTTGTTCTCTCCGGTCGCTAATTCTGAGGGTGTTGTGCCCTCGCCCTCGCTTATCAGCACCGAATATTCGCGCCGCGCGAATTTCCAGGTGCCGTTCATACGCACCAGCTGATCGACATAACTACCGACGAGCTTTTGAATTGCGCCGTCCTTGGCAAGGAAGACTTCGCGGATATAGGCGCGGTCAGTGGCATTGTCGCCGTCAACCTCGATGCTGCCCATCACGGTGAAGAAGCCAAGCGCGCCCAGATTCGCAAATATCTGGTCCCATGTTGCCTTCAACTCCTCCTTGCCGTGCATTTCGCCATAGGGCGTTACCCATGTGCAATCGTCAATGAAGCAGCCGAGCCACTGCTCCATATCGCCGCGAAAGCCGGCGTCAGCGTAGGTTTCATGCAATTCGCGGATCGCGATGCGGTCTTCGAGAGGTCCGATGTAAGCCATGGCGAAACTGATGGCATCGATAGAGCGCCCAAACAAGCTCAACAATCGGGGCTGCAAGGCGTATGCTGCGTTACAAGCACAGGAGAACGCCATGTCGGAACATGTCTACAAGCTCACCGAAATTGTCGGGACTTCAACTGAGGGCCACGACGCCGCGATCAAGGTCGCGCTGGAGCGGGCGAGGAAATCTTTGCGCAATATCCGCTGGTTCGAAGTCGTCGCGCAGCGCGGTTATGTCGAGGCCGATGCCGATGTGATCCACCATCAGGTGACGCTGAAAGTCGGCTTCACCCTGGATGAGTGAGGCGCGTCGTCAGCCCCAGGGTGGCTTCCGACCTCAAGCGCGGGAGCGATCATTGCACTTGAAGACGCATGGCACTTTGAATGTCGGTATCGCCCCAAGATCGGTCGTTGAGCGTCGATTTCGAGTTTCCAGCAAGCGGACATAGATCTAACGGCAAGGATTGGGCCGCTTGCAGGCTAGTCGCTCTTGAATGTTTACTCGAAAATAGGGGGCTTGAGACGCTGTTATGCGCAATTGCCGCTCGGCGAGAGCTATGATATTTTCAGGTCAATAAGACGACAGGAGAGTGAATCGTGACGGCCAAACAGAAGATGCAGATTTTCCGCGCTGCCGAGGGCAATGTAGACTCACCCCAGGCCGACGATCCGGACATTCTACCGATGAGTGAAGCGACCCAGGAGGGCTTTGCCCGACTGGTCGAGGCGGGTCTTACCGACGGCGCTCTGGTGAAAACCCTGTTCGACATTCCGGGATTTGCGCTGACCTATGTCTGGTTCAAGCCGCACTACCCCCTGCCGCGGCACAGCCACAAGCGCGATTGCCTGTATTACATCGTTTCGGGCTCCATCAAATATGGCACGGAGTGGCTGGGCGCAGGAGATGGTTTCTTCCTGCCGGACGCGACGCCCTACACCTATGCGGTAGGCGATGAAGGCGTGGAACTACTCGAATTCCGGCATTCCAGCGATATCAATTTCAAGGCATATGGCGGCACCCAGGCCTGGTGGGACGCGGCGGCAAAGTCCATCAGCGAAAACCGGGCTGCGTGGCAGGCGATGGTTCCACCCCGAGCCGCACTGTCTGCCTAGGCGCCGAACCGCGCACAAGCCGGCCGTCCGGGGTTCGGCCGATGGGGGAGGAATAGAGTTGCCATGCAAACTGTTCGCGGCAAATCGCGTCGGTGTGTCCTTTTGGTGGTGGTTAGCCTGATTTTGATTATCGCGGTCGGATCGCTCCTGGCTGTGTTGGCGTTGCAGTTCGATCCGCCGCAGGATGGCAGGTCATGGGATACGAGCACGCCGGTGCCGGTCGCCGACAATCTCGATTGGCAGGCGGTCGGCGGTGATGCCGGGCAGACGAAATACTCTCCGCTAGCGCAGATTACGGCAGCCAACGTCGGTCGGCTGCAGGTCGCGTGGACTTATCGAACCGGCGAAATGGAGCGGCGCGGCGAAGCCATCAACTGGTCCAAGTTCGAAGCCACCCCGATCATCGCCGACAACAAGCTGGTGCTGTGCACCCCGTTCAACCGGGTTGCCGCGCTCGATCCTGCCACGGGTGAGGAGTTCTGGGTCTTCGACGCAGAGATCGATACATCGCTGAAGCCCATAAACAACCTGGGATGTCGCGGCCTGGCCCGTTGGGTCGATACGGCTGCATCTCCGGACACGCCGTGCGCCGAACGTCTTTACATGGCGACCAACGATCGTCGGCTTTTCGCCCTTGACGCGCATACCGGTGCGCGGTGCGAGGACTTTGGCGAGAATGGCGAGGTCATTGTGATTCCGCTGGCCGAAACCCACGATCCGCTGGAGGTCCATATCAACGCCGCTCCGGCGGTCGTCGGCGATGTCGTCGTCGTCGGATCGAGCATCGCCGACAACGAGCGATCCGCCGCGGCATCCGGACGGGTCCATGCCTTTGACACCCGCACCGGGAAGTTGAGCTGGAAGTTCGACCCGGTTCCAAGATCGAATGGGAAGACCGGGGCGGGCAATGTCTGGAGCTCAATTTCGGCCGACCCTGACCGAGATCTCGTGTTTTTGCCGACGAGTAGCCCCAGCCCGGACTTTTTCGGCGGCGAACGCGAAGGGGACGAAAGCCTGGCAAATTCGATTGTCGCGGTCCGGGCATCGACTGGCGCAGTCGTATGGTCATTCCAGACCGTGCACCACGATCTCTGGGATTATGACATCCCGGCCGCCCCGGCGCTGTTCACGCTGCGCCGTGATGGCGGGGAGATCCCTGCAATGGCATTTGCGACCAAATCGGCGTTCCTGTTCGTTCTGGACCGGGAGACCGGCAAGCCGTTGTACCCGGTGATCGAACGGTCCGTGCCGCAGACCGATGTGCCCGGTGAGCGCACCTCGCCGACCCAGCCTTTTTCGACACTGCCGACACTTGCCCGCCAATCCTTCAGCGCGGAGGAAGCGTTTGGCATTATCGGCATCGACAAGATGAAGTGTCGCAGCATGCTTGAAAATATTCGCAACGAGGGCATTTTCACTCCGCCGAGCCTTGGCGGTTCGGCGCTGGTCCCAAGCAGGGCAGGCGGCGCCGAATGGGGCGGCGTCGCAATCGATCCCACGAGCAACCGTCTCATTGTCAATACCAACTCGTTCCCGATTGAAATCATCAAGCTGATTCCGCGCGAGGAGTATGACCGATCGCCCGACTGGCCGGCGTTCTCAGCACCGCAGACTGGCGCGCGTTATGCGTATGAGAGCAAGCAGGCTTTCTCCCAATTGGGAATGCCTTGCACTCCGCCGCCCTGGGGATTGATCAGTGCGATCGATCTCGACACTGGCAAACTGGCCTGGCGCAAGCCGCTCGGCACAACGTCCTCGCAGGCACCATTCGGCATCGCCCTGAACTGGGGCACCCCCAATTTCGGCGGGCCGCTGATGACCGCTGGCGGGCTCGTGTTCATTGCCGCGACGACGGACGATCGGCTCAGGGCCTTGAGAGTGGACGACGGCGAGGAGATCTGGGCTGTCGACCTTCCCGCCAGCGCGCAGGCATCACCGATGACTTACGCTGTCGGCGGACGCCAATATGTCGTCCTGGCCGCAGGCGGCCATGGTATGATGGGTACCAAGAAGGGCGACTACGTCATCGCCTATGCACTTCCCGGTCCTGTCAAGGCAAACTAGCTGGATGGGCAGGGGGCATTGAGAACCAGCTCCACCGCGTCGATCTCGCACCAAGTGCGGCGGTGCAGCCTCTGGGTTTTCAGTCTCAACGAATTTTCTGTGTCCGTCGTCAGTACGTTTGGCAATGAAGGCTGATTGAGCCAGCGGAGCGTTGGCCGCCTCAGCTCTGTCTTTAGCAACGCTATCACCCTGAAAATACATGTTGTAGGAATTCACACATCAAGCCTGTGGCATTGGTCACGGTGTCCGTACGCTGGTTCCCTCATAGGTTAGCCAACACATTGCGGAGGACCGATGATGACGGATATCAAGACATTTTCGAATATCGTTATGTCTGTTGGCGCATTTGCCTACATCACGATCCCCATTGCGCTGCTGTTGTCTTAGCCGGGATTACTTGCCGGTCGTCGACACGCCGTGCCCCCGGCAGGAATTCGGCAAGTGCGAATTGATCGCCTCCCACGCCGCATCCAAAGCGACGATTTCGACCACCTCGCGAATAAAATTCCTATCCCGGCTGCACCTCACGGATGACGATGTAGTCGCGGTGTTTGAACAGCCAGCGCCCATCGCGGCGCACCAGCATATCGTCATATTTGCCGAGCAATTCGTAGGTTCGACCGTCTTCGTAGAACAGGCATTCGTCCTGGCGCATACGAATTTTGGCGGAGTCGCCTTCAATCTCGATCGAGCCGATCTGGGTGAAGACCTTGGTATGTGCAACGCCGTCCATAATCTGGTCGAATGTCTCGCCAATCGCCTCGATCCCTGACAGATCGAAATATTGGGTCTTCCAGCTCGCATCCTCGGCATAGCAGCCGAGCCAGGTGTCGCGGCAACAGCGGCTGCCGCCATCGGCGTAGGTATCGTAGAGCTCGCGGATGGCGAGCCGCTCCTCCATCGTGCCGGTAAACGCCATGACCATTCCTTTCTTCGATTATGCATCGGATCGTCTGCGATGGTGAGATGAAAGCTGCGCGCGCGCAAGGCCGCTCTTGCATCGCAGGGCCCGGCTCGCCCATCATGGGCGCGAGGTAATCTGGAGGAGCAACGCCATGGCGGCGGTACTTGAAGGAAAGGTCATTATTGTCACCGGGGCGGGACGCGGCGTAGGCAGAGGGATCGCCGGAGGCTGCGCAGCGCAGGGCGCCAATATCGTGATTGCCGATTACGGACTGGCGATGGATGGATCGCAGCCCGACCCAGCGGTTGCCGAGGCTGCCGCCGAAGAAATTCGCAATGCTGGCGGTGCGGCTATTGGTGTGGCCGGCAATGTTGCTCGCAAGGAAGCCGCAGAGGGGATTATCGAGGCCGCGCTCA
>JAQWKP010000309.1 GCA_029247785.1 Novosphingobium sp.
GGAAACCTCCGGCCCCTTTTTTGTTGTGCAGTGCCCCGCTTCTGCACGTCAGGCTGCAGCGCGCAGGCTGTGCCGACGAATTCAGGGAACGCCAAACAGCGAGCTAAGCCCGGAAGGCGCGTGGCGGCCGATGATGATATATTCGAATGCGCCCACACCTCTCCGTGCCTTGCCATCCTCACTGGTGACTGTGACCTGGGCGAAGGACTGCGCGTGCTGGTAGGGCGGACCGTATATTTCCACCTGCGCAGTGCGGATCTCGTCATAGCCGAGCGCGAATTCGCCCTTGTTCATCCCGTGGTTCCACTCGGGATGCATGTAGCCCAGACCCGACATGAAAAAGTTTGCCCCCGGTTCAATTGCGATCGTGCAATTCTGGCCCGCCTCGTCGCGGGCATACACCGTGGCGTGGGTGGGCCAGCGCGTGCCGGGCTTCAGTTCGACGTCCAGCTTCGATTGTTCCCAATGCACCGGCTCTCCACCATCGGCGCAAGTCAGCAGGCCCTGGTTCCAGGCCTTGCCCTCACCGTCCTCATTGAGGAAGAACAGCATCACCCCATCGTCGAAATGGACCGGCAGCCAGTACCACCAGACCTGCATTTCTTGCGCCGGGACTGGCGCCTGCGGATCGCGGGTGCCGATAGGTCGCACACCCCATGAACGATCACGAACGCCAAGCGCCGGCTGCGCGTCCGTAAAGCTGATTTCCTGCCCGCCAGCGCGGACCCAGCCGGTGTAACGACCCATCTGCGTCATGCGGGTGAGGTCTTGCAGGGTCCGGGGCCCGATCCGCTTGGTAGTGCGTTTTTCTTCAAGCGGGAAATGGCGGCCAGTGTAATTCAAGTCGGCACAGATGCCGTGCTCATTGTCTTCAACAATCAACCGCAGGCTATGCAGGGGCTCGATCACCTCGATCCGGATCGGCCCGACAAATGTGTCCATGCGTTCCATATTGAGGTGGCGCGAGCCGCGCAGATTGTATTGCATCTCGCCGATCCGCACCGAAAAGCCTGCATCGATGATGTTGAGATGCGGGTAAATGCCCATGGCCGCGCCAAAGAACACGTCGCCATCTCGCGAATGGCCATTGAAGAAATAGCGGTCGTAGAAATTTCGGTCGGTTCCCGAAAAAGCGATCGGGTCAGGCGTCTGATGGATCGGATATTCGTCTGCTTTGGTGAGCATGTTTGCGCCGGCCCTTTCGGTTGTCAGTCGGATTGAGGTTCGCCGAAGCGTTCGCGAAAATCACTCAGCTCGACGGTGAAATCATCCTCGTCGTGATACAGCTCGTCGCTCAGCTTGGGCTTCTCATGCTCCTTGTACCAGGCTGCATATTCGAATGTATCGCGGCTCAGCTTCTCGTAATGAGTCGAGTAGGTGCGAACCCGAATGGTCGGCGTCTCCGGTCCCATCTCGAAAGTCAGCAACCGCAGCCATCCGTCGCCAAGCCCCCCGCCCCGGCCCATTTCGATCCCGGCATCCACGGCGGTCTGCTTACGGTCCTGATAGTCGGACAGCATCTGCCAGACCTTGTGACCAGCCTGATTGTCGTCGACCCGCCGCGATTGGCCGTGATGATGGCCGCTCAGCACCAGGAAGATCTGGTCATTCCCCGCAATCAGCTTGTCCCACACCATCTGCGGATTGTTGTCCATCGGATCGACTGCGGCGTTATCGATCACCGGATTGGGCCGACGCTCGCCATCATTATTGAGAAAATCATGAGTTGAGATGATCGTCGGCAGGCCGGGGTGCTCTGCGATGACTTGGGCCGCCCATTCCAGCGAAGCATCGGGCGCGTCGAATTGCAGCCCAATGTGCAGGAAGCGGTATCCGCCGCCGGTAAATATCTGGGCACTGTCACCGCCACCGTCATGCGATGCGACATACCAGTCCTTATCCTTGAAAAATGGCGTGTCAGCGCCAAACAGCGAACGGAAATTGTCGAGCCCGCCGGCATGGAGGACGCCCGGTAGGATGTGGCCGCCCATCGATGGCGGCGGGCCTTCAACCTTGTTGAGCCACATCGAATCGTAATCGTGATTGCCCGGCACGACCGAGAACGGGACCTTGCCGGCAATCATCGAATAGCCTTCGCGCGCGGTCGGTATCTCGACGGTAGTGACCTTGTCCTTGGCTCCGAAATGATCATCGAAGAACGGGTTGGCCATGCGCGTGAAGCCGCGCGCCGCATGGGCGGGATCAATGTCCTTGGTCTGGTGCTGCCAGACATCGCCCAGTGACGTCACAAATGCGATATCCCCGCCATTCGATTCGAGATTTTCGGCAATGTACCGCATCTGGGCGAGGAACATCTCGTCTGCATCAAGGCCAAAGCCTGCCTCGCTCTGGTGGGTGTAATCCGTGTAGTTCTGCGTGTCCGGGATCGCCGCGATGGTAAAGCTGCTGTCGTCGGCCAAGGACGGCGTAGCGAGCCCTAACAAGGTTGCCGCGGCAAGCAGTTTGAAGAAATTTCGCATGGATTCTGTTCCCCGGCTGAAGCGCTCGCTGAGTGCCACAGACCGTGACGGCCCGCAATGCATCGGGTTGCAGCTAGTGCCGATTGGCTTGCATGATTTGCCGAGAGGGCTTGCACGCAGCGTGAAACAGGCGATGATCGTGCAATATGTAATGCTGGGCGTGCCCAGAAACCAGGAGATGACCGCAATGGCCGAAGCAGACGTTACCCTCGACACCAGCGACGTTGACAAATATGTCGGAAAACCGATCGTTTTTGCCGAGTTCTGGGACCCGTGCAACGGCACCGACATCCGCCGCTGGGTTCAAGCGATGGACTATGCCAATCCGCTCCATTGGGACGAGGAATTTGCGCGCAATTCGAAATTTGGTGGCATCATCGCACCGCAAAGCTTTACCGTTGCGATGGATTACGGCCATGGCTGCCATCCATCCTGCGTCGGCAAGCTACCCGGCTCACACCTGATCTTTGCGGGCGAGGAATGGTGGTTCTACGGAACTCCGGTCCGCCCCGGCGACAAACTCACCCAGGAGCGCTATTTCGCCGGCTACAAGGTTACCGACACCGGCTTTGCCGGTCCGACCATGTTCGCCGATGGCGATACCATCCACCGCAACCAGCATGGCGCGCTGGTTGCCAAGGAGCGGGCGACCTCGATCCGCTACCTCGTGGAGGAAGCCAACAAGCGCAAAGTTTATGACAAGGGGAATCGCCCGCCCAAGATGTGGACGCTGAAAGACCTGGACGAGGTCAATCGGCAGCGGCACGAATGGATCCTGTCGAACCGCGACGGTGTCTCGCCGCGCTATGGCGACATCCAGATCGGCGACAAGCTTCCCCGCCGGGTAATTGGGCCGCACAGCCGTGTTACTTTCGCGCTGGAATGCCGAGCCCATCGCCAGAATATCTGGGGGACCTGGCGCTGGAACCCGCCCGAGGGCGTCTCCGATCCCGCGCTCGAGGATGCCGGTTTCGCCGATGACATGACCTATGATTTTGAGGCTCGCAAGATTGACCCGCGCCACGGCGACGGGCTCTACCACGGGCCTTCGTCAGGCCATATCAACGACGAGAAGGCCGAAAAGGTCGGCATGGGCGGCGTCTATGGCTATGGCTCGTCGATGAATGCATGGCATGTCGATACCATCGCCTACTGGGCCGGCCAGGACGGTTTCGTCTGGCACTCGGTCACCCAGTTCCGCAGCCCGGCCTTCGAGGGCGACATCACCTATATCGATGGCGAAGTGATCGAGAAGATCGACGATTCGCCTTACGGCATGCCGGTGGTGAAGGTTCAGACGAAAATGACGACACAGGACGGCGACACAATCCTAAAGGGCACGGCCGAAGTCAGCCTGCCACTGTAGGGCAGGAAGGCCGCGCATGACTGAACTCGATTCGGCGCTGGGCGAAACGGCGCAAATGATCCGCGACAGCGCTCACCGGTTCGCCGCCGATCGGATTGCGCCACTTGCCGCTGGTATCGACGCGGAGGACGCCTTTCCATGCCGGCTGTGGCAGCAGATGGGCGAGCTCGGCCTGCACGGGATCACCGTCGAGGAAGAATGGGGCGGGCTCGGGCTAGGTTATCTCGAACATGTTGTGGCGATCGAGGAAGTCAGCCGGGCCAGCGCTTCAGTCGGCCTGTCTTATGGCGCGCATTCCAATTTGTGCGTCAATCAAATCCGCCGCTGGGGCAGCGACGCGCAAAAGGCTAAATATCTGCCAAAACTGATCTCGGGCGAGCATGTTGGCGCTTTGGCGATGAGCGAGGCCGGAGCGGGCTCGGATGTAGTTTCGATGAAGCTCAAGGCTGAACCGGAGAAAGGCGGCTACCTGCTCAACGGCACCAAGTTCTGGATCACTAATGGTTCGGTCGCCGACACGTTGGTGGTCTATGCTAGGACCGGGCCCGGTCCTAGCTCGGGCGGGATCACGGCCTTCCTCATCGAAGAAACCATGGCGGGTTTCTCCATTGGCCAGTCGGTCGACAAGCTGGGCATGCGCGGCTCGCCCACTTCGGAGCTGGTTTTCGACGACTGCATGGTCCCGGAAGAAAACGTGCTGGGGCCGGTCAATGGCGGTGTCGGCGTGCTGATGAGTGGGCTGGACTATGAGCGTGTGGTTCTCGCCGGCATTCCGCTTGGCATCATGCAGGCCTGTATCGACACGGTGCTGCCCTATGTCCGCGAGCGCAAACAATTCGGCCAGCCAATCGGCAGCTTCCAGCTGATGCAGGCCAAGGTCGCCGACATGCATGTCGCGCTCAGTTCGGCGCGATCCTATGTCCATGCTGTCGCGCGAGCCTGCGATGCGGGCCAGAACACGCGCTTTGATGCCGCCGGTGCAATTCTGCTCGCGAGCGAAAATGCATTCCGGGTCGCCGGGGAAGCGGTGCAGGCACTGGGCGGCGCGGGTTACACCAAGGACTGGCCGGTCGAACGCTATCTGCGTGATGCCAAGCTCCTGGATATTGGTGCCGGCACCAACGAGATCCGACGCATGCTGATCGGCCGCGAGCTGATTGGGGGAGCGTGAATTCGGGACGGTTGTAGCTCCAGCCCAAGGATTGCAGCGCCCGAATGAGTGGTTCTGTCTGATACCGGGACGGCTGAGGCGGAAAGTGGCGGGCTCGTCCCATCGCAGCGGATCGTGATTGGCGGCGGTAATCCCGATCACGGTTTTTGTTCCCGCAGGGATCGCCATGTCGCCGATCCGTGTATCACGGCGGGCAAGCCGCTTGATCGTCTTGACCGAGCCCTCCAGTCGCAAGACCTCCTCCAGGAATGCCGGGATCAGTGCGGGATCGCCGCGCAATTGGTCCTGCAATCCCGGCTCACCGACCAGATAGCTCATGGCATTACCGATCAAATTGGCGCGGGTGTCCTGCCCCGCGTCGAACAGAAAGGTCGATAGACGCACAAGTTCGGGAATATCCAGGCTGGTGCCATCGGGATAGGCGGCAAGGGCAAATTCCGACAGCACATCGTCGCGCGGCAATGCCTGGCGCTCGGCGATGTAGCGATAGAAAAAAGCACCCATGAATCTCAGCGGGCTGTCATCACCGGCATCAGTCGGCATTCCGACCATGCGAGCGGCAAATTATAGGCGATTGGCATGTCGGTTGCCTTTGCCAGCAGACGGCCAATCGCCTATAATTTGCCACACAACATCGATTTTGCGGGCAAAGCCAAGCTGACCGATGAGACGAGGAAGGGATGCAAGCACATGAGTAATCTGCTGATCAAGGGCGGCACGGTCATCGACGGCACCGGTTCTGCAGGCCGCAAAGCGGATGTTCGCGTAAGCGATGGAAGGATCGCCGAAGTCGGGCCAGGTCTGGCAAGCGACGGCGAGCAAGTGATCGAGGCTGAAGGCCTCGTCGTCACTCCCGGATTCATCGATTCCCACACCCACTACGATGCAACAATCTATTGGGACCCGATGCTCGATCCGATGACGCAGCATGGTGTGACCACCGTTGTCGGCGGCAATTGCTCGCTGGGCCTTGCCCCTATCCGTCCGGCAGACCGCGAAGCACAGATCGAGGTGTTCAGCTATCTCGAGGACCTGCCGGGCGATCTGCTCAACCAGTCGATTCCCTGGCAATGGGAGAAATACGGAGACTATGCGCATGCTGCATCGCAGACCCGGCTTGGGCTCAATCTGATGACCTATGCCGGCCATTCGCAGATCCGCTGCTATGTCATGGGCGAGGATGCCTGGACTCGCACCGCAAACGCAGACGAGATCGCGGCGATGGTCGAGCTGCTCGACGAAGCGCTCGCTGCCGGAGCGCTCGGTTTGTCTTATTCGCTGTTCGACAAGGACCGCGAAGGCCGCCCGGTCCCTTCCAGCGTCGCTGGCGATGACGAACTTGACGCGCTGATAGCCAAGCTCGGCGAATATGGCGCAACTTTCCAATTCGTGCCCGGCGATAACGCTGATGCGATCATCAAGCAGTTGGGCTGGCTCGGCGAAATGTTCGGTCGGCACGGTGTGACCGGATTTTACAACATCCTCCTCCACATGGATACGCAGCCCGACCGCGCCAGTCGCATCATTGCCTGCCTTCAGGAGCTGCGCGACAAGGGCACCATCATTCATGGCATGGTCTCGCCGCGATTTATCGAGCTGTCGATCGGCTTCGAGCAGAGCATCTGCTTCCTCGACCTGCCGGCATGGAACAGCTTCGTGCAATCGCCGCTAGAGGCCAAGCGGGCGATGATTGACGATCCGGCTTGGCGGGCGCGCTGCCGGGAAGAAGCTGACACAAGGCGCTCGACCATGTTCCCGTTCAAGGCCCCGGAAATGCTCAAGATCGCGGCGGCCGGAAACGAGCAATGCCGCGAATGGATCGGCAATACCCTCGCCGAATTGCACGCGGCGCGCGGCGGGCATATTTCCGACATGCTGGCCGACTGGGTCAAGGAAAACGATTTCGACACCAGCTTCGCCCTCGCCATCGCCAATACCAATGCCGACGAGGTTGCCAGCCTGCTCAAATGCCCGGTGGGCATCATCAGCGCGAGCGATGCTGGCGCGCATCTGCAGATGTTCTGCGCGGCGGGCGATTCAACCCTGCTGCTGACCAAATTCGTCCGCGAGCGCGGCGATCTCAGCCTTGAAGAAGCCGTGCATGGCCTCACCGCACGCCAGGCCGAAGCGTTCCGAATTCCCGAGCGCGGCGAACTGGCACCCGGCAAGGTCGCCGACATCACTATCTTCTCGCTCGACGAGCTCGAATATGGCGGCGAGAAATCGGTCAGCGACATGCCCGGTGGCATCTCGCGCCTCACCCGCGATCCCGGCGGCTATCGTTACACCATCGTAGCCGGCGAGGTGGTCCAGCAGGATGGACAGGCGACCGGCGCTTTGCCGGCAAGCTGGCTGGCCCGCGCGAGCTGACCTACGATCGGAACCCCGGTTCCTCGCCCTTCTTCGTCACGGAAGATCGCTCCAGCATGCCATAGGCGCTCTGGCCGTCCCAGCTGTAGCGCACGCCGGTCTGTTGCAGGCTGAGCCCGAACAGATCGCTGCGCGCGACCCGCATGGTCGACAGCATCGTCGCGCCCTCAATGCGGGTAATGCCGAGCTCGGATTCCAGCTCCAGTGACACGTCCTGGGCTTCGGAATTGGCGTCTTTCAGCCAGGGCGTGACAGTCGCCTTGGCCGGGACCATCTCCCCATCCTGATAGATAAAGCCGTCATTCCACCCCTCATTGCCATCGGCGTGCAATGGATAGGCGAGATAGCCAAAGGCACGACCACCGGGGAAAATCGCGGTCTGCCAACAATGGCCGCGCAGGAACAAGCCATCGGTGCGCACGCTGCGGCGTTTGACCCGCATGCCCGAGCAGCTGAAGCTCTCGCGCTTGCCGCCCAGCTCGTACCAGCCCTCGCCGGTAAACAGCTGCTCGATCCTCCAACCGAGGCCGACCGACAGGCTGTCGCGCCGTTCCCCAACGCCGCGCGCGGCAAAGGCTTTGGGCGAGCAATCCTGCAAGAAAGCCGGCACTTTCATCTCCAGCTCGATCCCGTAGCGCAACGGCACGCGCGGGGCGTCTTTCGCGGTTCCGGCGATCTGGCTGTCGATGGTGCTATCCAAAACATCGCCGTCAAATTCGACCATCCAGCGCTTCCACGGATCAAGGCAACGCATGGACAGCGGCCCCGCACCGAGCACCGCCGGATTGCCGGCCTCGTCCATCACCGGATGCATTGTCGCACCGCCGTCATCGAGCAACACACGGCCACCGGGCAAGGCGAAATTGGCCTGGTAGCGCCGGTTTTCCCAACTATGCGGCTCAGCCTCAATGCCGAAACGCGGAATACCGAAACCTCCCTCGTCGTCATAGATCCAGAAGGATGAACCCTCGCGAATCCACTCGAACTCCGGGGGCTCGACCAGGAAGAAATCGTCTTCGGGCTTGAGGCCGCCCCGCCATGCTGCGTCACTCATGGAAATTTCTCCTTCACGAACCGTCGATCAGCTTGGCCGAACCGGTCTTCCATTCGGCATTGTCGGCGTGCCGCAGCCAATATTCGACCGGCAACGAAATCTGGTCAACCAGCCCGTTCCAGCGACTATTGAATCCCTCACACATTTCAGCCGGACCACCCGAGACGCAAAACAGGTCGAGCACTTCGTCGTCGATCTCGGCAGCCATTGTGTCCCACGCGCCTTCGCGAGTCATCTGGCGCAATTTTGGCTGCAACTCGCCGAGCCCATGCTGGTCGAGCACCCCCTTGTAGTCTGGCGTGGAGGCATAGAAGGCGACCGAGCTGCGGGCCTGCTCGCGTGCCTCTGCGACGCTTTCGGCAGCCGTTGTGTCAGCAATGAAAGCCGAGAGGCAGAACTGAAAGTCGTTGCGCTTGCGCCCCGAGCGGGCCAGCCCGCGCTCGACCGCCGGGACCAGCACATTGCGGACATAATCGGCAGTGGTGAAGGCATGGACGAACAGCCCGTCGGCAACTTCGCCCGCCACTTCCGCCATTTTCGGGCCGACCGCCGCGAGATAGACTGGCGGAGGTCCTTGCGGCGCTGCTTTGGGGCTAAAGGCGGGCGGCATCAGCGAAAGATTGAAGACCTCGCCTTCGAATTTGAGCGGCTCGCCGCTGTCCCAGGCCTGCCATACCGCACGCATCGCCAGCACAACTTCCTTGAGCCGCTGGACCGGCCGGTCCCAGACAAGGCCGAAGCGCCGCTCGATATGCGGCCTGATCTGCGGGCCGAGTCCGAGCACGAAGCGCCCACCAGTCAGCGTCTGCAGATCGTTGGCAGTATGGGCAAGGGTGGTTGGCGAACGCGTGAAGGCGAGCGCAATCGCGGTACCGAAGTGCAGCTGCGTTGCCCCGGGAGCGGCTGTCGCCACGCCAAGAAACGGATCATGCATCAGCTCGGCAAAGTTGAAAGCATGGGCCCCGGCATGATCGAGCTGTGCCGCAGTATCGGCCAATTCGCGGCTAGGGGCGGTGGAAACGGAAGCGTTGAGTTTCAATTGGCATTCCTATCGGATTTACACATAGTTTTTCGATACTTGCGTCGGTTTAGAGCAGCCCGCGCAACTGTCGGCGAAGTTGACGAAGTTTACACCCTGTCGCCCTGCCCCAACACTAACAAAGTCCAATCAATGCAGAGGCTTGCTTAGTGTTGGGCGCGGTTGACACATCTGCGGGCAAAAAATCTCCTCTTGGCGGTTCAATGGACCGTTGCACAAATTGGGCGCGGGGCATTGTGACAGCACTGGGCGAGGTAGGAAAACGCATTCTCCAATCGTTGTCATCCGCTAAAGATCGGACGCCACCCCGGTCCAGCGCGGTTCGCGTTTTTCGAGGAAGGCGCGCGGGCCCTCGACTGCATCGGGCGCGGAGAACACGGCATCGCCATGTTCCAGCTCGCGGGCATAGGCTTCGGTTATGCCGGTCTTGAAATTGTCGAGCACGCTGAGCTTGGTCGCCGAGACCGCGCCGGGCGAATTGGCAGCGATCTGATTAGCGAG
>JAQWKP010000028.1 GCA_029247785.1 Novosphingobium sp.
GATCATGGCGAGGGGCAGAAGCCGTCCTTTTGGATATGGCGGTCGAGATAGCCCATGATGATGTCTTCGGTGATGTTGCCAGCGGTAGTCGAGAAGTAGCCCCTGCCCCAGAAGCGCTGCCCCCAGTAGCGTTTGCGGATGTGCTTGAACTCCTGTTGAATCTTACGCGACGAGCGTCCCTTTGCCCGGCGGACGAAATCGCTGACTGCAACGTGCGGCGGTATCTCGACGAACATGTGGACGTGATCGCGAGACAGGGCGCCGTTGATGATCGTCACGCCCATCTCGGCGCAGACCTGCCGGATAATCTCCCGGACCCGAACCCGGATCTCGCCATGCAGCACCTTGAACCGATATTTGGGTGCCCAGATGATATGATAGCGATGATGAAAAGTGGTGTGACAACCTTTGCTGTAGCCCATAGCCTGTAACCTTCCGAAAAGTGAGGCATCACGCCTTCCAGGCGGTCTCACTTTCCCGAGGTTACAGGCTATCAAGCGAGTCCAAGGCTGAAGCCAGTATCCGACTGAAATCGGAGGGGTTACTCCAAAAAGGAGACCCTAAACTGCCGAACCCTCGCTGCGATAAGCTCAATATGTTCAACGCCCCTGCGCGCAAAGATATTCCAGCCTTCCTGTAATTGCTCACCAGACCCAACACATTTCCATCGACCATTTGTGTCAATCGGCGAGGATGGTGCATAGTTGGTTAACTGAGGTGATGATCCTGCAGGAGACGGTATTCGTATAGTAGCACCGTGGTTGCCAAGAGGAGATAGGAACCAATGCCGTGGAATGAGCGCAAGCTGACCGATCGCGTCGGGGTTGAGCTGACTGGAGCGCGCATAGGGCCGGGGCTTTCCAAGGCTGACCGGCAGGCCGTGTACAATGCTACCTCCACCTATGGTGCGGCTGTATTGCCGGGGCAGGATCTCAGTGACGATGACATCTTCGATTTCGCAGCCTCGCTCGAAGATGAGGTTGTCGAAGACAAGGCGCTTGAGGGCGTGCGGCAAACAAGGGTGATGCCGCTTGGCAATGTCGATGTCGACGGTAACATCCTGCCAGCCGATGATTGGGTGCTGGCGCAGAATCTGGCGAATGAACTCTGGCATGTTGACCGGACCTTCATGATTCCGCGGGCGACGATCTCGATGCTCTACGGCAAGACCGTCCCGCCTGAAGGCGGCAATACCGAGTTCTGCGATACGCGGCTGTTTTGGGAGGCAATGCCAGAACAGGAGCGCGCTCGCCTTTCGAGTATGAAATGCTCACATTCGCTGATGCATTCCCGGGCCAGATACGGATTTGATAATTGGACCCAAGAAGCGCTCGATCGCTTTCCTCCGGTGGAACGGCCGATGATAGCCGAGCAGAAGCGCACCGGGCGCATCGCGCTGATCCTCGCATCGCACATATGCGCTATCGAAGGGTTGAGTAATGATGATGCCCTGGCACTGGTCGATGATCTGATTGACCGTGCTACCGTTCCAGCAAACGTTTATTCGCATCAATGGCGTGAGGGTGATTTGGTGCTGTGGGACAATCGCTGTGTGATGCACCGGGCGAGACCGTTCGACATGGCTGTGCATGCTCGCGATGTGCGGGCGATCCGGCTTTACGATCCGGCCAACATCTGAGCGCGCGGCATGTTGCGGTAGAGCTGGCTGATCAGCGGCTTTTGCTCGCTAACGCTTGATGCCGGAACCAGCCGTAGCGGACTGGCGCACCTTTGCGAGGACGATGCGCTGCATCACCCTTCGCGTGTCATAGTCGGCGACAGCGTAGTGCAGCAGGCTGCGGTTGTCCCAAAACGCTATGTCACCCTCACGCCAGCGGTGGCGGATCTGCACTTCCGGGCTCTTGATATGCTCGTAGAGGAAATCAAGCAGCGCATTGCTTTCGGCTTCCTCCAGCCCCTCGATATGCGTCACCCATTGCGAGTTGACGTTGAGGTATTTGCGGCCCGTCACCGGATGCTTCGCAACGACATGGTGGCTCATCGGCGGCGAGTTGACGACCATCTCGGGGAGTTCGTAGAGCCCGGAATCGCGCGTGCGTTCGAGCAGCGGTCCAACCGAATGTACTGCCTTGAGACCCTTAAGCATGCGCTGAAGGGGCGGCGAGAGCAGGTCCCAGGCAGCAGCCATACTGGCAAAGCAGGTGTCCCCGCCTTCCGCAGCGGTCTGGTGGGCCTGAATCATGATGGCCTGGGGCGGTTCTTCACGATAGGTATTGTCAGCATGCCAGCGGTCGGCGCCCTGGCCCTTGGGGTTGATCTGGTCGAGCACCATCACTTCGGGATTTTCGGACTTGAGGGTCTGGAAATCGTCGGGCTCGGTCTCGCCGAAGCTGCGCGCCAGATGCAAGTGCTCCTTTGCGGAAAGTTTGCGCTGGCCGGCAAAAATCAACACGCCATGCTCGTTAAAAGCCGAAAGGATTGCGGCGACATCGGTATTGACGAGCTCCCGAGCAAGGTCGACCCCGGTCACCTCTGCTCCGACCTGCTTGCTGAGTTTTGCAATCTTCACTCGCGCCATCTCCTCACACCACTGGGACTTTGACCGTGACTTGCCACAGCGCGGCCAGCCCCTTTCCCTGGAGCTGTTCGAAATCGCTGCTGGGTGCGGCGCAGATCACCAGCGTCCGCCCGTCAACACCGCCCAGCGCGCAGGCATAGATGCGCTTCTCGCCCGGCACCCGCATTTCCTCGAGGATTCGCCCGCCCTCCGCAACGCGGCAAACGCGGCGATTGCCTGCGTCGGCGAGCCAGATGCAATCCTCGGCATCGATGGCGCAGCCGTCGGGCGAGAGCTCCATGTCGTGAAGCGAAGCCATGGTCCATTGCGAGCGCGACGGCACGGGGCCGAATTCAGCCCAGACACGGCGATCGCTGAGTGAGCCGTCAGCCCCGATAGTGAATGCGCTCATGCGGTTGCCCATGCTCTCGCCGACGACCAGGGTTCGCCCATCGCGCGTGACCGCCATACCGTTGGGAAACAGTAACCCGTCCGCCACAACCTCGCCCGTCCCGTCGGGGTCGATCCGGCACAAGGTTGTCGGCTCCGGATCGCTGCCGTTCTCAAGGTTGACCCCGAGATTGCCGACCCAGGCCCGTCCCTGCGCGTCGACCAGAATATCGTTGAGCCAGTAGGGTGAAAGCGCCGACAGGTCGCCATGGAGGCTCAACCGGCCCGAGCTGTCGCGCCGCAGGAGCTTGCGTTCACGTAATGAGGCAATGATGAGGTCGCCGTCCGGCATGAAACCGAGGCCGTTTGGCCATCCCGGAACCTCGGCTACCACCTCGCCTTCACCCGCCCGGGAGACGCGGAAAACCCGGCCACCGAAGATGTCAGAAACCCACCAGAACCCGTCATGCCAGCGTGGCCCTTCGAAAAAATCGCCGCCAGAAAACAGCTTCTCCATCGCTCTCCCCTGCCTTCCCATGGGCCGGTTGCAGCCTGGAAAGTTGAGCGATCAATCTGTACCCGTATTTCCCAGATGGACGGCCAATCTGTCCTATTCCCGGGCACGATAATGCGTGTGATGGCCGATTTGAAGCCAGATTTGTGGCATCGTCGGCTTTAGCTCGCCACAATCCAGGACTGATCCGGGCCTCAACGAAATTAACGTGACGTTGCCGACGTGAATGATAGCGGGACCGAACTGCTGCTTGCCGAATACCCTACCCCAAGATAATTCTGATTACGGCTTACACAGTTTTGGGGGCACACGATGCGATTTGGCCTATTTTATGAACTGCAATTGCCGCGGCCCTGGTCCGATGGCCTGGAGCATAAGCTTTATCAGTGTTCCCCGTCAGCGCCTATGTCACCAG
>JAQWKP010000320.1 GCA_029247785.1 Novosphingobium sp.
GATAGCTGCCCGCCACGATCAGTGCACGAGAGCGATCAGGGACATCGGGATCAGCAATGATCGATGCAACCTTAGCAACTGCGAAGAAGCCCTTGGACCTCGGCTCTTTTGCCGGTTCGAGATAGACGATCCAATCGTCTACGAACCGTTCGGCACGGTTGAGATAAGTATTCGGAAATTGATAGTGGACTTCCGGAATGTCGTTGTAGCCCGAACCATCCTTGTGCATGAATACGCCGAAGGTCATCCACAAAGATTGGGACGAGACCTTGCGAAAGTAAATCCCCCCAATTCGTTACATGGGGGCAAGCTCTACATCGCCGCGTGGCTCTGCATTTGCACCGGCAGTCCACCCTCACCTAAATCCTCTCCCTCAAGGGAGAGGACTTCTGCCCCCTCTCCCATTGGGAGAGGGTTGGGGTGGGGGAATCTGAGGTGTGGGGGGCTCAGACGTCGGAATTTCTCGCCAGCCTCACCTCCCGTGCGATGCATTCCAGCACGCCGTCCATGTTCGACATCACTTCATTGTTCCAAAACCGGATCACGCGATAGCCGTGAGCTTCGATTACGCGGGTCCGTTCTGCATCAGCCGGGTTTTCAGCATGTTGGCCCCCGTCCAGTTCCACCGCCAGCCTCAGCGCGCGGCAGGCGAAATCGGCCACGAAAGGTCCGATGGCGAATTGCCGGACGAACTTGGCGCCTTCTATCTGGCGGTTTCTTAGCTTCGCCCAAAGGCACTTTTCTGCTTCAGCCTGGTCCCGGCGGAGCTTGCGGGCGACTGGAGTCAGGCGCTTTTCAGCCATGTTGATCCACCCTCACCCCGACCCTCTCCCTCAAGGGAGAGGGAGTTAGAGGAGTCACTCCTCCCCCATCTTCAGCGCGGCAATAAATGCCTCCTGCGGGATGGACACATTGCCATACTCCCGCATCTTCGCTTTGCCCTTTTTCTGCTTTTCCAGCAGCTTCTTCTTGCGCGAGATGTCTCCGCCGTAGCATTTGGCGGTGACGTCCTTGCGCATGGCGCTGATGGTTTCGCGGGCGATGACTTTGCCGCCGATGGCGGCCTGGACGGGGATCTTGAACAGGTGGCGGGGGATGAGGTCTTTGAGGCGTTCGCACATGTGGCGGCCGCGGCTTTCGGCGACGCCGCGGTGGACGATCATCGATAGGGCGTCGACCGCCTCATTGTTGACCAGGATGCTCATCTTCACCAGATCGCCTTCGCGCAGGCCGATCTGCTCATAATCGAAGCTGGCATAGCCGCGTGAGATGCTCTTCAGCCGGTCGTAGAAATCGAACACGACTTCGTTGAGCGGCAGCTCATAGGTCACCTGCGCGCGTCCGCCGACGTAGGTCAGGTCCACCTGGATGCCGCGCCGATCCTGGCACAGCTTGAGTATCGCACCGAGATGCTCGTCCGGGGTGTAGATCGTCGCCTTGATCCACGGCTCGTCGATCTGGGCGATACGGCTGGGATCGGGATAATCCGCCGGATTGTGCAGCATGATCTCACGCGCATCGTCGGTGCGCGATTTGTTGAGCTGGATACGATAGACGACGCTGGGCGCGGTGGTGATGAGATCGAGATCATATTCGCGGGTGAGGCGCTCCTGGATGATCTCAAGATGCAGCAGGCCAAGAAAGCCGCAGCGAAAGCCGAAACCAAGCGCGGCGGAGCTCTCCATCTCGAAGCTGAAGCTGGCATCGTTGAGCCGCAGCCTGGCGATCGATTCGCGCAGCTTCTCAAAATCGGCGGCATCGACCGGGAACAGCCCGCAGAACACGACCGATTGCACTTCCTTGTATCCGGCAAGCGCCTGAGTTGCGCCGCCCCTGACGGTGGTGATGGTGTCACCCACCTTGGCCTGTTCGACTTCCTTGATCTGGGCGGTGATGAAGCCGATTTCGCCGGGGCCGAGCTCATCAAGCTGTTCGATCTTGGGGCGCATGCAGCCGACGCGGTCAACCAGATGTTCGGTGCCGCCCTGCATGAATTTGACCTGCTGGCCCTTGGCGATGACGCCGTCGATCACCCGCACGAGGATGACCACGCCGAGATAGGGATCGTACCAGCTATCGACGAGCATGGCCTTGAGCGGCTTGTCGCGTTCGCCCGATGGCGGCGGGATGCGGGCGACGACAGCCTCGAGCACGTCGTCGATGCCGATCCCGGTCTTGGCGCTGGTGAGGACGGCGTTGGACGCATCGATGCCGATAATGTCCTCGATCTCGGTGCGAACCATGTCGGGATCTGCGGCGGGCAGGTCGATCTTGTTGATGATCGGAACGATCTCATGGTCGTGCTCGATCGACTGATAGACATTGGCCAGCGTCTGCGCTTCGACTCCCTGCGCGGCATCGACCACCAGCAGCGCGCCCTCGCAAGCCGCCAGGCTGCGCGAAACCTCATAGGCAAAGTCGACATGGCCGGGCGTGTCCATGAGGTTCAGCTCATAGGTGACGCCATCGCGCGCGGTATAATCAAGACGGACGGTCTGGGCCTTGATGGTGATCCCGCGTTCGCGCTCAATATCCATATTATCAAGGACTTGCTCGCTCATCTCACGCTCGGTGAGGCCGCCGGTCGCCTGGATCAGGCGGTCGGCCAGAGTCGACTTGCCATGGTCGATATGGGCGATGATCGAAAAGTTACGG
>JAQWKP010000322.1 GCA_029247785.1 Novosphingobium sp.
CATCCGCAAACGCTACTGGGGGCAGCGCTTCTGGGGCAGGGGCTACTTCTCGACTACCGCTGGCAACATCACCGAAGACATCATCATGGGCTATCTCGACCGCCATATCCAAAAGGACGGCTTCTGCCCCTCGCCATGATCCTACCGGCATCAACCGGTAAGTCGTTCAGCAAGTAGCTCCGATATGTTCTTACGGCTTACGCTTGGCCGCCATCAAGCGCTTGCACCAGCTGGACAGAAATGCCAGTGCGCAACCAGAAAATGCGACGACGACCCAGTTGGTGGGATACCTCAAGAGGGAGTTCTTATACGAATATTCAACAATCTAGATGCTTCAAAGAAGCACTTTCTCGGTTCCGGAGGATGCTATGAACAAAACCCATTTCATGGGAATCGACGTAGGCGGTAGCGGAGTGCGCTGCTTGTTGGTGGACGCTGCCGACGCATCCTGCACATCGGCGTCAAGGACATGGCATTTTCCGACTGTAGAAGGGTCCATTGGTCGCGGCTTTGACCTGGACCTTGAGGAAATGTGGCGACTGATTGGCGAAGCTAGCCGGGAAGTCATCGAAAAATCCGGCATTGCCGGGGAGCAGATCGGCAGCGTGGGCGTTTCTGCCATGCGCTTCGGAACCGTCATTATCGATAGCCAGGGCAAGGCGCTTTATGCGGTTCCAAATCGTGACGGGCGCTCCAGAGAGGAGGCTGAAAGGCTCGCAGCTCAAAGCGGCGAAGCCGTGAACGCGGAGACCGGCTCATGGCCATCCTCAGTCCATCTTCTTGCGCGCCTCGCGATGCTGGGAGCCAAGGAACCAGCCACACTCGAAAATGCAGATTGCGTCTTCAGCATGAGTGACTGGGTTAACTTCAAGCTGTGCGGTGCCAAGACGACAGATTACTCCCAAGCGGGCGTTACCCAACTTTTCAACTTGAACACCCGCGAGTGGAATCAAGCGCGTATCGAAGTGTTGGGAATTTCGATTGACGTCTTTCCGCCGGTCAAACCCGCTGGCACCAGGCTTGGTGCTGTCGCCGACGAAGCAGCTGAGCACACCGGCTTGTCAACATCGACAGTTGTTGGCCTTGGCGGCGGTGATACACAGTGCAGCCTTCTAGGCGCCGGTGCCATTCGGCAGGGCGATATCGCATCGGTTGCCGGGTCGACCGCCCCAGTAATGGTCGTCACCGATAAGCCCGTTGTCGATCCACAAGCCCGCACCTGGAGTGGTCACCATGTTGTTCCGGGCCTTTATGTGCTGGAAAGTTCCGGTGGAGCCATGGGTGAAACGCTTAGCTTCATGGCGCGCCTTTTCTTTCCCGATGCACCTGAACCGGAACTGCGCCTGCTGGCTGAAGCGGAACAGTCGGAATACGGCGCGAAAGGCATGCTGTCGTCAGTTGGCGCGGAGATCATAGACTTCCGTGATCCAGCCATGCCCGCTGGCCAGATAACGCTTACCCACATGACCTGTGCCAATGAGGCAAAACCGCGCCGGCACATCTGTCGCGCAATCATTGAAGGCTATGCATCTGCCGTTCGCGCCAATATCGAGCAGCTTGGCGAAATCACCGGCGACGCTTTCAAGAATGTATTTCTGGCAGGCGGCTTCTCCCGCAGCGATGTGTTTGGCCAAATTCTCGCCGATATCACAGATGGCAGCGTGACCCCGGCAGGGCAATTCATCACCTCTGCCCTGGGTGCCGCCATCTGCGCGGCTGTTGCCGAGGGAAGGTTCGAGGATATAGCTGAGGCCGCAGCGGCACTCACCAGGAATCGTGAACCGCTGAAGTGCGCCGAACCCGGCCGGGCGGCTGCACAAAAAGTCTATAGTGACTGGAAGACCATGCGCGAAGCAGGCAAAGACACCACTGCGGTTCAGATGAACGACTATGTGCTGAGCTACATTTCGGCCCCCGGGGGTGGACCAGCGAATTCAGCCAAGCTTCCAGCCCAGCCGCTGAGCGCACTGATTACGGCAGGATTCGACGATTCCTCCCTGACGGCCATCCGTGGCTACATGGACGTGGAATATACCAGTATCCGGGAGACCAGACGCATCCTTTCCGGCACTGATCTGGTCACCGCTATGCAGGGCAAGCAAGTGCTGATTACCGAGGTCGACATCGTCGATGCCAATGCACTGAGCCAATCGCCGGATCTGCGTACGATTGTAGCTTGCCGCGGCAATGCGGTTAACGTCGACGTCGAAGCGTGCAGCGCATTCGGTGTACCGGTGCTGTTTACGCCCGGACGCAACTCGGTCGCGGTCGCTGATCTTACTGTTGGTCTTGCGCTGGCGCTGGCCCGCAAGCTGATTCCGGCTGCGCAATTTCTCAAAGATGAGGCGGTGACGGCCGGCAACACCGGGAAATCCGGCGAAGCCTATGCAAGATTCCAGGGCCAGGAGCTGTGGCAGAAGACCTTCGGCCTGGTGGGGCTTGGCGCAGTGGGCCGCATGGTGGCCAAGCGCCTGCAAGGATTTGACGCACGCCTGATCGCCGCCGATCCATTCGCAACGCCTGAGGACGCTGCGCTGGCCGGTGTTGAGCTGGTGAGCCTCGACACGCTTCTGGGCGAATCTGACTTTGTCAGCCTGCATGCGGCGGTCACCCCCTCAACTAGGAACATGATCGGTGAAGCGGAGTTCGCCAAGATGAAGAAGGGCGCATTCTTCATCAATACCGCGCGCGCGCAGCTCGTCGACGAATTCGCGCTTTATGACGCGCTGGAAAATGACACGCTCGCTGGCGCCGCACTCGATACCTTCCTGCAGGAACCGCCGGGATTTGATCATCCGCTGGTCCAGCACCCCAAGGTCTTGTCTGCCCCCCATATGGCCGGCAATACGGCAGAAATCTCACAGCATCAGGGGGCCTATGTCGCGCAGGCTTTGCAGCTATGGTTGCAGGGCGAAAAGCCGAGCGCCTGCCTGAATCCGGATTGCCTTGAAGAATTCAGCTGGGACAGGCCGCGCCGCGAACCTTCACCTACTGAGCTTGAGGCTTTGCTGAAAAGGCCGGCCCCGGGCGTTTCAGATCTGCAACGCGACTCCAACGCTGGCGTACAACATCGAAGCCTCCGGCCCATGGAACAAAAGGCAGCTGATTCTGCAGACGCCTCGCCAGAGATCGTCAAAAAGATGCAAACCTTGTTTGAGAGGTTCTGCGCCTCGATTGAGCAGGACGCAGCTGTCAAGAAATTCTCGGCAGACAAGGAATTTGCGCTGGCATTCAGCGCGCCGGATGTTGATCTGGACTTCTACATCGCCCTGAACAAAGGCGTTGTTGCAGCCCGGCTTGGCAAGAAGAAGGGCAGTGTGCAAATCGTCACCCGCGCATTCATCCTTGACGGCATGTTCAACGGCACAACCGATACGACAAATGCGGTCATGAAGGGTGAAATCTCCATGATGGGCGATACGACCAAAGCAATGGTGCTTCAGGATCTGCAGGCTGATCTGGCGCGGCTTTACAAGGCTGCGCGTTCCGAAGTCGGTGATCCCGGTGACCTCGAATCCATAGCGAGACCCGCAAGCGCTGTTTCTGCCAGCGCCGGGACGGACAGCGTGCCCGACCAGCGACAGGAACTGCTCGACACCGTCAACGAACTTTACGAACAGCACATCATCACCGCGACCGGCGGAAATGTCGCTGTGCGCTGCGAAGATAATTCGAATGAGTGCTGGATTACGCCGAGCGCCGTATTCAAGGGAGACCTGACCCCAGAGTTGATGGTACGCATCACGCTCGATGGCGAGAAGGTCGATCCTCTGTCACCGTCCCCCTCATCCGAGTGGGGATTCCACAGTCTGACGTTGAAGAAGAATTCCAAGGCCAATGCCGTGATTCACGCGCACGCGCCGAATGCTACAATCCTTGCCAATTGCGGCATACCGTTCCTGCCTGTTTCATCTGAGGCGGCCTTCTTCGGTGACATCAAGCGGATCCCGTTCACCATGCCGGGCTCCGACGAACTTGCCGAACTGGTTTCCGATGCCCTGACAGACGAATGGGCGGTGTTCATGGTAAATCACGGCGTGGTCGTTGCCGGAAAATCCCTGCGCCGTGCTTCAGACATGGTGCAGATTATTGAGCGCACCGCAGAAGTGATTCTGGGTTGCTATCAGGCCACCGGCGGCAAGCCGCCTACATTATTGCCCCAAGAAACGATCGATCTTTTCAGGTCGATGCGTGACGTGGTGGCCTGATCTTTGTTTCCAGACCACCGCTATAATTGACGCTTCTGGCAATAATGTTCCCCGTCAGCGCCTAT
>JAQWKP010000069.1 GCA_029247785.1 Novosphingobium sp.
ATCAAGACGTAGAGTATGGCGCCGGTCGCGATAGCGTTTGCCAGCAGGGCCAGACCGCTGTTTCCGCCGCTCAGCGTCTCGGCCATGATTCCCGAGCCGACGACGGTCGCGACCAGTAGCGCTGTGCCGAGCGCTTCGGCAGCAAGAGTTTGCGCCGGCTTGTAAGTCAATTCCACTCTCCCCGACTGGATGAATAGGCGGGGCTATAATGGCAGTGTGATGGAGATATGACAGGCCCAATACGAGCCAAAGCTGATTCGCCCTGAATTTTCGCTTAGAAGTTGCCCGATGCGAGCTGCACGGCATCAAAGCTCATGCCATCGCCCGACAGCATCAATGCAGCGGCGGCCATGGCCAGCATTACTGCACATTCGGTACCGGCGATGCCGGCGATATTGTAAATAAACTTCATCCTGGCACCTTCCCTCGTATTTTTTGGCCCGTGCCGTTTCTGGACCTCGTAGTTAGGGAAGTTAGTCCTGACTGGGTAAAGGCGAATACAACACCAATGGTTACCCGATCTTAGCCATGATTCGTCGTATCTTATCTCGTTCCTTCAGGCCGAAACCAATTTACTGACGCTGGGCCCGACGCGCTCGGCAATCGACTGCAGTTTTGCGGTGTCGAAATTGTATGCATCAATGGCGTTGCCAGCGAGGATCGCCTTCAACTCATCTTCGGGAACCCCCGCCATTATCCGGCGAAGGTTGTCCTGCGGGGCCAGCCATTCGGGCGCTTCGATATGGGGATAGTCCCAGCCCCACATCATCTTGTCGACGCCGATGGCATGGCGCATCTCGACTTCGGGCCTGCTCAATATGCTCGATCCGATCCAGCACTGACGCTTGAAATATTCGCTTGGAGTCATCGACAGGTGGCCGCCTTCACCGAAGGCATACATCCGATCGGTGACAATGTGGTCCATCATCATCAGCGCTTCGATGATCCATCCCGAGCCCTGCTCGGTGAGCACCATGCGAAGGTCCGGGAACCGCTCGAACACGCCGCCAGCGATCAGGAAGGAGAGCGGACGATGCGGCCAGGTGGTGCATTCGATCGCATATAGGATCGGCCCTTCCGGCTGGTCGCCATACCACGGACAGCCTGAGCCGGTATGGGTGTGGACCGGCATAGACAGTTCGGCACAGGCTTCCCAGATTGGATCGTAGCGCCGGTCGTTCCAGAACGGTTCTTCCGGGCTGTTGTAATAGATCAGCGGCAGCAGCACCCCGCTGGTCAGGCCGTCTGCATGGGCGCGCCTGATTTCGGCGACGGCGCCCTCGACATCGGCCATCGAGCCGATCATGGCGAGGCCGCGCAGCCGCTCGGGTGCGACCGAGCAAAACTCGGCAAGCCAGCGATTATAGGCCCGCGCGCCGACGAGTTTGAGCTGGGGCGAATATTCCGCCCCCGGCGGGCGGTTGTAGTCGCGCGCGAACCATAGGAACGGCGGCGAATTGGCCGATTGGTCGTCGGGAAACAGCACATCGGCGGCGATGCCATCATCATCGAGTGATTTGAGCCGCTGGGCCGGGTTCCAGGTCCCTGCTGCACCCTCGGCGACCTTTGCATTCGTCATCCATTCGCGCTTGTACTTTTCCGAAAGGGTTTCCGGCAGGTTCGAATCTTTGGCCTGTGTCGCCGCCCACATGGGCACATATTGATTCAGCCAGTCTTCCAGATCGTCACGATGGGCCGGGTCGATATGGTCGCGATAGGATTCCACCGGAGGTCCGACATGGCCGTCGGACGAGACGATCAGCATGCGCTCGGATTGCGTTTCAACTGTCATGGCGTCCTCCATCCATTCCGCGCCGCCCAGTGTGGGCTTGAGTGTAATGATAACGGGTGAGGCGAAGCCGGGAAGGGAAATTGTTCCAAGTCATTTCCCGAGTCGCTTTGGACATGCCATCATCCGCGCAGTTCCAGTGGAAATTGAAGGTGGCCAGAGCATGACCGAGCTTACAAGGCGTGCGGCAATGGGCAGCATGGCGGTGGGTGTTACCGGTATCGCAATGGATGGAGCGGTGGCCCGGACTCAAGCCGCTGGCGCAGCGCCAGCAGCAGCCTCCTGGCCTCCCGCTTTTGCCGGGAATCACCAGATCAAACCGCTACGCTTCGATCCGGCGAAACTCACCGGCCTGTCCGAAAGGCTGATCACCTCACACTGGCAGAACAACTATCAGGGTTCGGTCAAGGCGCTCAACATGATCGAGCGGCGCCTCGCCGCCGCGCTTGCCGAAAAGGACCTGCCACCGGTCGTCTATGGCGGGCTCAAGCGCGAGGAGTTGCACCGGACCGGATCGGTAATCTTGCATGAGGTCTATTTCGACGCGCTTGGTGGTAATGGCGAGATGGCAGGATCGCTGGCCGCAGCGCTGGTCGCTGCGTTCGGCGGGCTTGACGTCTGGGAAACCGACTTCCGTCGCTCCGCAATGTCACTGGCGGGTGGTTCGGGTTGGTGCATCCTGGGCTACAATCGCCACACCAATTCTCTGCACAACTACTGGGCCTGGGATCACATGCACGGCGCTGCGTCGGCTGAACCGCTGCTGGCGCTCGACATGTACGAACACAGTTACCACATGGATTATGGAACCTCCGCGGCGAAATATGTTGATGCATTCATGGCTAACCTCGACTGGCGGGTGATCGATGCCCGCTACAAGGCAGTGGCTGGCTGACCGGGAAATTCCTCGGCAGACAATCCACTTCGATTGACTTGCGGGCCCTCCGGCTTACCCTTCGCCTCACACCAAGGGGAATGAGATGGCAGGCGCGGCGCGCAGGGTTGGCGCGGAAACTTCCGCCACACGGGGGCTGATACTCGAAGCGACCGAGCAGCAAATCCTCGAGGAAGGCTACGGTGCGGTGAGCACGCGCAAGGTTGCGGCGCGCGCAGGGCTCAAGCCCTCGCTGGTCCATTACTATTTCCCGACAACCGATGATTTGCTGCTCGCTGTTTCCAGGCGCGGGGCGGACGAAAGCGACCGGATGATCGAGGAGGCACTGGCATCCGACGATCCCCTGCGCGCCTTGTGGGGCTTTTTTGTCGATACCAGTCGCACGGCCATGGCGCTTGAATTCATGGCGCTCGCCAATCACCGCGAAGCTTTGCGCTCCCACATGGCGCGGCACTGCGAGGCCATGCGCGCGCGCGAGGTCAGGATTTTGCGCAAGCTTATTGGTGATCGCCTCGACCGACCCGATGCGCCTGCGCCCGAGGCGCTCAGCGTGGTGCTTGCCGGGATCGGACGGGCCATCGTCATGGAAGAGAACCTTGGCGTGACAGCGGGGCATGAGGAAGCCATCGCCTTTGTCGAGCAATGGCTGGACAGGCTGGTACCGTCCGGCAACGATCTTGCTGAACCCGAAGCAGCAAGCGTCCGCTAACCCCGTGCCGCAGGAGCCGCCGCGATGCCATTGATGCAGGAAACCCGTCTCTCTTTCGAAGAGGTCAAACCTCTGATCGGCGCTCGTGTGCAGGCCGATAAGCTGGCACTGCTTTCAGGCGCGCATACGGCTGACGTGATGGAATTGCTTGAGCAGCGCGGCGTGCTCGTCTTCCCGCAGGCTGACCTTTCCGAAGAGGAACTGATCTCCTTCACTGGCACGTTGGGCGACTATGCGTCTGACGCGAGCGATGGAAGCGCGACGCGCATCTCGATTGATCCCGCCACCAGCAGCAATGCCGATTTCACGCGGGTTTCGTTCTTCTGGCATTTCGATGGCTATATGAACGAAGTGCCGATCCGCGGCTCGATCATGTGCGCCAAGGTGCTTTCGTCCAGCGGCGGGATCACCGAGTTCTGCAACACCTATGCCGCCTGGGATGAGCTTCCCGAAGAGCGCAAGCGGCAGATATCCGGGCTGAAAGCGGTGCATTCGCATGCCGCTGCGGCGATGAGCCTTGAGCCCGAGCCATCGCATGAGCGCTTCCGTGAATGGCTGACAGTAAAGAACGGAACGCTGCCGCTGGTCTGGACCCACCGATCTGGCCGCAAGTCGCTGGTGATCGGCAATACTGCTGCCGGGATTGTCGGCATGGACCCGATGGAAGGGATGGAACTGCTCGTCTGGCTGCGCGACTGGGCGACGCGGGAGCGCTTTCGCTACAGCCATGAATGGAGCGTTGGCGACATGGTGATGTGGGACAATACTGGCACACTTCACCGCGTGACGCCCTATCCGGCAGACAGCGGCAGGCTGATGCTGCGTACCAAGCTGGCGGGCGAGGAACCGATCGTCTAGGAATTGTGTCAGGAAGGCGGATGCGCTACCGGCTCGCCAAACTTCGCCCAAATTCGTAGTTGGAGTCCGAACATGAATGTCGCCACCACGACCCGGCTCAATGCCGAAAACGTCAAGCCCAACATTGCCAGCCGCGTGCTCAACACCAAGGATGAGCTGCTGAGCGGCGAGATCGCATCGGACATTCGCGAACTGCTGTCACAGCGCGGAGTGCTGATTTTCCCGCAGATCGATTTCACCGACCAGGAGCAGGTCGCCTTTACCAAGACCCTCGGCAAATTCGCTTTTGAAGGCGATCACGGCGAGAACGTCCATCCGATCACGCTGGATGTCGAGAAGAACCCGTCGAGCGCCGAATATCTCAAGGGCTCGCTCTATTGGCATCTGGACGGCACTGGCAATGACGTGCCGGTCCTCGCTTCGCTACTGAGCTGCCGGGTGGGCTCGCCCAAGGGAACCGGCAATACCGGCTTTGCCAATACCTATGCGGCCTATGAGGGACTGCCCGAGGAAAAAAAGGCCGAGATCGATAGCTTGCGCGTGATCCACGATACCTGGGGCACGCTGTTCTTTCATACGCCCGAACCCAGCCTGGCCAAGCTGCAGGGCTATATGGGCTCGCCCGACAATGAGCTGCCGCTGGTGTGGAACCACCACGACGGGCGCAAATCGCTGGTGCTTGGCTGCACTGCCCATCAGGTGATCGGTGAGGGGCTACGCGAGAGCGCCCAGCTACTCCACGGCCTGCGCGACTGGGCGACCAGCGAGCCCTTCAGCTACAGCCATGAATGGACCGTTGGTGACCTCGTCATGTGGGACAATACTGGCACGCTTCACCGCGCAGAGGAATTCGACCCTTCCTGCGGTAGGCTGATGGTGCGCACCAAGCTGGAGGGCGAAGAGCCCTTTAACTGACTGTCAGCAGGGAGGTTGGGCCAGACATGACCGACCAACCGACGCAGGCGACGAAAGAACCGCGCGCAGAACAGATAGACGGATTGCGCGCGCTCGCCGTGCTCGGGGTGCTCTACGCGCATTTCGCTTCACCGGATTCGTTCCTGGGCCACTACGGCGTCCGGTTATTCTTTGTTATCAGCGGCTTTCTTATCACGCGCATCCTGCTTTCGCATCGGCTCGCAACAGGTGACGAGGGGCGGGGCACAATCGCAATTGCCTTTTATGCCCGCCGCTGCCTTCGCATCATGCCGGTCTATTACCTTGCCCTGCTTGTCATGTCCGCCCTTGCGTCGGTGCGTGAGACAATCGGCTGGCACGCGCTGTTCGGATCGAACATTCTGTTTGCATTGCGCAACGATTGGTACCCGCCCGTTACCGCTCATCTCTGGACATTGGGCGTCGAAGAGCAGTTCTACATAATCTGGCCGCTGCTGATTCTATTTCTGCCACGCCGCTGGATCGTTCCGCTGTTGTTCGCTGGAATCCTCGCCTCCATCGCCGGACGAGAGGTTATGGAACATCTCCAGCCGGAAGGGCTGGCGGCGGCGGTGCTGATGCCTTTCAGCATCGATGCACTGGCAGCTGGCGCCTTGCTCGGCATTTTCGATCTGGCCGGGAAGGGCGGGGCTAGGCTGCGCGCCATTCCACGCTGGGCGTTATTTGCGATTTCGTTGGTACTGATTGCAATTGTCGTCTCCGACGCGGCCAGGTCGATCTCGATCTGGGCAAATGATGTGCTGCTGATCGTTCCGATGGGCCTTGCCGTATTGGCAGCAAATGCCGGGATTGGCGGTGTGGCCGGGGCATTTCTGTCACTGGGTCCGCTGCGCTATCTTGGGCGGATCAGCTATGGCGTCTATCTCTGGCACAATCCGATGTATTTCCTGGTGGGTGTGACGTGGCCGAAGTTGGGCCTGTCGCCTGAGGTCGCGCCGCAATCCTATATGATCGTCGCTGCCAGTCTGGCGACACTTGTCGTCGCGGCACTGTCCTGGCGCTTGTTCGAGCAGCCGATCAATGGTCTGAAGCGAAGGTTTCCCTATCGCGGCGCGAGTGCTGTCGAGCCAGTGCCGCGTGCAGGGCCTGTCGGCTGACTGGGTAACCGCGTCATCGCAGCGGCTTTGCTCAGCAAGCCGGGTGCGTATCTGAAAGCGGGTAGCGCTAGCGCCATCAGCAGCGGAACCTCGGCCATGCGCTGCAGCCACATTGCGCGGCGGATCTGCGGTGTGACAGTGAGGGCCAGGCGCTTGCGATAGACCTCGGGCGGCGTTTCGCTCAGCACGCACTCGCTCGCAATTATAGCGCTGCGCAGGGCAATCGCCATCCCGTCGCCGGTCAGCGAGGCCGTCATCGCCGCCTGGTCGCCCAACCGATAGATGTCGTCGGACTGCTGGCAGACATAGCCATAGGGCAGGCCGGAAATTGCCAGCGGCTTGCTGAAAAGTGGCCGCGCATCATCAAGCCGCCGCGCCAGTCCCGGTGTGTCCATCAGGCTGGCAAGCAGCGCAGTCCAGTCGCCGCCGGCCTCTGCGAGGCGCGTGCGCCTGACGATCAGGCACAGGTTCATGACTTCGGGCGAGACCAGCTGGAGACCGGCATAGCCCCCTTCAAAGATCACCAGTTCGATCAGACCTTCAAGCTCGGCCCGCGTCCGAAGGTCCAGCTGGAAATGCATCTTGAAACCGACAAAGGCGCTCTCGTCTGGCGGTGCTGCGCGTTTTGCGCCCCTAACATCGTGCTTGCCCGTCGCCAGCAGCAGCTGGCCGGGTTTGCAATCGCCATGGCTGGTCGAAACCTTGTTGCCGTTAACCTGCGTCACCCGAACGCCGCGTTCGACTTTCGCGCCGCGGGCGCCGGCCAGTTCCAGCAGCGCTTCGTCGAGCAGCTTGCGGCTGAGCCCAAGCGCAGTGAAGGGCAGAGGGGCTTCGGCCTCGCGCCTGCCACTGACCAGACGTATTCGGTCAATCGGCACCGCACCGAGTTGCGCCAGATCGAGCCCGATCCGGGCAAGATCCTGCTGCGCCTCGACCGAGAGGAATTCGCCGCAGACCTTGTGATGCGGGCCTGCTTCCCGCTCCAACAGGCGAACCTTCTGACCGGCGCTGGCGAGTAGGCTGGCCGCGCCGGCCCCTGCCAGCCCGCCGCCCAGCACCACCACCTCGGTCACCACTTCCTCCGGGCGAGGCAGTAGCGGAAGGGAAATTTCCAGGTGACGAGTGCTGCGTCGGAGAGCCGCGCTTCACCTAGCAGGCGCTCCCAATCGCGCCGGACGAAGGCGCGCGCGACCGAGAGTGGCCCGTCGTGCCGGACAAATTTGTGCCAGCGCATTGCCGCCGAGAACAGGCGGAAGGCGTGATAAGCGAGCCAGTGCCGGTGAAGATCGTTGACGAACCAGCCGAGCCGGGCGTTCGCCTCCATCCAGCCCAGGAAGTGGAGGATTTCGTCGTCCGTCATGTGATGGGTGACCAGAGAGGAAATGACGATGTCGACGCCCTCGCCTTGTGGCCAGTCGTAGAGGTCACCAATGCGATATTCGATTGAAGCGCCGGGCGCCGTCAGAGCTGCTGCGACGGGCTCGCTACGGGGATTGAGATCGATGCCGATCAGCTGCACTTTCTGACCCATGCGTGTGGCCATGCGGTGGATGGCGCGCAGCATGTCGCCCGCGCCGTAACCCACATCGAGGATGACAGGGGCGGCCTTTCCCTGCCAGGCTGCGAGGGCTTCGCGGATGAAGGCTAGTGTCGGCGCGCGCGCCAGCGTCAGCGTATTGACCTGCGCAAGGTCGGCCAGACAGGCGGAGAAGTCATCCTGCGAGACATCGGCCCCGTCCATCAGCTCAGGCTCTTCGGAGCGACGGCTGAAATCGACCATTACAACATCTGGAAGCGGAAGCTTTCCGCCGCCATGCCGGGGCCAAATGCCATCGCCATGCCCTCTTCGGGCGCGCGGCCATTGCCGTTCTGCTTTGTCCTGCCATGGCCGTTGGTGCGGTCCGCCATCATCGACTGCAGCACAAACAGCAAAGTCGCCGACGACATATTGCCATATTGGCGTAGCACCTCGCGCGAAGGCTTCAGTGCGTCGCCATGCAGGTCCAGGCCATTTTCTACCGCATCAAGCACGCTGCGCCCGCCGGCGTGTACCGCCCAGAGATCGAACTGTTCAGGGGCAGTCCCGCGCAGTAACCCGCCATCATCATTGCGCATCCTCTCACGCGCCATCGCGCCGGAGATCAGGCTTGGCACCTGGCCATCGAGCACCATATCGAAACCCTGGTCGCGGATGTGCCAGCTGATCGCTTCGTCGCTATCGGCGATGGTGGCAGAGCGAAAGTCCTTGAGGCCGACGCCGTTTGCCTCGCTGCTGACGATAGCGGCTGCAGAGCCGTCTCCGAACAGCATCATCGACAGGATCTTTTCGAGGTCGGTAGTGCGCTGAAAATGCAGGGTACATAGCTCGACTGCGACCACCAGTACCCGCGCATCAGGCTCCGAGCGCACGATATGGTGGGCAAGGCGCAGCGAATTGACCGCCGCATAGCAGCCCATGAAGCCCACCAGAGTGCGCTCAACCGATGGATCAATCCCGGTTGCGCGGATAATCAGCTGGTCGATGCCGGGCGCTACAAAGCCGGTGCAGGAGGCGACGACGAGATGGGTTATCCCGGCGTCAGCAATATCTCCGCCGAGCGCCCGGATCGCCTGGATTGCCAATTGCGGCGCCCAATCCTCATATCGCGCCATGCGCTCGCCAGTGCTTGGCCAATCGCCGAGGCCAAAAAATTCCTCGGTGTCGCTGGTCTCGCCATCGGCGAACAGATTGGCCTCGACGAAGGAGAAGCGCTGTTCGATCCCCGCGCGGCCTGCCATTCGCTCAAACAGCTTGCGGCTTCGTGTGTCGAGCCAGCCATCAGCATAGCCCATGAAGGCATCATGGACCTGATGGGGCGGAACCGCGGTGCCGATGGCGTTGATATGCGCGGTTGTCATGGCGTTCTCATGCGGGGCCTGCGCGAAGGCCGGGACGGGAGCGGCGTGTTACACTGTGCGCGGGAGCGACTATATCTCCATTGAATTGCTTCGGCTATCCGGGTGATGCGGTTACAGCTTTCTTGACCGGTCTTGGCCCTGCGCTGTACATATGTTCAAACACCATTCTCGCAAAGTGGGTTCAGGAGAAGCAATCATGGCAACCACGGCTACACGCTGGGACGTGATCGACGTCGGGCCCAATATCGGCTCGGCGATCCACACTGACAAGGAAACCCTGCTCAGCGGCGAAAAGCGCGACGAGATCCGCGAGCTGATGGAGCAGCGCGGCGTTATCGTCTTTCCCGAGATCAATCTGACGGATGACGAACAGATTGAATTCACCCACACGCTTGGCACGTTCGCGCATGAGGTGGGCGAGGGATCCAAGGACGGCAAGGACAGCGTCTATCCGATCACGATGGACCCTAAGGTCAATCCCAATGCCGATTACCTCAAGGGCGCGTTCTTCTGGCACATCGACGGCACTATGTCGGAGATGCCGATCCTCGCCTCGATCATGTCGAGCCGCAGCCTGTCGAAAACCGGCGGCGAGACCGATTTCTGCAACACCTATGCCGCCTATGAGGCGCTGTCCGAGGCCGAGAAGGCCGAGATTGAGAGCCTCCAGGTCGTCCATGCGATGTGGCGCTCGCAGCTCTATCATGATCCCGAACCCAGCTATGACAAGCTCAAGCTGTGGCAATCAATCGGCAAGAACACGTTGCCCCTGGTGTGGACTCATAAATCGGGCCGCAAGTCGCTGGTGCTCGGCGCGACCGCCCTGCAGGTTGAGGGCATGGGCATCGCCGAAAGCGAGATGCTGCTGGTGCGGCTGCGCGAATGGGCGACCAGCGAGCCCTTCTCCTATCGTCACAGCTGGAAGTTGGGCGACATGGTGATCTGGGACAATACCGGCACGATGCATCGCGCCTTGCCATATGATCACACCAGCGGCAGGCTGATGCATCGCACCAAGCTGGAGGGTGAAGAAGCTTTCGCCTGATCCAGCCGATCGGGAGAGGTTTTCAAGTGGCAAACAGATTTGAAGGCAAGGTCGCTGTCGTCACTGGCGGCGGACGGGGAATAGGGCGCGCCGTGGCGCTGCAATTCGCCGCAGAAGGCGCGAGCGTCGTCGTTTGCGACCTGGGCGGAGAAGTGAAAGGCGGCGGGGCGGATGCCGGGGTTGCCCAGGCTGTCGTCGACGAGATCGTCGCGTTAGGCGGCGCAGCGGTGGCAAATGGTGCCGACCTTGCCGCTATGGACGGAGCGGCTTCGGCGGTGAGCGCCGCCATCGACAATTTCGGGCGACTCGACGTGCTGTTCAACGGCGCGGCGATCCTCGGCTATGGCAAGGTCCATGAGCTGTCAGAGGAAGTCTGGGACGAGGTTATCCGTGTCAATCTCAAGAGTGCCTTTGCCATGGTCCACCATGCCGCGCCGCATATGATCGAGCAGCGCAGCGGCGCAATTATCAACGTCACTTCGCCTTCCGCGCTCGGCCATTTCGGCATGACCGCCTATGGCTCGTCCAAACAAGGCCTGGTCGGGTTTACCGGGGCAATCGCGCAGGAGCTGGGCGAATTCGGCATTCGCTGCAACACCATCCTGCCGTGCGCCGACACCCGCATGGGCGATGTCAGTGAAATCCAGACCGATATGGCCCATGTCGTCGCCAATCTCGGCCGCTCGCCGATGTCGAACCAGTGGTTGCCCGGAATGAACGGGCAGGAGCCGACCAGCCGCTGCGAAGACGTCGCCGCCGTGGTCGCCTGGCTATGCAGCCCGGAAACTGCCGCGATCAACGACCGTGTGTTCTACATCGCCGGCGGGCAGCTGGCGGTTTTTGCCCAACCCGAACTGATCCGAGCGCGGTTCAACGCCGAGGGCTGGGATCTTGACAGCCTGCTCGATCCGCAGGTGACGGCGCAGTTTACGTACGGGCAGCAGAATTTGATGATGCCGGGCAAATAAGCGCGCTGCGCTCTGCTGGCCTTCAAGGAGGCTGTGGAACAGTCCCTTGCAGTTAGGCAATGGTTTGCCGATAATCGCCGCCCGAGAGGTGACGAGATTGAGACTTCACCTGAGAATTTATGGCGCAATGGTCGCCGGACTTGTCCTCGGTGCATTCGTTGGCAAGTCGATCGACACGACTCCGAGATTTCTCGGGGATGATCTGCTGACGCCGCTGGCCGGGCAGGAAGTCGATTCGCCAGAGAAAACATATTACGCATTCGACGATGAGCTTCCCAATCATTATCCGATGGTAACGCCAAGTGGCCGGATTGAGGTCGTGGAACTGTCGGTGTATATGCGCAACCGACGAAATTGGGCCTTGATGGGGCAATATGACGACTTCGTCCCGCTCCCCTACGATCCCTGGCCGGAAGATGAGCCTGAGACTACCGAGGCGTTTACGGAGCTGACTTCCGATTACGCTTCAGTGCCGGACTCAACAGGCATCGTGGCCGCTCCTTCGGCATCTGGACGACTGGCGCTGGATCAAGCCGTCGCGATCGAAGCTGGCATTGGATCGATTGGCACCGAAGTCAGGCCCTCGAAACATCACACGGTCCGGATCAATCATTTGCCGACTGGCGAGCCGAAGCTTGTCGATATCGCTGCGCCATCGGAAACTGCGCGCCACCATCAATTGCCTGACCTATCACCAGATGCAGCAGCGGCATCCGCCATCAGTGCCCCGCGCGTACTGGGGATGTAGGCTCTGATCTCGGTGATCAAGCCGTCATCGCCAACTTCGACCCAGGTGCATACCCGGTCGGTGTAGGACTGAAAACTGGGTTCGATCACTGCGCCATCGGGCAGGGGATAGGGCTTGGAGAAGGTCGCGCTTTCGATCATTTCGAACACCACTGTGTTGCCGATGGCCATGGTGTTGACGATCTCCAATTCGTAATTAGAGAAACTTATCAGGAATTGCCGATAACCCTCTAGATAGTTGTTTTTTCCCAGGGCCATCCAGCTCGGTTCGCCATAGCGCATGCAGCTGTCGGCCATGCCTGCGGTGATCGCCTCAAGGTCGCACCGCGCGGCGGCGTCCATCCACTCGCTGGCACTTTGTAGTGGCGTTTTGGCTTGCTCTGACATGTCAGCTCCGATCTTCAACCTGCGGCATCACCTGGTCGACCAGACACCGGGTCTGCTCCATCAGATCATCGATATCATTGGCCAGCGGCAGGATGACGAATTTCGACATGCCCGCTTCGACATGATGGCGCAGTGTTGCGGTGACATCCTCGGGCGTGCCGACTGCGAAGATGCGGTCGATTGCGCTGCCGTCGCCATTGGGGGACAGCCGCTGGCGCAGGTTCGCCTTGGTTCGTTCCACGCCCGGATCGTCGGGTGAGCCGACGCGCAGCAGCAAGCTCATGCCGTAATGATCGGAATCGATATTGCGGCCGGTGCGGGTTAGCGCTTCCTCGATCCCGCGCCGCGCGGTGCCGGCCTTTTCAGCCTCGACCAAACTGCCGAGCCAGCCATCGCCAATTGCGGCGGTGCGCTCGACTGCGGCCTTGGAATTGCCGCCGATCCACAGCGGTATTTTTCGCATCGGGCGCGGGTGGACGCCGGGGCCGTGATAGGTGAAATGTTCGCCCTCGAAGCTGACTTCCTCCTGATCCAGCAATTGTCTGACCAGCACGATCCACTCGTTTGAAAGCCCGCCGCGCCCCTTGGGGCTGGTTCCGGTCGCTTCCCAATAGGGATCATTGCCGATGCCAACGCCGACCACCGGGAACAGCCGGCCTTCGCTGAGCCATTCGATGGTCGCGAATTGTTTGGCGACGACCAGCGGATCGCGGAACGGGACGACCAACGCATTGGTGCCGAATTTCATCCGGTTGGTGCGCGCGGCCAGCGCGGCCAGCATTGCCATCGGCTCAACGTTTTGGCCGAGGAGCTGGTCGGAATGCCAGATCGAATCGACGCCGGTTTCCTCGCAAAAATCGACCCAGCGCCAATAATCGCTCGCCGAAAGATTGGCGCCGAGCCCGGTGCCCATGCCGACGCGGATGCTCACAGTCTCAAGCCTCGCCCGGCGGCAGATCGCCCGCGCGATAGGCGTCCATGGTGTCCTTGCCGTAAATCTGGTCGAGCGAATAATTGGAATCGGGAAAGCCGCGCAATTCCTGCCCGCCATCGGCAGCGAAAATCTGGCCCGTCACCCAGCCCGATTCGGGTCCGGCAAGAAAGCGAATGGCGCGGGCGAGGTCTTCGGATTCGCCGGCGCGGCCCATCGGGATGAACTCGTTGAAATCCTTGAGCAGGTCCGGGTCTTCGAACATGAATTCGGTGCCCTCGGCACGAGTGAATCCGGGGCGTACGGCATTGATCCGGATCGGCGCGCGGCCCAATTCCATCGCCGCGACCTTGACGAACATTTCAAGACCCGCCTTGGCTGCCGCATAGGGTCCGAGCCCGGCGCAGGGCAGGCCGCCAGCGGTCGATGATACGCAGACGATCGAGCCATGCTTTTCCAGCTTTGGCGCGCCATAGCGGATCATGAAGAAGGCGGTCATGAAGGACAGCTGGAATTCCTCGAGCACATCCTGCTCATCGCATTTCAGGATCGGAATATAGACGCCGCGCCCGACAGCAGAGACGATGATATCGAGCTTGCCAGTCATCGCCTTGGCGGCATCGATCGCGGCTTGCGCATCCTCGGACTTGCCAGCGTCGCTGACCATGGCCTCAAAGCGCGCGCCGGGAACCTGTTTTCGCAAGGTGTCTCGGGCCGCGATCAGCTTGTCCTCGCGCCGCCCGGTGATCATCACCGCTGCGCCATCCTCGGCAAGCAGGCGAGCGCTGGCGAGGCCCATGCCGTTGCTCGCGCCGCTGACCAGCGCGGATTTCCCCTCCAGTGCTTTCGCCGACATTCTCGTCCCCTGATTTGGCCCTTGGCGGTCTATTCCGCCGCCTGTTCGTGCAATTCGTCGAATGTCGGCAGATCGACAGGGCATTGTTCCCAATAGCCCCATTTGCCCATGGTCACGCGTTGCAGCGTGCGCCTGCCGCTCACAATTTCGGAGCGGGCGTGCTGGATGGCTAGATTGTCCCAGATAACCAGATCGCCCGCCTGCCAGCTGTGCTCATAGATATTTTCCGGAGCGTAGAGCGTGGCGAAAAGCTGCTCAAGCAGCGCGTCGCTGTCGGGCTCTGACAGGCCGATTACCTGCGCCGTCATGTCCATGCAGGCGAACATGTAGGGCCGCCCGGTGTCCTCCTGCATGCCGACCAGCGCATGGACTGCGCAATTGTCCTGCGGTTCGCAATCGGAGAGCTTGGAACGGCGCGTAAAGGCGCGGGCGCGGACATGGATTGCATTCATCGGCTCGATGCGCCGCTGCATGTCATCCGGCAGCGCCTCGAAGCCGCTCATGGCATTGGCGAATCGCGTGGTGCTGACGCCCGCGTCGACCTCAAGCGCATAGAGAGCGCCGCCCAGGAACGGCGCGGGGACGAAGGGTACATCATTGTGGAACAGCAGCTCGCGATCGCCGAGCACGCCATCCTCTTCGACATTCGAGACGATGAAGTTCTCGATTGCATCCTCGGGCAGGGCCGGGGCGAAGATGTCGCAAGCCGCGATTTGTTGGGATTTGCTCAGCTTCTGGCCGCGAAACAGCAGCAGCCCGTCGCGGCGGTAGAGCGCGCGCAGGGCTTCTTTTTCGGGCTCGCTGAACGTTCCGGAAAGATCGGTGGCAACCTCAATGCCAAAGGCCGCACCCGCGATTGGCTTGGCATCGAACACCGCGCTCGAGTCCGACATATCGGTCACTTCGCTCATATCAGGCCTCCAGCGCTTCAACTTCGATCGGAACGGCTGAATAATGTGCCATGCCGCCAAGCGGGTCCATGTCGAATGTACAGGTCAGATTGTTGATATTCGTGTCCATATAGCCGTGCGGGATCGAGCAGATACCGCGCATGACGCCCGCATCGAGTTTCGCCGGAACGGTGATTTCGCCTGCCTTGTTGAACACGCGCACCATCTGGCCGTCCGCGATGCCGTGTTCGGCGGCGGTTTCGGGATGGATCAGGCATTCGCAGACTGCATCCAGGACATTAGCCTGACCGTTGAATTTGCGGCGCTGGCGGCGCGAGGTGTAGACCAGTTGGCGAGGCTTGCCGAGATTGGATTCGTCCTCGGCGCGGAACTGGTTCCACTGGTCGGCCAGCTCGGGCGGCACCAGCTCCCAGCCTCCGCAGCGTTCGAAATGGCGGTCGACCCACGGCGCAGGGAATTCGTGTGGGAACTCCACGACGCCCTTTTCCTTGAGCTCTTCCCAGCTGCAGCGCGCGGTGGCCATCAGCATTGACTGCATCGCCTCGTCATTTTCGTCGCTGTGCTCGGTCGGCACGTGGTTTGCGACCGGCAGGTCGGCGCGGCGCATGAATTGCGAAATGACCCACCAGGCCGAGCGGCGATCGCCCATCGGCTTTACCAGCCGCGGCGCATATTGCAGGTTCACGGTCCAGCATAGCGTATCCCAGCGAGTGAACTCATTGCGCTCAACGGTCGCCTTGGTCGGCAATATGTGGGTGGCATATTCGCTGAGTTCGTTGTGCTGGATTTCGGTGCTGACCAGCAGGTCAAGCTTGGGCAGCGCCTTGTGCAAGGCGTTGAGGTCCGGGAACGAGCGGATGATGTGCCCGCCAAAGTTGAAGAAGGCTTTCATATAGCCCTGATCGATCTCCTGGGGGAGCACCGCGCAAGGCCAGTCGCCGAGTATTCCCTTGACGTCTGGACGGACATGAGAACCGCGCGTGAAGGCACTTTCCAGCAGCGGCAGTTGATCGACAAATTTGTCGAAGGGGAACATCGCGCCCGGGTGGATCCATAGACCCCCCTTGGTGTTCATCGAGCCGGTCAGGATCATGATGAGGAACGTGAACCAGACGGTGAGATTGCCGCCCGGCGACATGCCGGTGCCGGTGCCGCTTTCGATCGCGATGACCTTGTGGCGGCGGATCGCGTCGAGCAGGTCCTGCAATTGCTGTTCAGGCACGCCGGCGATCTGTGCTGCCGTGGCGCGGTCATAGTCCTTGAGCATGTCGCGCAGTTGATCGAGATTCTTTACGGGCTGGCGCGGTTCGCAAGGGCCGTTTTCGATCAGCTCGCGCACCACCCAGGCCAGCACAGCATAATCCTTGCCCGGATATGCCGCGATATGGCCCTTGGCAAAATTGGCGGTCTCGGTCTTGACCGGGTCGATCACCCAGACCTCGCCACCGCGCTTGTTGATGTCCTTGAGAAACATGCCGGGCTGGTACATGCCGGTGTTGTGGGCATGGCTGACCATCGGGTTGGTGCCGACATAGAGCACCATCTTGCAATTGTCGTAATCGGTCTTGGGGTTGATCCCGTAAAAATGCGCCATAGCGCCCGCCAGCATTATCTTGGCAGTGCTGTCATTGGTTAGCGGGGTGAATTTCGGCCCGCATTCGAGCGCCTGCCAGAAGGCCTCTTCCATCGCATATCCGGCGGAATCGAGCCCAAGACCGCTGCCGAAATACATCCCCACCGAATGCGGTCCGTGCTCATCGACGATTTTGCGTAGCCGTTGGCCGATGTCGTCCAGCGCTTCGTCCCAGGTGACTTCGACCAGTTCGCCATCGATGCGCATCATCGGGCGCGTGATCGGCCGGTCGAGGTGATAGACCTGGCCCGTGGCGCGGCCTTTCGGGCAGGTGTAGCCCTTGGTGATCGGGTGATCGAAATCCCCTTTGACCTTCAGGATCTTCTCGTCATTGGCGACCTGGACAATGATCCCGCAATTGGTCGAACAGACTTTGCAATAGGTGCGCTTCCATTCAACCGTATCGCCTTTGGCTGCCTCGACCTTGATCGGCTGGGCCTCGATGGGCTGAGTGGCCATCATTTATCTCCGCATTGCGCGCCGTGCAGGTGCGCGTTTTCATTGTTCGCTCACTTATCCAGTCGGGGCTGGCTTAAGCAAGCTGTTCGTATTGGTTGCAACTTCACTTGGCGTTCAGCCGCGTGCTGTCTATAGGCATCGGCCATGTCCGACAGATCGCCAGCCAAGCTCGCCATTTTTGCCGCCACTGCGGCCGCCCTCATGCTCACCTCGGGTTGCGGCGGAGGCAACAAGAACAAAGACACCGCCTATGTCGCGCGCGATGTCGATACTTTGTATATGGCGGCCAAGAACCGGCTGGATCGCGGCAAGACTCGCGACGCCGCCGCACTGTTCGATGAGGTTGAGCGCCAGCATCCCTATTCGCCCTGGGCCCGCCGCGCGCAGTTGATGAGCTCGTTCAGCTATTATGCTGCGCGCGACTATTCCAAGTCGATCCAGTCGGCGCAGAGATTCCTCTCGATCCATCCCGGTAACAAAGACGCGCCCTACGCCTATTATCTCATTGCGATGTGCTATTACGAGCAGATCAACGACGTCTCGAGGGACCAGAAGATCACGCAGCAGGCCAAAACATCGCTGACCGAAGTCGCTCGCCGTTATCCCAAGACGCCATTTGCCAGAGACGCCAGGTTGAAGATCGACCTCGTCAACGATCACCTTGCCGGCAAGGAAATGACGATTGGCCGCCATTATCAGAGCAGCGGCAAATGGCTCGCGGCGACGGTGCGCTTCCGCAATGTGATCGAGACGTACGAGACTACCAGCCATGCGCCTGAGGCGCTCTACCGGCTGGTTGAAAGTTATCTTTCTCTCGGTATTCCCGAGGAGGCCCAGAAATCTGCTTCTGTGCTTGGAAAAAATTATCCGGCTAGCAAGTGGTATTCGCGCGCCTTCAAGCTGATGAACAAGCACGCACCTGACACCCAGGCCAGCTGAGCGGCGAGCCCGATTCGGCTTGAATGCACGACAGTCTTTCAAGGAAACAGCGCAAGCTGCGTGACGCGTCCGATATGATCGGATAATAAGCCGACCGACGATGCTCACTCGCCTGTCCATCCGCAATATCGTGCTGATCGAAGCGCTGGACCTCGATTTCGCGGGCGGCCTTGGTGTGCTCACCGGAGAGACCGGCGCGGGCAAATCGATCCTGCTCGACGCGCTTGGCCTGGTGCTGGGCAATCGCGCCGATAGCGGGCTGGTTCGCTCGGGCGAGGAACGTGCCAGCGTCACGGCCAGTTTCGAATTTGCGCAACTTCCGTCGGCGCTCACAGCCTTGCTCGACGATGCCGAGGTTGAGCTTGACCCGGGCGAGCCGCTGATCCTCAGGCGTCAGGTCAGGGCAGATGGCGGCAGCAAGGCTTTCGTCAACGACCAGGGCGTCGGTGTCGCCTTGCTGCGCGAGATGGCCGCAGCCCTGGTCGAAATTCACGGCCAGCACGATGATCGCGGCCTGGTCAATCCGCGCGGCCACCGCGCGCTGCTCGATCGGTTTGCCAAGGCCGATGTTGCTGGCGTCGAACTGGCGTGGACGGCGTGGCGCGAGGCGCGCGAGGCGCTGGAAGGCGCGCGCGAGCGGATCGAGACGGCGGCGAGCGAGCGCGAATTGCTGCTCGCCCATCTCGCCGAGCTGGTCGCGCTTGATCCGGTCGAGGGCGAGGAGCAGGAGCTCGCACTGGCCCGGGCAACCATGCAGAAGGGCGAAAAGCTCGCCGACGACCTGTCCGAATTGCAGCATTTATGGTCCGGCTCCGATTCCGCTTTGGCGAAGCTGCGCAGTGCGGCGCGGCGGCTTGATCGCATCGCTGATGAGCACGCGCTGCTGGCCGAAGCGCTCGCCGCGCTGGACCGCGCGGTGATCGAAGCGGGCGAGGCCGAGGATGTGCTGCAGCGCGCCGCCGATGCGCTCGCCCATGACCCGGCTGAGCTTGATCG
>JAQWKP010000079.1 GCA_029247785.1 Novosphingobium sp.
CGTCAAGGCGATGAACGCCTATCTCGCGCGGGTTGGCTCTTCGCCAGGTTCGCTGAAGCGGCAGATCGAAGGAGAGCTGGCCTGGCAGCGCCTGCTGGGACGCAATGTCGCGCCATTCATCAACATTTCGGCCGAAGAAGTGAATGAGGTGCTCGCAAGGCTAAAAGCAGCCAAGGGCACCGATGAATACCGTATCGGCGAGATTTACCTTGCGGCCACGCCCGAAGCGAAGCAGCAAGTCTTCGAGAATGCCAAGGGGATCATCGAGCAGTTGCGCGGCGGCGGCAGCTTCGTCGCTTATGCTCGGCAGTATTCCGTAGCCTCAACAGCTTCGGTGGGCGGCGATCTTGGCTGGATCCGGCTTGCCCAGCTGCCAGCAGCACTGTCTACTGCAGCTCGCCAGATGGAGCCCGGTCAGCTAGTCGGGCCGATCGAGATTCCCGGCGGCTTTTCAATTCTCTATTTGATCGATAAACGCCAGGTTCTCACTGCCGACGCGCGTGATGCGATCCTCTCGCTCAAGCAGATTTCGCTCGATTTTCCGGCTGGGACAGCGGAAGCTGATGCTGAGACGCTCGCCAAGCAATTCTCGGATGCGATGCAAACCGCACGTGGTTGCGGCGCGGTCGATGCTGTGGCTGCCGAAATTGGCGCGCAAGTCGTCGAAAACGACCAGATCCGTGCACGCGATCTGCCCGGGCCGCTCCAGCCGATCGTGCTTGGCCTTTCGATCGGGCAGGCGTCCCCGCCGTTTGGTTCGCTTGACGAAGGCGTGCGCGTGCTGATGCTGTGCGGACGGGACGATCCGCAAGTCGAAGGCGGACCATCCTTCGACCAACTGATGTCGCAGATGGAAGACGAGCGCATCAACAAGCGCGCCCAGATGTACCTTCGCGATCTGAGGCGCGACGCGATCATCGACTACAACTGATATGGTGCGCCGGCAGGTCAACGGGCCGGCGCCGCTTGCCATTTCGATTGGCGATCCGGCAGGTGTAGGACCTGAACTACTGGTCGAAGCATGGGTGCGGCGGGTAGCAGAAGGCCTGCCGCCATTCCTTGCTGTCGGCGGCGCCAATCTCCTCGCCGAGGCTGCTGACCGGCGCGGCATTTCCATGCCTCTCGAGACAATTGGCAATCCCACCGAAGCAGGCGGAGTGTTCGGCTCAGCCCTTCCCGTCCTTGATATCGGCGATTGCCCCTATAGCCCCTCGGAACCCTCGCCAGAGGGGGCCCAGCTGGCATTGGCATCGCTGACTAAGGCGGTCGACCTTGCCGTTTCCGGCGAAGCGAGCGGCATCGTCACCGGCCCCGTGTCCAAGTCCCGGCTTGCCGCGACCGGCTTCACCCAGCCGGGTCAGACCGAGTTCGTCGCCAAGGCATGCGGCGTTTCTGCGAACAATGCGGTAATGATGCTGGCTGGTCCATCCCTGCGGACGGTGCCCCTGACGATCCACGCTGCCCTGTCTGAGGTTCCCGCACTGATCACCGCCGAACTGATCGAGAGTCGCGCACGCATTGTCGCGCATGCCCTGACACAGGATTTCGGCTTGCCGCAACCGCGTCTTGCCGTCACCGGACTCAATCCTCATGCCGGTGAAGACGGTCGGCTTGGCGACGAGGAGCAGCGCATCATTGCCCCCGCCATCGCTAGGCTGCGCACGGACGGATTCAACGTGACCGGACCGCATTCGGCCGACGCCCTGTTCGCGGGTCATGAACGCGACCGCTACGACGTGGCGCTGTGCATGTATCATGATCAGGCGCTGATCCCGATCAAGGCACTCCATTTCGACGAAGGTGTGAATATCACGCTGGGCTTACCGTTCGTGCGGACATCACCCGATCACGGCACTGCCCTCGATATTGCAG
>JAQWKP010000080.1 GCA_029247785.1 Novosphingobium sp.
TATGTCTGCGGCGAAGAAACCTCGCTGCTCAATTCGCTCGAAGGCAAGCGCGGCGAGGTTCGCGCCAAGCCGCCGTTGCCCGCCCATTCCGGCTTGTTCGGCTGCCCGACGGTGGTGAACAATGTGCTCACACTCGCAGCCGTCTCGCATATCCTGACCGAAGACGGCGCGGCGCGTTACGAGAGCATCGGTATCGGTCGCTCGAAGGGCACCATGCCGATCCAGCTGGGCGGCAATATTCGCCACGGCGGGCTATTCGAGGTACCATTCGGTATTACCCTGGACGAGCTGGTCCACGACATCGGAGGGGGCACGGCAAGCGGCAGGCCGGTCAAGGCGGTGCAGGTCGGCGGGCCGCTTGGCGCCTATATCCATCCCGACCAGTTCGACCTGCCATTCGACTATGAAGCCTACACTGCGGCAGATGCACTGATCGGCCATGGCGGTGTAGTGGTGCTTGACGATATGGTCGACATGGGCGGAATGGCGCGCTTCGCTATGGAGTTCTGCGCTGCTGAAAGCTGCGGCAAATGCACGCCATGCCGGATCGGCGCGGTGCGCGGGGGTGAGTTGGTCGATCGCATCCGCGCGGGTGGCAAGCCGGATGCCGACGCGGTTGAGATGCTTCCCCAGATGCACAATGCCAATAAGGGAGCGCGCTCACCCGAGGAGGACGTCACCCTGCTCGAAGATTTGTGCGAAGTAATGCGCGATAGCTCGCTGTGTGCGCTGGGCGGCTTTACACCGTTCCCGGTTCTCTCGGCCTTGAAGCACTGGCCGGAGGATTTCGCATGATCCTGGGGGCGGTGCTCGCGGGTGGCCAATCCGCCCGCTTCGGCAGTGACAAGGCCCTGGCCGAGATTCGTGGACATACGCTGATTGCCCGAGCAGTCGATGCACTGTCCGGCTGGTGCGATCATGTAGTCGTGATCGGACGCGAACTGGCCCCGGCCCCCACGCTTCCCGACTGGCCGCGCCCCGACATGGGCCCGCTCGCCGGCATCGCGGCAGCGCTGCACCATGCGCGCGACGCGGACTATGAAACGGTACTGACCTGCGGGGTCGATTCGCTGGACCTGCCAGCAAACCTTCCCGATCTGCTTGCTCCCGCACCTGCCTTCCTTGCCAACCAGCCAGTGATTGGTCTCTGGCCTGCTACCGCAGCAGAGGCGATTGAGGCGATCCTTTCCGGCAAGGGCAGGCATTCGATGCATCGCTTCGTCGAGACGATCGACGCGCGACCCGTGAAATGTGACGCGGGACCTGCTAATATCAACACACCAGCCGATCTCGCGGCAGCGGAGAAGCGCCATGGGTTATGAGCGACAGGCCGATTTCGGCACGCCCGACGTCGCAGCCAACACGAAGGTCACGCTAACCATCGACGGTCGCGCAGTGACGGTGCCTGCAGGCACTTCAGTGATGCGCGCGGCGGCGCTATCAGGTGGGTCGATCCCGAAACTATGCGCGACCGACAATGTGCAGGCATTTGGCTCCTGCCGACTGTGCCTGGTCGAAATCGAAGGGCGGAAAGGCACGCCGTCCTCTTGCACCACGCCTGCCGAAGACGGCCTGGTCGTCCACACCCAGACAGAGCGACTGGCGAAATTGCGGCGCGGCGTGATGGAGCTCTATATCTCCGACCACCCGCTCGACTGTCTGACATGCAGCGCCAATAATGATTGCGAGCTGCAGGACATGGCCGCCGATGTAGGCTTGCGCGATGTGCGCTATGGCTATGATGGCGAGCACCATCTCGGCCAGACGCCCGACCTTTCCAATCCCTATTTCCTGTTCGCGCCCGACAAATGCATCGCCTGTTCGCGCTGCGTGCGCGCCTGCGACGAGGTGCAGGGCACCTTCGCGCTAACCATGGAGGGGCGCGGCTTTGCCTCTCAGATCAGCGCCGGGCAGGCTGTCGATACATTTCTCACGAGCGAATGCGTCAGTTGCGGGGCTTGCGTGCAGGTTTGCCCGACCTCGGCGCTGATGGAAAAGTCGGTCAAGCAGCTCGGCAAGCCCGAGCGCAGCGTCGTCACGACTTGTGCCTATTGCGGCGTCGGTTGTTCGTTTCGCGCTGAAATGAAAGGCGAACAGCTGGTGCGAATGGTGCCGTGGAAAGACGGCAAGGCCAATCACGGGCACAGCTGCGTCAAAGGCCGCTTCGCCTGGGGCTATGCCAATCACCAGGACCGCATCACGACCCCTATGATACGCCAGAGTGTCACCGAACCGTGGCAGGAAGTCAGCTGGGACGAGGCGCTTGCCTTCACTGCCGCGCGCCTGACAGCGATCCGCGACGAACACGGTCCGAATGCGCTGGGCGGCATCAGTTCCAGCCGGTGCACCAATGAAGAGACCTTCCTCGTCCAGAAGCTGGTGCGTGCCGGCTTCGGCTCCAACAATATCGACAATTGCGCGCGAGTTTGCCATTCGCCCACCGGCTACGGCCTCAAGACCACCTTCGGCACGTCTGCCGGCACTCAGGATTTTGACAGCGTCGCCGAGGCCGATGTCATCCTGATCATTGGCGCCAACCCCGCCGATGCCCACCCGGTATTCGCCAGCCGCATAAAGCAGCGCTTGCGGCAAGGCGCGAAGCTGATTGTTGTCGATCCGCGCCGGACCGGCCTTGTACGCAGCCCGCATGTTGAAGCTGCCCACCACCTCGCTTTGCGCCCCGGCACCAATGTCGCGGTGCTGACCGCCATGGCTCATGTCATCGTCACCGAAGAGCTGGCCGACGAAGCTTTCATTCGTGAGCGCTGCGATTGGGACGAATTTACCGACTGGGCGCGCTTCGTCGCGGACGAGAAGCACAGTCCCCAATTCCTCGAAGACGTAACCCATGTTCCTGCCGCTCAGTTGCGCGAAGCGGCGTGGCTCTACGCGACAGGCGGCAATGGCGCGATCTATTACGGGCTAGGCGTGACCGAGCACAGCCAGGGTAGCTCGGCAGTCATGGCCATCGCCAATCTCGCCATGGCTACCGGCAATATCGGTCGGCCGGGCGTTGGCGTGAACCCGCTGAGGGGCCAGAACAATGTTCAGGGTGCCTGCGATATGGGCGCGTTCCCGCATGAGCTGGCCGGCTATCGGCATATCTCCGACACGGCGGTGCGCGAGACGTTCGAGGCCGAATGGGGCGTGACGCTCGATCCTGAGCCGGGCCTCAGAATCAACAACATGCTCGACGCCGCGCTTGATGGCTCCTTCCGCGCGATCTATATTCAGGGCGAGGATATATTGCAG
>JAQWKP010000096.1 GCA_029247785.1 Novosphingobium sp.
CTACCAGCTGAGCTACACTCCTGCGGGAGCCGGTGCCTCTAAAGGCTGGCACGGCGCGAGGCAAGAGCCGCCGGTGTTGCGAATTGGTGTCGCAGCCGATGCGGATTTGCTAGACTATCCAGGTGCACGCCCCCGTCCCACCCTCGATCATCGCGCCAGAACTGCTGATGCTTGCCTATCGCGGCGGTATCTTTCCGATGTCCGATGCCCGGGACGATCCGGAAATATTCTGGATCGAACCACGCATCCGCGCGGTACTGCCGCTCGATGGCTTCCACCTGTCCCGCTCGCTTGCCCGAACATTGCGGCGCTCTCGCTATACCGTGACTTGCAACCAGGCCTTCTCCCGGGTTGTCGAGGAATGCGCCATGCCGCGCGCTGGCGATGAGAGCGGCAGCTGGATCAGCCATCGCATTCAGGCCAGCTATCAAGAACTGCACCGCCTCGGCAACGCCCATTCGATCGAGTGCTGGCAGCCGGGCGAAGATGGCGGGTCCAGCCTTGTCGGCGGGCTATACGGTGTCGGCTTCGATGGGGCATTTTGCGGTGAGAGCATGTTCTCCCACGCAACTGATGCCTCAAAAGTAGCGCTGGCCTGGCTGGTCGCCGCGATGCGCCGTGCCGGTGCCAGCCTGCTCGATTGCCAATTCCAGACGCCGCATCTTGCCTCGCTGGGAACAGTGGAAATCAGTCAGCAGCGCTATCTGAGACTGCTGAAATCCGCACAGCATGCCTATTCGGGCGATGCTGGATCCGGTGGTGGTGCGGGCGTTGGCGCAGAGGGTGCTGGCGACGACGGCGACGCCGTAGTTTCTGCGCTACCGCTACCCGAGGCATTTACGGCGCTGCTGGCCGATGCGGAAGAGCTTGGCCTGTCTTCCTCGCCCGGGAAGCTCATCGCGCAATCCTTGACCCAGACATCATAGACATGGTGCTCGACGACATTGAGCGCGGGCGAATGTTTGAACAGCCATCCGGAAAAGACCTTATTCCATTCAAGCGGTTGGCCCGGCGAGGCGCGCTCCTCAACCATTAGCTGGACGAATGCACCCAATTCCTCGGGCTTTTCCCAGGGCAGGCTGCGTTCGCAACTGGCCAGCTTTAAGATGACATTGCCGACGCGCCGGGACTCGCCGGTCTTCATCACCAGGTCCTGCGCCATGTTGTTGCGCTTGTTGAGCAGGCCAAGCGTTGCCACACGGTCCGCATTGGGCGTGCCAATGCCCTCTCCAGCCGCAACCGCATCCACTCCGGCCTTGACCTCGGTGGCGGGTTCTTCGCCGGCCTGCTGCACAGGTGTATCCTCGTTGCCGCAAGCAGCAAGCAGCGTGACAATACAAAGGGCAGCGAGCGGTCTCATGCGGCGTGCGCCGTCAGGCGTCCGGTGACCAGGCTTCGTAATCGCCGGTCGCCCGCGCGCGCTGGCCGCCGCGCTCAAGCGCTCCCTGCGGGCGATATGCCTGGGGCGTGCCGGTGGCATTGGGCGTATAATCGACTTCCCAGATATGCGCCGGCGGCAAATGACTTTCCGGCACCTCGTCAAATGAATGATGCAGCCAGCCATGCCATTCGGCCGGAACCCGGCTGGCGTCATTGGCACCCTCATAAATGACCCAGCGCCGGTCGCGCCCGTCAGGCGTCTTCTTCTTAGCCGAACGGTAATAGCGATTGCCCTGCGCGTCGGTCCCGACATGCTCGCCGTTGAGCGCACTGAACACAGAAGTGCCGATGGTCGCGCCATCCCACCAGGTGAAAATCTTCGAGAGAAAACTCATGGGCGATGCGTTACAATCAGCACCGGCCCTACGCAAGACGTGGCAGCCCTCTACCAGTCAACTTTGTCGCCAGGCGCAATACCCAGTTCGGCCGCCCGGCCTCCCGCCAGTTCCAGAACCGCAGAAGCGTCACCATCGGAAGGCAGCGGAGTTTCGTCATAGGGGATGGTGTTGGCAGCGATGTTGAGGATCCGCCGGTCGGTGCCAATGTAGATGATATCGAGCGAGATCACCGTGTTCCTCATCCAGAACGCGGCCTTGCGCGGCGGGTCCATCGGAAACAGCATACCCTCATCCGGCCCGAGACTGGTCCGGTACATCAGACCCTTTGCCTGTTCGAGACGCGACCCGGCGAGCTCGACGCGAAAGCTTTGAGCCTTGGTCTTGGTCTCGACCGTCAGGCTGATTATCCTGAGGCCGGATTCGCGATGATTTTCGACCGATTCCTGCCCGGCCGTCGCCGCCGAGTCTGCAGCTCCGGGTGCGCAGGCGGTGAGCCCCAGCAACACGGCGATCAGCGTGTACCTCAATCCCACTCTGATTCTCCGCCAGCCTCTGCGACCCATAATTCGGCCGCTTCGATATCAGGGGCATCGATCAGTGCGCGTGCCTGGTCAAAGGAATGGCCCGCGCGGAGCATCGCAGCAATCTGCTTTTGTCGCGCCGCCCGGTCGGGCCGCTCCATACCGAAGGGTCCGAGACCGCGCTTTCGAGCCAGCGCCAGCGCCGCCCTGCGCTGATGCGCCTCATCGGGTCGCAGTTCCTCTGCCAACTCCTTGTCGATCCCGGCAGCGGCAAGCGCCTGCCCGACCCGACGCATGCCATAGCCGCGCCTCAGCAATCCTCCGGTCCGGGCACGGGCGAAGGCAGCGTCATCGACATAACCTGCTTCCACGAACCGCTCGGCGATCTCACGCACCGGAGGCTCGCTCTCACCGTCCCAGCCACGCTCTCGCAGCTTGCGCCGCAAATAGGCCTCCAGTTTTGCCCGGCTCGTCGCATAGCGCGCAGCATAGGCGAGCGCGATCTCCTCGAGCCTGACGCCATCCAAGGGGCGCGAAATGCGTGGAGATCGGGCCATCTTGCCCTATTCGTGCCACACTCCGCTTGGAATGGGGAGTGCTCGCAACGTCAGGTTCATGGTTAAGCGGCTCGTCAGCATCCGCATGTGGTCTTTGGTTTTGCAGGATTTTGGTTCAACAAGAGCGGGTTAGCAAAAATGAACGACACCACAGCGATGGTGCCGCAAACCGATCAGGAACTTATTCCTACCCCTTACCTCGACGATCTTCCGAGACGCAGATCGGACTTCGATACGTTCTGCGATGCGCTGGATTATGCGGCCAAGGGCAAGCGCGGCTTCAATTTTCACGATCCGCGTGGAAAGCTGATCCGCGTCTACCCTTATTCAGAACTGCGCGAGGATGCGCTTATTGCCGCGAAGCGCCTGATCGCCATGGGCGTTGCCGCCGGTGACCGGATAACCCTGGTCGCCGAGACTGGGCCGGATTTCGCCGCCCTGTTCTGCGGTGCAATCTATGCTGGGGCATTGCCTGTCCCACTGCCACTGCCAACCAGTTTCGGCGGCAAGGACAGTTACATCGACCAAATTGCGGTGCAGATGCGCAGCGCAGAGCCGAAATGGCTGTTTTATCCTGAAGAGCTGGCCGGGATGGCCATCGCCGCAGCCGAACAACAGGGCTGCAAGGCAATGAGCTGGGAGCAATTCGCCAGCCAACCTGCTCCCGAGATCAAACTGCCGCGCCCCAAACCCGACGACCTCTGCTTCCTGCAATATTCCTCGGGATCGACCCGCTTCCCGCACGGTGTGGCGATCACTCACAAGGGGCTGGTGGCCAATCTTGCCAGCCATGCCCATGGCATGAAGTTCCGCGAGACAGACCGCTGCATTTCCTGGCTGCCGTGGTATCACGACATGGGCCTGGTCGGCTGCTTCCTGTCGATGATCGGCAACCAGGTATCAACTGACTTCCTGCGGACCGAAGATTTTGCTCGCCGCCCGCTTGCCTGGCTCGACATGATCAGCCGTAATCCGGGCACATCGTGCTCATTCTCGCCAAGTTTCGGCTATGACATCTGCGCAAGGCGCGTCTCCAGCCAGACTCATGTCGCTGAGCGCTTCGATCTGTCGCGCTGGGTCCTTGCCGGCAATGGTGCAGACATGATCCGCCCCGACGTGATGCAAGGTTTCGTCGAAGCCTTCGCCGATGCCGGCTTCCAGGCAAGCTCATTCATGCCAAGCTACGGCCTTGCTGAAAGCACGCTCGCGGTCACTCTGATGCCGCCGGGCGAAGGCATCCGCGTCGAGCTGGTCGAGGAAGAGCGGCTGTCGGGCAGCCCCCGCGACCTTTCCAGGCCCGCCCGCTATCGCGCCATCGTCAATTGCGGCAAGGTGGTGCGCGGCATGGAACTCGAAATTCGCGGAGAGAACAGCGAAATTCTCGGTGACCATCGCATCGGCAAGGTATGGTGCCGGGGCAGCAGCGTGATGCATTCCTATTTCCGCGATCCCGAGGCCACCGAGGCCTGCATGGTCGATGGATGGCTCGATACCGGCGACATGGGCTATATGGTCGATGGCTATTTGTTCATCGTCGGCCGCGCCAAGGACATGATCATTATCAATGGCAAGAACCACTGGCCGCAGGATATTGAATGGGCGGTTGAGCAGCTGCCCGGCTTCCATCAGGGCGACATCGCCGCCTTTGCGCTGGAAACCGAAGGCGGCGAGGAAGTACCTGCCGTGCTGGTCCATTGCCGAATCTCCGATCCCGTAGATCGCAAACGTTTGCATGGCGATATCCGCGAGAAGGTGCGCTCGATCACCGGCATGAATTGCGTCGTTGAGCTAGTCCCACCGCGCTCCTTGCCGCGCACCAGCTCAGGCAAGCTGAGCCGCGCCAAGGCCAAGAAGCTTTACCTGGATGGCGAGATTGAACCGTTGGAACTGGCGGCTTAGCTCGGAATCAGCCGCAACTTGATTCAAGCCGGAACTGCGCCCTTAGCGAGTAACTCCTCGTCCCATTTCGGATAGGCCGGCAAGCTGAACAGCAGCATCCCACCAATGGTGCACCCGACCACGCCGGCCCAAAGGAACGGCTCATAATTTCCAGCGTTATCGTAGATCCAGCCGGCGACCAGCGGCCCGGACGCCGAAGCCGCCGCCATGCTCGCCGCGATCACCCCGTAGATCTTGCCGTAATTCTTCATCCCGCCATAGCCGACCGCCAGGAAACTGCAGATCTGGGTCTTGGTGCCGGCGGCATAGCCATTGACCAGCATGGCAAGGATGATCGTGGGCATTGACATGATGCCGTCGATCAGCAGGAAGAACGCGAGCGCCGTCACCCCCATTGTCAACCCGCCGATCCAGTTGGGGCGATATTTGTCGAGCAGGGAGCCGGTAACGAGCTTACCGACGATCCCGGCAACACCCATCATCCCGGTCAGCCAGGCCGCATTAGTGCGCGAGACGCCCGATTCGGTAAGAATCGGAAACAGGTGGATGCCAAGCCCGATGGTCAGCAACATGACGATGAAGGTCGAGAGCGCGACGCGCCACAACGCCGAATTGCGCCAGGCCTGCGCGATCGTCAGACCCGGCAGATCAACCCGGACCGACTGCCCTTCCACGGCCTCACCGGATTTCCGGAGCCGCTCTTTCTCGCGGTCATGCACGTCATAGAGAAACAGGTAGCAGAGCAGGAAGGTGATCAGGCCCCAGCCCAGGCCAAGCCAGACGAACGCCCCGCGCCAGCCGAATTCGGCGATCAGGCTGTTGCCGATGATCGGAACCAGCGACTGCGAGATAGCAGTACCGGCAACGGTCACCCCGATCGCCAGTCCGCGCCCGCGCACGAACACGCCAGCCACCGCGGCAGTCCAGACTGTCGATTTGATGGTCGTCGACATCAATCCGAAGCCCAGCCACAGCAGCACCCATTGCGTCTGCGAGCCATTGGCCTGGCTCATCGCCGATATCGCCAGCATCGTCAGAATAATGCCCGGCAGGGCCAGCTTACGCGTCCCGAAGCGGTCGATCAGCGCGCCATAGAATGGAGACAGCACGGCAGTGACGATCGTCGCGATGGACGGGCCAGACGAGAGCAGCGTTCGGCTCCAGCCGAATTCATCGCCCAGCGGCCCCATGAATAGCCCGGTTCCGGCAAGCAGCACCGAGAAGAACGAAAAGCCGACTGCCGCAGCCATCACCAGCTTCCAGCCGCTCTTCCATTCCTGCGTGGCAGTGCGTTGCTGCTGGGTCATGGCTCGACTTCCTTGCTAGAACCGCTCAGGCAGCGGCAAATTTCCCACCTGAGGGCGCACTCCAATCCGGATAACGCGGCAGGCTCAGCAGCAGAACCGCCGAAATACCCAAAGCTATCGCACCGCTCGACAGGAACGGCTCATAGCTGCCCAGAGTGTCATAGATCAGCCCCGCCAGGACAGGCCCGATCCCGGCGCCAATCGCAACCAGGCTGGTGATCACCCCATAGACCTTGCCGAAATTCTTCATGCCGCAATATTGCACCGTCAGATAGCTGGTGATGTGCAGCTTTGCCCCGGCAGTATAGCCGTTGACCATCATC
>JAQWKP010000100.1 GCA_029247785.1 Novosphingobium sp.
GCTAGCGAAGCTTGCCGAGCAGAACATCGCCATGTTCAAGACTGCGGCTGCGGCATTCCTTCCAGGTTCGCGATCAAATGATGACGATTCCGCTCGAGACTCTGACTTGGCAGCGCTGCGTGAACAGATGGCCGAGATGCAGTCGCGGCTTGACGCAATTGGCAAATAGGCGCCAGCGCATCCTGCCTCAGACCTGATCCAATGACTGTTCGACCCACTAATTTTCGGAAAGAGCCTGCGTCCGTGTCCGCAATCCGTCATGCCCTATCGACCAAGCGCGAGGATGATTTCGCTCTATGGTATCAAGAGGTTATTTCCGAGGCCGAAATGGCCGAGGAATCGGGCGTGCGAGGCTGCATGGTCATCAAGCCTTGGGGTTACGGCATCTGGGAGCGCATCCAGCGGCTGATGGATGACCGGATCAAGGCCGCCGGGGTTGAGAATTGCTACTTTCCGCTGTTCATTCCGATTGGTTATTTCGCCAAGGAAGCAGAGCATGTCGAAGGCTTCGCCAAGGAAATGGCCGTCGTCACGCATCATCGCCTGATCGCGGGCGAGGGCGGGGCGCTGGTGCCTGATCCCGAGGCCAAGTTGGAAGAACCGCTGATTGTGCGGCCGACTTCGGAAACTGTCATCGGCGCAGCAATGGCGCGCTGGATCCAGAGCTGGCGCGATCTGCCAATGCTCACTAATCAGTGGGCCAATGTCGTGCGCTGGGAAATGCGCACGCGAATGTTTCTGAGAACCAGCGAATTCCTGTGGCAGGAAGGCCATACCGCCCACACGGATCGCGAGGGTGCAATGGAGGAAATGCTACGCGCGCTCGAGTTGTATCGCAGCTTTGCCGAAGCCGAACTCGCCATGCCGGTGATCGCAGGCGAAAAGCCAGAGAATGAGCGCTTTCCCGGCGCGGTTTCGACCTATAGCATCGAAGCTATGATGCAGGATGGCAAAGCATTGCAAGCCGGCACCTCGCATTATCTTGGCACCGGTTTTTCCAAGGCCGCAGGCATCCAGTATCAGGACAAGGACGGCGCGCAACAATTCTGCCACACGACCAGCTGGGGAGCCTCAACTCGCCTGATCGGCGGGCTTATCATGACCCATGGCGACGACGACGGCATGCGGGTTCCGCCGCAGGTTGCGCCGCATCAAGTGGTGATCCTGCCAATGCTGCGCGACAATGATGAGGACGAGGCGCTGCTCGCCTATTGTGACGAAATTCGCTGCACGCTTGTTGCGCAACATGCTTGCGGCGAACGGGTTCGCGTATTGGTCGACAAGCGCCCTGGGAAGGCGACCCAAAAGCGCTGGGCATGGGTCAAGAAAGGTGCGCCTCTGATCCTTGAAATTGGCGGACGCGATGCTGCAGCGGGTCAAGTCACAACGTTGCGCCGCGACCGTCTGTGGAACGAGCAGGGCAAGCCTAATTTTTCGGCGTCTGCTCGGGACAAATTCGTCGCCCTCGCCGCTGCCGAGCTTGAGGATATCCAGACCTCTCTGTTCAAGGAGGCAAAGGCCAGGCACGACGCGAATATTGTGCGCGGCATTGATAGTCTCGATGCGCTCTCCGATTTTTACGCCGAGGATAAGCACTACCCGGGTTGGGTCGAACTGGCCTGGTCGCGTCCTATGGGTGACGAGCTTGAAGCTGTCGTCAAACAGCTCAAGGAACTCAAACTGACGGTCCGCAACACGCCGATGGGCTCTAAGCCAGTTGCGGGCACTTGCATTTTCACCGGCAAGCCTGCGGTCGAACTGATCTATGTAGCGCGGGCCTATTGAAACGGGAGCGAACGCAATGCTGGAAGCGATTAAGTATGGCCTGGCCAATCTGGCCAATTTTTCAGGTCGCGATGCCCGGCAGGCGTTCTGGTACTACGTTTTGTTCCTGTTCATTCTCAACATGGTCGTCACCCTGTTGATGGTCATCCCTATGTTTGTCACGATATTTGCGGCCGCGTTCGAGGGCGCGCAAGCCGGGATGTCCGAAGAGGAAATGACTCTTCAGATGACTTCGCAAATGGCCGTGGGAATGGGCTCGACTGTGTGGGTATCGCTTGGCACCAATCTAGTTATAGCCCTGTTGCTCGCTGCATCTTTTGTGCGCCGGTTGCATGATTCAGACCATTCTGGATGGTGGGCAGCGCTAGCCTTTGCGGCCCAGATGGTGGCGGCACTCTTCAGTATCAACCAGATCGAACGCATGCAGCAGATGATGGCGACTTCGATGAACCCCGAGGACATGACGGCCTATATAGAAAGCCAGCAGGGTCTCATGGCCTATGGCCTGTTGGGATGGATCGCGCCGATCATCGTCATTATCTTCGGGGTCATGAAATCGACTGAAGGTCCCAATCGCTATGGTGACACGTCATTCACGGCCTGATTGCCATTCACAGCCACACAGTGCGACAGGCTTGCTCACCGCTGAGCTAGAGCCCACAAGCCCGCGATGCCCAAACCTAAAAAACCAGCACCTGGCCTGCCATCGCGCCAGCAGATACTCGACTTCATTGGGCAATCGCCCAGGCCTGCCGGCAAGCGTGAGATCGCGCGTGAATTCGGGCTCAAGGGCCAGGAGAAGATCAAGCTCAAGGCGCTACTCAAGGATATGGCTGAGGAAGGCCTGGTGGACGGAAAGAAGACAGCATTCCACCGCATGGGCGGCCTACCCAAGGTCACGGTATTGCGTGTCGTCGATATTGAGGATGGTGAAGCTATCGCCATTCCCGAGAGCTGGAAGCCCGACGATGCAAGCCCACCGCCGCGTCTGCGACTGATCGAAAAGGGGAGGGGCTCCGCGGTCAAGAAGGGTGATCGTGTACTCGCCCGGACCGAGGAATCGAATGCGGGCTGGCGTGCATTTCCAATCAAGAAGCTACCTGTGCGAGAGGAACAGCTGCTTGGGGTTGTCGAAGTGGACGGGGCCGGCAAGGCATGGCTCGCACCGACCGACCGGCGCATTCGTCACTCCGCTCCTATCAGCGACCTTGGTGGGGCAGTGGCAGGCAAGCTGGTGCTGGCGGAATCCGTCGGCAGGGGGCCGAGACATGGCGTCAAAGTTACCGAAATTCTTGGCGATCCCCTGGCCCCGCGCGCCTTCAGCCTGATTGCGATCCACAAATACGGCATTCCCAATGCCTTTTCCGATGATGTCATTGCCGAGGCAGAACTGGCGGCAGAACTGCCGCTGCTCCAGGAAGAGCGAGAGGATTTGCGCGCGCTTCCGATCATCGCCATCGACCCAAGCGATGCGAGGGACCATGATGATGCGATCTGGGCAGAGCCGGACGGTAAGGGGGGCTTTACCGCGGTCGTCGCCATTGCTGATGTGAGCTACTATGTTCGGCCGGGAGGGGCGCTTGACAAGGAAGCAAGGAAGCGCGGCAATTCAGTCTATTTCCCTGACCGCGTCGTTCCGATGCTGCCGGAAATTCTTTCAGCCGATGTATGCAGCCTGCGACAGGACGAAGACCGTGCATCGATGGTCTGCCACATGCAAATCGACGCTGGAGGGAAGCTAACAGATTGGCGCTTTACCCGCGCCATCGTCCGGATCGACGAAGTCATTTCCTATGAGGATGCGCAGGAACGCATCGATTCTGGCAAGGCCAGGCCAAACCTGCAGAACTTGTGGGATTGCTGGCGGGCACTGGAAGCGGCCAGGCAAAACCGCGATCCGCTCGACCTCGACTTGCCTGAGCGCCGGGTTGTGCTCGATGATCAGGGCCGGATTGCCGAAATCGCGCTGCGCGAACGCCTCGATGCCCATCGCGTCGTCGAGGACTTCATGATCTCCGCCAATGTAGCGGCAGCCAAGTCGCTTGAGAGCAAGCTGGCTCCCGTTGTCTATCGCTTGCATGAAACGCCAAGCCGCGAAAAGCTAATTGCCTTGAAGGACTACCTTGCCACCTTCGATCGCAAGCTGGCGATGGGGCAGGTCATTACACCCGGCCTGTTTAACCGCTTGCTCAAGGATGTCTCCGATGAGGCTGAAAAGGCGCTGGTTATGGAGGCCATACTGAGAAGCCAAACCCAGGCCTATTATGGCCCAACCAACGTCGGTCATTTCGGTTTGGCGCTGGCCAGCTATGCCCATTTCACCTCGCCGATCCGGCGCTATTCCGACCTGTTGGTGCACCGCGCATTAGGTGATGGCTTCAAGCTGGAGCAAGCCGCGCCCAAGGCCAGGCTGCCGCGCAGTACAGGCCTGTCTGAGCAGGATCGCGAAGACCTTGGCCGCATTAGCGATGCAATCAGCACGGCCGAACGCCGCGCGATGGCGGCCGAGCGCGAAACCGTCGATCGCTACATGGCAGCCTGGCTCTCGTCACGTGTTGGCGAAGTATTCGAAACGCGAATTACCGGGGTTCAGAAATTCGGCTTCTTCGCGACAATTGTCGGTTTGGGCGGCGACGGGCTTGTGCCGGTCTCCACGCTAGGCGCGGAACGCTTTGGCTATGACGAGAAGGCACAGGTTCTAGAAGGCGAGGAGACCGGCACGCGCTTCGCCGTCGGCGACCGCCTGCGCCTGCGGCTTGCCGAGGCCAATCCACTGACCGGCGCGATGAAGTTCGAGCTTGAGGAAGGCGCTAGCAGTCCGGTCGAGCGGCGGGGCAGGCCGCCTGGGTTAAAACGCAAGGGCAAGCATTTGGCCAGCAAGCGCGGACGGCCTGGTAACATTCGCCACCAGGGTCGTCGCCGCTGAAACCTTGGCGGCGTGCCACGCGAATATGGTATATTGGTCTAATCAGTTTAGGAGACACTCGATGCACCGCCTGATGCCGCTCAAGCCAGTTCCTGCGCTCGACTTGCCGTTTGTCGGCGGCGGGCGCTTCGTCCTTGCTGACAGCAAGCCACCGCTGTTCACCATGCTGATCTTCTATCGCGGCTATCATTGTCCCTTGTGCCGCAACCAACTCGATGATCTCAAATCGAAGCTAGACATGCTTGCCGAACTCGGCGTTGAAACCGTCGCGATCAGCATGGATGGCGAAGTGCGTGCGCAGAAGAGCGTCGCAGAATGGGAGTTGGAA
>JAQWKP010000111.1 GCA_029247785.1 Novosphingobium sp.
CGCGCCACGCCAAGAAGAAGAGGTAAGCGATAATGGCACGTTCCGTCTGGAAAGGCCCCTTTGTCGACCTGTACCTGCTCAAGAAGGCGGAAGCCGCGCAGGAACAGGGCACGCGCTCCAGTCCTATCAAGACCTGGTCGCGTCGTTCGACGATCTTGCCGCAGTTCGTCGGCCTGACGTTCAACGTCTATAATGGCCAGAAGTTCATCCCGGTCTCGGTCGGCGAGGACATGGTTGGTCACAAGCTCGGCGAATTTTCGCCGACCCGATCTTACTATGGCCATTCCGCTGACAGGAAGGGCAAGCGCTGATGAGCAAGCAGAAGGCACCCCGCCGCGTCGGCGAGAACGAGGCGCTGGCTGTTGGCACCACCATTCGTGGGTCGGCGCAGAAGCTCAATCTTGTCGCTGGTCTGATCCGCGGCAAGAAGGCTGAGGACGCGCTGAATATCCTGAGCTTTTCGCGCAAGGGCATGGCCGTCGAGGCCAGGAAGGTCCTCGCTTCGGCGATTGCCAATGCCGAGAACAACCATAATCTCGATGTCGATGCTCTGGTCGTCGCCGAGGCGAGCGTCGGCAAGGCGATCACCATGAAGCGCTGGCATGCGCGCGGCCGCGGCAAGTCCACGCGCATCCTGAAACCATTCAGTCGGCTGCGCATTATCGTGCGCGAAGTCGAGGAGGAGGTCTGAGCCATGGGTCAAAAGAGCAATCCGATCGGGCTCCGCCTGCAGATCAACCGGACTTGGGACAGCCGCTGGTACGCGGAAGGCAGTGAGTATCGCAGCCTGCTTGAGGAAGACATCAAGATCCGCGAATACATCATCGACAGTCTGCCGCAGGCTGCGATCTCTAAAGTCGTCATAGAGCGCCCCGCGAAGCTATGCCGCGTTTCGGTTTACGCCGCTCGACCCGGTGTGATCATCGGCAAGAAGGGCGCGGATATCGAGAAGCTGCGCCAGAAGCTTGCGACGATGACCGACAGCGAGGTCAAGCTCAACATTGTCGAAATCAGGAAGCCTGAAATCGACGCCAAGCTCGTTGCCCAGGGTGTGGCCGACCAGCTGATCCGTCGCGTTGCGTTCAGGCGTGCGATGAAGCGCGCGGTGCAATCTGCGCTGCGGCTGGGTGCGGAAGGCATCAAGATCACTTGCGGTGGTCGCCTTGGTGGCGCCGAGATCGCTCGCGTCGAGTGGTATCGCGAAGGCCGCGTGCCGCTCCACACATTGCGTGCCAATGTCGATTACGCGGAGGCCGAAGCGAAGACTGCTTATGGCATCATCGGAATCAAGTGCTGGATATTCAAGGGCGAAATCTTCGCCCACGATCCGTTGGCGCAGGACCGGCTAATGCTGGACGCGCAGACCTCCGGCGTGCGACCGGCGCGCTGAGGATCATAGGGCTAGGCTAGAACCATGCTGCAACCGAAAAAAACCAAGTTCCGCAAGGCACACAAGGGCCGCATCCATGGCAAAGCCAAGGGTGGCACCCAGCTCAACTTCGGCTCCTATGGGCTGAAGGCGCTGGAGCCTGAGCGGGTTACTGCTCGCCAGATTGAGGCAGCGCGCCGGGCGATTACCCGCGCGATCAAGCGCCAGGGGCGTTTGTGGATCCGCATCTTTCCCGATGTGCCTGTTTCGAAGAAGCCTGCCGAAGTCCGCCAGAGCAAGGGCAAGGGTTCGGTCGAATACTGGGCTGCCCGCGTCAAACCGGGGCGTATCCTGTTCGAGCTTGACGGTGTTTCCGGTCGGGTGGCGGCGCTGGCGTTCGAGCGCGCGGCGATGAAGCTGCCGATCAAGACCAAGATCGTGGCGCGTCTGGGCGACACCTCTCATCTGGGGGGAGACAGCTAATGGCTGATAAGAATTCTGCCCGCGTCGAGGACTTGCGCACCAAGACTGATGACCAGCTTTCTGTCGAGCTTGCCGAGCTCAAGCGCGAGCAGTTCAACCTGCGCTTTCAGGCAGCGACCAACCAGCTTGAGCGCCCCGCGCGCATCAGGGAAGTCCGCCGCGATATCGCGCGCATCAAGACTTTGCAGATCCAGCGCGTCGGCGCCGCCGAAGCCGTGAAATCCGGGGCCTGAGGAGACAACCATGCCCAAACGTATCCTGACCGGGACCATTGTTTCCGACAAGTCCGACAAGACCGTCACCGTATTGGTCGAGCGCAAGGTGAAGCATCCGCTTTACGGCAAGATTATCCGCCGTTCGAAGCGCTATCGTGCGCATGACGAGGACAATACATTCAAGTCGGGCGAGCGCGTCCGCATCGAGGAGACCAAACCGATCTCCAAGACCAAGACGTGGAAGGTGATCGATCGCGTTCAGGCCGGCAAAGCAGCCGCAGTGGAAGCCGATCTCGACGTGGAGGCCGCGCAGGGCTGACCCTCGGGTAGGCCAAGGCAAGAAATTTTTGGGACTGCCGGACGGGTTTCGGCAAGCCAGTGAGAAGGAACCGGATCGATGATCCAGATGCAATCCAATCTTGACGTCGCGGACAATAGCGGCGCGAAGCGCGTCCAGTGCATCAAGGTGCTGGGCGGCTCGAAGCGCCGGACTGCAAGTGTCGGCGATGTCATCGTGGTGTCGGTGAAGGAAGCGCAGCCGCGCGCCCGCGTGAAGAAGGGTGACGTGCATCGCGCCGTTATCGTGCGCACTCGTAAGGATGTGCGTCGTCCCGATGGCAGCTCGATCCGTTTCGATAGCAACGCCGCCGTGCTGATCAACAAGACCGAAGAACCGATCGGCACCCGCATCTTCGGACCTGTCGTGCGTGAGTTGCGCGCCAAGGGCTTCATGAAGATCATCAGCCTAGCGCCGGAGGTGCTGTGATGGGTTCCAGCAAGATCAAGAAGGGCGACAATGTCGTCGTGCGTTCGGGCAAGGACAAGGGCCGCAGCGGCACTGTCCTTCAGGTCATGCCTAAGCAAGGCAAGATACTGGTCGCCGGAATCAATGTCGCGACTCGTCACCGCAAGCCCACTCAGGAGAATCCGCAGGGCGGGATCGACCGCCGCGAGGCTCCGATGGCGATTTCGAAGGTTGCTGTTGCTGATCCCAAGGATGGCAAGCCTACCCGTGTGCGGTTCGAAGAAAAGGACGGCAAGAAGATCCGTGTGGCCGTGAAGTCCGGGGAGACGATCGATGGCTGATCAATACGCGCCGCGGTTGCGCAAGCGCTATGACGAGGAAATCGTCAAGGCGATGACCGAGAAGTTCGGCTATAAGAACCGCTTCGAGGTTCCGAAGGTTTTGAAAGTCACGCTTAACATGGGCGTGGGCGAAGGGACTCAGGACAAGAAGAAGGTCGCGACTGCGCTTGAGGAAATGGAGCTGATCGCCGGGCAGAAGCCGGTGATCACCAAGGCGAAGAAGTCGATCGCTCAGTTCAAGCTGCGCGAAGGCATGCCGATCGGTTGCATGGTGACCTTGCGGCGCGACCGCATGTTCGAGTTTCTCGACCGGCTTGTTACCATTGCGATGCCGCGCATCCGAGACTTTCGCGGCCTCAACCCGCAGAGCTTCGACGGGAATGGCAATTACGCGATGGGCCTGAAGGAGCAGATCGTCTTTCCAGAGATCAGCTACGACAGGATCGAGAAGGTTCGTGGCCTCGACGTCGTCGTGACCACGACGGCTCGGACGGACGATGAAGCGCGTGAGTTGCTGAGTTTGTTCGGTTTCCCGTTCCCAAAGGAAGAGGCCGAAGAGAAGGAGGCCGCATGACGTCTGCGCGTTTCCGCTTAGGTGGGAACTTCGTGCAGGCAGGCGCGACCAGGATTAACGAGACCCCCGCTTTTGCGAGGGTTCAAAGGAAGAAGAAGAGAGCTTAAGTCCATGGCGAAACTGAGTTCGATCAACAAAAACGAGCGACGCAAGAAGCTCGTCAAGAAATATGCGGCGCAATATGCCAAGCTGAAGGCGATTGCCGACGATAAGTCGCTCGACGATTCCGAGCGCCTGATCGCACGCCTGAAAATGGCTGAGATTCCGCGCAACGGTAACCCGACCCGTGTCCGCAATCGTTGCGTCACGACCGGCCGTCCGCGTGGTTATTACCGCAAATTCGGCTTGTGCCGCATCGAGCTGCGCGATCTTGCCAACAAGGGCATGATCCCCGGCGTCACCAAGTCGAGCTGGTAAGGGAATACGCAAATGGCGATGACCGACCCCCTGGGTGATATGCTCACCCGTATCCGCAACGGCCAACAGGCCAAGAAGGATTCCGTCCTGTCACCAGCTTCCAAGCTGCGTGCTCGGGTGCTCGAAGTGCTTCAGCGCGAAGGCTATATTCGTGGTTACAGCGAGGACGAGACCGGCAAGCATGGGCAGTTGCGGATTGAACTGAAATATTTCGAGGGCGAACCTGCGATCAAGCATGTCGCCCGTGTGTCGAAGCCGGGGCGCCGCGTCTATTCAGGTAGCAAGGAGCTACCGATCACGCGCAACGGTCTTGGCATCACCATCGTCTCGACACCGCGAGGCGTGCTTTCGGATGCCGAAGCGCGCACCGAGAATGTCGGCGGCGAAGTGCTGGCGGAGGTGTTCTGATGAGTCGTATCGGCAAGCAGCCGGTGGCGATCCCGAGCGGGGTCACCGCCGACATCACGGACGGTACTCTGACCGTCAAAGGTCCCAAGGGCACTCTCACTATGGGCTTGTCCGAGCTCGTTAGTGTCGCGCTCGAAGAGGGGCAGATCTCGGTCAAGCCCGCCAATGATGGCAAGGACGCGCGCGGCCAATGGGGCATGCAACGGACGCTGGTTTCCAACCTCATCGAAGGTGTCACGGAAGGCTTTTCCAAGGTTCTGGAGATCACCGGTGTTGGCTATCGCGCGCAGTCCCAGGGCAAGGTGCTCAAGCTGCAGCTCGGTTTCAGCCACGATGTTGATTACAAGATTCCCGAGGGTATTGAGGTCAAGACGCCCGATAACACCACGGTCGAAATCTTTGGCATCGACAAGCAGATGGTTGGCCAGGTTGCCGCCGAAATCCGCCGCTGGAGGAAGCCTGAACCCTATAAGGGGAAGGGCATCAAATATCGCGGCGAGTATGTCTTCCGCAAGGAAGGGAAGAAGAAGTAATGGCCAAGCTAACTCTTTTCGAACGCCGGCGTCGCCGGGTTCGCAGCGCGCTCAAGGCCACCTCGGCCGGACGACCCCGGCTGTCTGTGCATCGCACCGGCAAGCATATCTATGCCCAGATCATCGACGATGGCGATGGCCGCACGCTGGTTGCTGCCAATTCGATGGGCGGCAAGGGTGCTGATTCCGATGCGGCAGCTAAGGTCGGCAAAGATCTCGCCGCAGCTGCCAAGAAGGCCGGTGTGACTTCCGTTGTGTTCGATCGCGGCGGTTTCCTGTTTCATGGCCGCGTCAAGGCGCTGGCCGATGCTGCGCGCGAAGGCGGGTTGGAGTTTTGATGATGCCAGATTCCAAAGATACCGAGAACACCGAAAACGCTGGCGAGGAAGCAGCACCGGCTGCAGCTCCTGAAACCGCCGCTCCTGAAGCGGCTCCTGAAACCGTCGCGCCTGAAGCTGCGCCGGCTGAAGCTGCTCCTGAGGCCGCTCCGGCTGAAGCGGCTCCTGCCGCCGAGACAGCGCCCGAACCGGCAGCTCCGGCAACAGAAGCTGCTCCTGCAGCACCAGCAGCAGCGCCGGGTGGTGGTCGCCCAGATGGACGTGGCGGACGCGGCGACCGGGGCGGCGGACGTGGCCGGGGCGGCGGTCGCGGCCGTGGTGGTCGCGATGATCGCCGAGGCGGTGGTCGAGGCGGCAATGACGATGGCGAGGAGCTGATCGAAAAACTCGTCCATATCAACCGCGTTTCTAAGACTGTCAAAGGCGGCAAGCGATTCGGTTTCGCTGCGCTGGTCGTAGTTGGTGACGGCAAGGGCCGGGCCGGTTTCGGCCATGGCAAGGCTCGGGAAGTTCCCGAGGCTATCACCAAGGCGACTGCAGCTGCCAAGAAGAAGATGGTTCGCGTGCCGCTCAAGGAAGGCCGCACGCTGCATCACGACGGCCTGGGGCGCTTCGGCGCCGGCAAGGTCAAGATCCGCACCGCGCCTGCGGGAACTGCGGTTGGT
>JAQWKP010000329.1 GCA_029247785.1 Novosphingobium sp.
GATGTTCGTCGCCGTGTTGGTCCTGCTGATGTTGGCCCAGGGCGGGGTGAGGACGATCGGACAGGGAAACAAGGCCAAGACCAAACAAAGTGCCTATGCCGCGAAACCAACGGCCACTGCCGATGTCCTGGGCGAGATCGGGCGTGAGGTCAGCCGTTTCGAGCCGCTTTTCAATCCTCGATTTGACTCCGGCCAGATCTTTGCAAACCTTCTCGGAAAGAAGTGGTTGCTGGGATTCGCTGGGCGCGGCATCCGGGCTGCCTGCAAGCACGGGATCGCCTGCCTGCGGGACCTGGCCCGATACGGGCTCAACTGGCGCATCGTCCGAGGATTGGCCGATATGATCGCGCGCGTTCAGCAATGGTGCGGCCCTGTCTTCCAGCTTCGGGGGCTATTTCCATGGAATTCTCTGCACTCTCAAGGTTAACACCGCCCTAATCCTGTGGATGGATGGGCAGACCTTCGGCAGGGCGGGCCTTGCGAGCGATAAGCGGGGGTGTAAAACTCCGCCGGAAATGGCCACCCTCACGCCTTCCGATGCGCGATGCAACCAGCCCGCCGAGGTAAAGGCAGTTCTGGGTCCAACCAATACCGGTAAAACGCATCTCGCCGTCGAGCGACTTTGTGCTCATTCCAGCGGTGCTATCGGTTTCCCGCTACGGCTGCTGGCACGTGAAGTTTATGACCGCGTTTGCGCGATTAAGGGTGAAAACCGAGTTGCTTTGATCACCGGCGAAGAGCGGATCGAACCCAAGGATGCGCGCTGGCTGCTGTGCACAGCCGAAGCCATGCCAGTGACGAACAGCGACCTCGCCTTCGTCGCGATCGACGAAGCTCAACTTGCCTCAGACCGCGAGCGGGGGCACATCTTCACGGATCGCCTCCTTCATGCGCGCGGGCGTGAGGAGACCATGATACTCGGCTCGGCAACACTGGAGCCCATGGTCAGATCGCTCGTCCCCGAAGCCGAAGTTGTGAGCCGGCCGCGCTTTTCCACCCTGAGCCATGCCGGGGCAAAGAAGCTTTCTCGCATCCCTCCACGCAGTGCTATCGTCGCTTTTTCCACAGAGCAGGTCTACACCATCGCCGAAATGCTGAGGCGGTTTCGCGGCGGAGCTGCCGTCGTGATGGGCGCGCTCTCGCCACAAACCCGCAACGCCCAGGTGGATCTCTACGAGTCTGGCGAAGTCGACTACCTCGTTGCCACCGATGCAATCGGCATGGGCCTCAATCTCGATGTTCGCCATGTCGCCTTTGCCGGACTTTCGAAATTCGACGGCATGCGGCAGCGCCGCCTGAGCCCAGCAGAGATGGCACAGATCGCGGGACGAGCGGGCCGCCACCAACAAGATGGTTCGTTCGGCACATTGACCGGAACCGCCCGCCATGACGCGCAATTCACGGATGAAGAAGTCTATGCAATCGAGGAACACCGGTTCGCGCCGATCACCAAGCTGTTCTGGCGAGAAGCAGAACCCCGGTTCGCCAGCCTTGCTGACCTGATCAAAGATCTCGAAGCACCGCCTGGACTTCCCGAACTAGAACCTGCGACCGAAGCGATCGATCTCGCCGTTCTGAAGCGGCTGGCTGAGGAACCGGACATCGCCTCTAATGTGCAGTCTCGGCCGATGGTTGCCCGCTTCTGGGAAGCCTGCTCGCTTCCTGATTTCCGCCAGCAGGGCGTGGAGACCCATGCACGGTTTATTTCCCGCCTTTGGCAAGATCTGCGCCACGGCCAGCTCGGGTCCGATTACGTCGCGCAGGCAATCGCCAATCTCGACATCGTCTCGGGCGATATCGACGCGCTACAGGGACGCATCGCCGCGATCCGCAGCTGGGCCTATATAGCCCAGCGGCCCGACTGGGTGCTGGCGAAAGACGAAATGGCAGGCCGCGCGCGCGCGGTTGAAGCGCGACTTTCCGATGCCCTGCACGCGCGGTTGACGGAGCGCTTCATCAATCGCCGCACGACCGTGCTGATGAAGAATCTCGGTCCCGATGCCGAATTGCTTTCGTTCCGGCTCGACGGAGATAAGGTGCTCGTCGAGGATGAGTATGTTGGCAAGCTTGTGGGTTTCCGCTTCGATGTCGATCCCGAGGCCCGCCACGCCGACCGCAAATTGCTCTTCGCAGCTGCTGAAAGGCATGTGCCCGCATTGCTTGACCAGCGCGCCAATTCGCTTGCCTCTGCAATTGACGATGGCAAGGCACAGCTCGAACTCAGAGGGGGCCGCGTGCTGTGGGGAGGCCAACCGCTAGGCAAGCTGGTTCATGGCCATAGTTTGCTGGTGCCGCGATTCGGCCCGGACCGTTTGCTCGCTACTTTGTCAGCATCAGCCTATTCAACGTTGCTCGGAGCTGTGGAGCGATGGATCGGCATCGCACTCGAGCCTCTCAAGCTGCTACGCGTGCTTGAGGAGGCGAGCACCAACCATGAGGCCGGGCCAGAGCTTCGCGCGCTACTTATACGGCTTGTTGAAGCAGGCGGTATGCTCAAACGATCAGATTCAGGCATAGACCAGCTTGATAAGGACCAGCGTGCCAAGCTTACCCGGCTTGGAGTTCGGGTAGGTGCGCTCGACCTGTTTGTCCCTCAGATGCTTAGGCCTGGCCCACTCGACGCCTGGCGCGAAGCGGCCAAGCAAGGCGCGCGAACGACGGGATCGAAATTGACGCTTGCAGAAATGCCGCCGACGCTCGCCGCCGAATCCCGGCAACCGCCGGCCGGCTATCGGCGAATCGCCAAGCAATGGATCAGGCTCGATATGGCCGAAAAGTTGCTTCGCGAAGCCCATGGCCTGCGTGGTTCCGATAGAAGGAAGGCATTCGTAATCGATCCTGCCAGGGCCATTTCCATGGGGCTGACTACAGCAAGCTATACAAAGTTGCTGCAGCTTGCGAATTTCAGGCCAATCATGCCGAAGAAACTGGGCGAGGGAGCCCATGGCCCGCCAGCACCGCTCCTGTGGCGCTGGCGGCCTGCGCGTCGGAAGCCACAACCCGACAATCCACGAACCCAAGCGGCGCAATCCGGCGCATTTGCCGCGCTCGCAGAGCTTGTTCGTTGATACGTATAGATAAACTACTTTGGTTCCTACGCTTTGCTAAGACACGTTCTATTGCCCGCGCGATGGCAGCAGATGGCCATATCAGGGTCAACGGCCGGCGCATCGACCGCGCGCATCTCAAGATCGTTGCGGGCGATGTTCTCACTATTCCACTCGGTAAAATCGTCCGCGTGATCGAGCTGACCATGCTTCCTAAGCGCCGCGGTCCGGCTAGCGAAGCACAAAGCTGTTATCGAGTGCTTGACGAGACGCGCAGTTATCCCATAGCAGCGGCCAACCGTAACCAGTTCGACGAGGGGAATTTGCAACCATGACATATGTCGTCACGGATGCCTGCATCCGCTGCAAATATATGGATTGTGTGGAAGTCTGCCCGGTAGATTGCTTCTACGAAGGCGAGAACATGCTCGTAATCAGCCCCAGCGAATGCATCGACTGTGGGGTGTGCGAACCCGAATGTCCTGCGGAGGCCATACTCCCCGACACCGAAAACGGTTTGGAACAATGGCTCGAGGTGAATACCAAATATTCCGAAGAATGGCCGAACATAACCACGAAGAAGGATTCGCCTGCAGACGCCGACGACTTCAAGGGCGTCGAAGGTAAGTTCGAGAAATTATTCTCGGCTGAGCCCGGCGAAGGCGACTGACCCTCTACCCACTGCAAGAACCGATCGAGATTTGACCCGGTAGCGGTACGCAATCCTCACCTCTGGTAATTTTGTTGCGCTCGTGTTATATATGATTTCAGCAGTCAGGGGCTTTTGTCCAATCTGACGGCGGGGAATCAATGAGAGGCAGGAATTAGAGCGGACGGTGTGGTGGTGTCATCCGACCGCGTGGCGGTCTTGTCGGCCGTTCAACACGCCGGTCACCATCATTCCACCGAATGTGAAACCTGCATGTGAAAGGACGTTGCATGACAGCCAAGGCTAATGCCTTCGACGTTGGAGATTATGTCGTTTATCCGAAACACGGTGTGGGTCGGGTAATTGAACTGCAAAACCAGGAAATCGCTGGCATGCAGCTCGAACTCTATGTCCTTCGTTTCGAGAAGGAACGCATGACGCTGCGAGTGCCAACCAACAAGGTCGAAGCGATCGGCATGCGCAAGCTGTCATCGGACAAGACACTTCGCGAGGCGCTCGACACCCTCACGGGCAAGCCCAAAGTCAAGCGGACCATGTGGTCACGCCGCGCTCAGGAATATGAAGCGAAGATCAATTCCGGTGACCTGGTTTCGATCGCTGAAGTCACGCGCGACCTGTTCCGCGCCGATGACCAGCCCGAGCAGAGCTATTCGGAGCGGCAGATTTTTGAAGCCGCCTCCTCACGCCTTGCCCGTGAACTCGCTGCGATGGAAAAGACCGACGAGCCAACCGCGCTGACCAAGATCTTAGCGATCCTGAACGAACACGCGCCCAAATATTACGAAAACGCCGACGAGACAGCCTGAACGCCGGACCGGCATAGGTGATCACCAAGGGGGTCGCTGCCGCAAGGTGGTGGCCCTTTTGCTTACGCCGCCGCAGCCCGGCGAAGCCTTTCGTTGATCGCAGTGCCAAGGCCATGGTCGGGTATCGGCGCGACAGCGATGCGCAGCTTGTCGGACGCCGCGGCACGATGCAGCACTGCGTAAAGCTGTGCGGCGGCCAACGCGAGATCACCCGTGGATGAGAGATTCTCGCTTCCCGTAATGTCTCTAAAGCCAATGTGAAATTCGTCTGGCTGAGCGCTTTGGGCGTTGAGACGTAGCGGCTTGCCCGGCGAATAATGGCCGGAGAGCTGCCCAGGTGCTTCGATCTTACCTTTTCCAGCACTGGTCGCATCACCCAGCGCGCCAACATGTCTTGCGATCTGGTCTTCGGTAATCGGGCCGGGACGGAGCAATTCCCAACTTCCGCTCGCGCGCTGGGCGATAATCGTCGATTCAATCCCCGCCTCGCAGGCTCCACCATCGATAATGCAATCGATATTTCCTCCAAGCGACGCGGCGACATGGACGGCCGACGTCGGACTGAGCGCTCCGCTACGATTGGCAGACGGCGCGGCAAGCGGCACTCCGGCGGCCGCAAGCACAGCGCGCATGACCGGATGGCTCGGGCTGCGCAAAGCAACTGTCGTCAGACCAGCGGTGACCGCAGATGACAACGCAGCACCTCCCAGACGCGGCAAGACCAGGGTCAAGGCTCCGGGCCAGAATGCCTGTGCAACCAGCTCAGCGCTTGCATCGAACCGGGCCAGCCGCCGCGCTCCGTCGATATCGGCAACATGCACGATCAGCGGATTGAAATCGGGGCGCCCTTTTGCGCGAAATATCTCAGCCACCGCTTGGTCGCTGTCTGCACGCGCCGCGAGCCCATAGACCGTCTCGGTCGGCACTGCGACGATGCCGCCATTTCGCAGGATTTGCGCCGCCTCGGCAATTCCTGCTGCATCAGCCGCGAGAACATGGGGTTGGCTAGCGCCTGTCATAGCCTGCCGCTATAGGCGAAGAGTGAGAATGCCAAGGAAAAGCGCGTCATGGATTACATTCCGCCAACCGTAGAACAGCTCTTCGCTCTGCGAGTCAGCGCCGGGCTTGACGAGCTCGCGCTTCATGAGCGATTTGCCGCGGCCAGCGCGGATATCACCGAGGCGGTGGTGACCGGAATCGGTGATTTTTCTGCTAGAGAATGGGCTCCGCTCAACCGGATCGGAGACACGCAGGGCGCGCAGCTGATTGACGGCCAAGTCGTACTGCCAGAGGGGTTTGCCGAAGCCTATCGTGGCTATGTCGAAGCCGGCTGGAACGGCATTTCGGCTCCGGAAGAATTCGGCGGCCAGGGCCTGCCGTTTTCACTGTCCTGTTGCGTGCTCGAGAATCTCGGGACCGCCAATCTCGCGTTCTCCTTGATGCCGATGCTGACGGTCGGGGCGATTGAAGCGCTGATCTACCATGGCAGCGAGGAACAGCAATCCGCCTTTCTGCCGAAGCTTGTGAGCGGAGAATGGTCAGGCACGATGAATCTTACCGAACCGCAGGCCGGGAGCGATGTCGGAGCCTTGCAGACAACCGCCACACCCATCGCCAAAGGACCCCATTCGGGAAAATACCGGATTTCCGGCACCAAGATCTTCATCACCTGGGGTGAGCACGCATTGGCGGAAAACATCGTCCACCTGCTGCTCGCCCGCACGCCTGATGCCCCGGCAGGCTCGCGCGGCATCTCGCTGTTCCTCGTGCCAAGATATCACCTCGACTCAGACGGCGCGCCCGGCGAGCGCAATGACCTCAAGGCAATCAGCCTTGAGCACAAGCTCGGGATCCACGCTTCGCCGACCTGCGTCATGAGCTATGGCGATGATGGCGAGTGCATTGGCGAGATCGTTGGTGCCGAGAATGAGGGGCTGCACGCCATGTTCACGATGATGAACAACGCGCGGCTCAATGTTGGGGCGCAAGGTGTGATGATCGCCGAGCGGGCGACACAGCAGGCCATGGGCTATGCGCTCGATCGCGTACAATCGGCCCGCGCGGGCTCATCCGACAAGTCACCGGTAGCGATCATCGAACATCCAGACGTTCGGCGAATGGTGTTGCGCATGCGTGCCCTGACCGAGGGTGCAAGGGCGCTGCTGTACTACGGCTGCGGTCAGGTGGACCTCGGCTCGCTTGGCGACACGAGTGCGCAGGAACGGGCGGAGTTGCTCGTGCCTCTGGTCAAGGCCTGGTGCACCGACATTGGCTGCGAAGTCGCTTCCCTCGGGATCCAAGTCCACGGCGGTATGGGCTTCATCGAAGAGACCGGCGCGGCGCAATATCTGCGCGACGCGCGCATCGCCCCGATCTACGAAGGCACGAACGGGATTCAGGCTGCCGATTTCGTGACCCGCAAGCTCGGTATGGACGGCGGCGGCGTATTGGCCGCGCTATTGGACGAGATTGAGCGGGAAGCCGGTGACGTCACGACGCTTGCAAAACTATCCTGGGATTGCAAAGAGATAGCCGAATGGATGAAGGGTCAGGCGAGCCTCGACGACCGGCTCGCCGGAAGCCTGCCATTCCTGTCGATGTGCGCCACCGCCGTCGCTGGCTGGCAAATGTTGCGCCAAGCGCGGGCCGCCGAACAGCCAGACGCCCCTCCCAGTATCAAACACACCAAGCCTGTCACAGCACGCTATTTTCTTGACCATATCGTTCCACAGGCCGGGGGTCTCAAATCGTCGGCCCGTGCAGGCGCTAACCTTCTTTATGAACTCGATGCTCCGGCGTTGGTAGGCTAAGGCTGGCTCATGACCGAACCAGGGGCCTCCCTAGAACGCATCGCTGATGCACTCGGCCGCCTGGCGCCAAGCGTGACCAAGGCTGCCGATTGGAATGCCCATCCCGCTTTTCTCTGGCAAGGCGATGCAGCTCGGCCAATCGAGCGCATCGAGGCGCCCCGTCTCGACCTCCTGCTTGGGATCGACGACCAGAAAAGCACGGTCGTGATGAACGTCCTGCGGCTCGCAGCGGGGCATGCTGCGCATGATATGCTTCTCTGGGGTGCCAGAGGCATGGGCAAGTCGGCGCTGATCCGCTCAAGCATCGCCTTTGCCCAGATTGAGCATGGTGACAATATCGCCCTCCTGCAGGTCACATATGAGGCGCTCCCCGGCCTGTCAGACCTTTTCGCCCTGCTCGGCGCCTTGGACCGCCGTTTCCTGGTCTTCATTGACGATCTGGGCTTCGAGGAAGGCGACAGCACAGGCCCGCGCCTGTTGCGCTCATGGCTTGAAGGTGGGGTCGAAGCCCGTCCAGCAAATGTTCGTCTTGCCGTCACTTCAAATCGCCGCGCTATTGTCGCCCGGCACCTCGCAGAGCAGGACGATTCGATGAATCCGCGAGACGCAATCGATGACCGCTTGGCGCTGTCCGATCGCTTCGGGCTCTCGATCGGGTTCCACAATTGCAGCCAGGACGATTATCTCGCAATCATCGGCGGTTATGCCTCCAATTTCGGCCTGGAATGGGACGAATATGACGCGCTTGAGTGGTCTAAGCGCCGAGGCGCACGGTCCGGGCGCGTCGCATGGCAATATGTCGTCGAGCTTGCTGGTCGTGCTGGAAAGGCGATCTGAACCGTCCCGGGGCGCTAGGGTCAGGACCTAGTTGATCTCGTAATAGTCCTTATCGATTCTGCCCATCCACCTGCCGGTAGGCTCACCCTTGAGTTCACGCTGCATCGGCATGGCATCAACTTCTACCGGCTTTGGGCCCTCAGACGGTTCGGCGCCGGGAGATAACACCCGCCAGATGATCCCCGCGGTATCATCGCTGACCAGCAAGGCTCCGGTATTGTCCCAGGCCAACCAGGTCGGGCGGCCATGGGTCTCGCCGCCGCCTTCCAGCAAAAAGCCCGAAAGTACGGAGCGCGCGTCGCCATCCGGATTGCCATTCGCATCGAAGGGCACGAAAATCACATCATAACCGGCAGGCGGCTTACGATTCCACGAGCCGTGCCGGGCGATGAAGGCGCCATTGGCAAAAGTCGTCCCCATGACATTGCCGCCGGTCGAAAAGACCAGCCCCAATACCCCGGTATGCGCACCCAGCGCATATTCGGGTTTGCGGATATATTCGCCGAGATAGATCGGCATCGGCTGATCAACCCGCGAATCGTAAATGTTCTTCCAATAGAACCACGGCCAGCCGTAGTGCGCGCCAATCGGCACGTTGGTCAGATAGTCAGGGACCAGATCGGGTCCCAGCATGTCCCGCTCCTGCGTCGTCGTCCACATTTCGTTGGTTGATGGGTTCCATGCCATGCCGTTCGGATTTCGTAGCCCCGCTGCATATTGACGGTTGCTCAAGGTTTTGAGATCGATTTCCCAGATCGCAGCCCTACCCTTTTCGGCATCAATGCCATTTTCGGCGATATTCGAGGCCGACCCCACGGCAACAAATAGATTCTCGCCATCGCGATCAAGCGCCAGATTGCGCATCCAGTGATTCCCGGCCGGCGGCAGGTCCATAAGCTTTTCCGGATCGCCTTCCAGACTGGTCGCACCGGGTTCAAAGGAAAATGCCAGCACCGCATCGTGATTTGCGATGTAAAGTCGGCCATTGCCGAAAGCCATGCCAGAAGGTGAATAAAGGCCTTCTTGACGGAACGCAAAGCGCTGCTCGGCCTTTCCGTCACCATCGGCGTCACGCAGCAGGATGATGCGGTTCGGCGAAGTCGCACCCGCGCCAACTTCATCCATGAACAGCTCCATAAAGAAGCGGACAACCGGCCCGCCAATGTCGCGCGGCGGCGAATTGGTTTCGGCAACGAGTACATCGCCATTGGGCAGCGTAAGCATGGTGCGCGGGTGGTTGAGACCCTCGGCGAAGCGAGAAACGGCCAGCCCCTTGGCAGGAACCGGTGCCTCGCCCTTCTTCCAGCCGATTGTATCGGCCAGGCTGACGCTTGGGATCGAACGCGCTTCAGGATCGACCAGCTCGGGTTCGGCGCCCATCGTGTCGGTTATTGGCAGGTCGGATGGATTGCCATACCAGACATAAATGGCGAATCCGGCTATGATCACGAGGATTGTGCCGAGAGCTTGCAGCAGCTTGCGCTTGATAGGTCCCATGCCCCGCGAAATAGAAGCGCTGCGCCCTTGCGGCAACAGCTGAATCGGCTATCGGCTCGCCTATGTTCGAATTCATGCCCGAGAAGGATACGTCTAAACCGCTGCTCTACTCTGCCTTGGCGAAGGCGGTGCTCAATTTAACGGCCGGCGAACGTGACCCAGTCGCCAACATGGCCAATATTTCCGCGCTCATCTGGCAATTCATCCCGGAGCTTAACTGGGCGGGTTTTTATCGAGCCCTCGGCGACGAGCTCGTCCTTGGTCCGTTTCTTGGCAAGCCGGCCTGCGTTCGCATCCCCTTTGGCCAGGGCGTATGCGGAACGGCAGCGGCAAGTGGTGCCATTCAACTCGTGCCCGATGTCCATGAATTTCCCGGCCATATCGCCTGCGATACCGAAAGCCGCTCCGAACTGGTCGTGCCGGTAATCGGTTCCATCGGTCTGATGGCCGTGATTGATCTCGACAGCCCCACACCCGGTCGCTTCGACGAGGAAGATGCTGACGGCATGGAGATCGTCGCGCGCCTTGCCGCCGAGTTGATCTGACCTTTCGCAAGCTGCTCCGAAACGGGACAGCTTGCAGATCGCGCTTTGCTTCGCTTGGTTTTCTGCCGATCCCAGTGTTAAATATCACGTTAACGCCGGGATTCGTCCGGCTTCGAGAAGGGATCGACCATGCGTCTTCGCAAGCTTCTTCGCCAATCCGCCATTACTGGAGCCGTCTGCACTGCCACGATGGCATTTACTGCCCCGGCCTTTGCCCACGACGCTCCTCACGCCGACAACCCCGCCAGGGCTGCGCCGCATATGGACGCGGGGGCACGGGACGCCTGGCTGGCGGATTGCCGCCAGCGTCTGGGCAAACGTGACAATGGCCTTGGAGGGGCACTGATCGGTGGCCTGGTCGGGGGTGTTGCTGGCAATCGCATCGCCGGAAAGCGCCATCGGACTGGCGGGACCCTCATCGGCGCCGGCGCTGGCGCATTGGCCGGCATGGCGATCGACAAGGCCGAAGATCATGGTCGCGCCCGCGATGAATGCGAGGCCTATCTCGCGGATTATGAAGCACGATACCAACAGAGCCACGCCGGATATGGATATGGCCAACGCGGCTACGGCTACCAGGCCGGTGGCTATGGCGGTGGCTGCTGCTCACCGATGATGATGGTCCCGGTGATGATGATGCCTCGGGCCGAGCCTGAGTGCACTGAAACCGTCGAATATGTCTATGAAGACGTCCCCGTCCGGCCAGCCCGCCGGATTGTGCCGCGTAAGCGCGTCAAAGTTGTCCCCGACAAGCGCATCAAGATACTCCCGGTCAAATAGCCCATTCTACCTAGCTGAGGAGACTTGGCGGTCCAATGCAAGTGATTTCATTTCAATTGTTTAATTGAAATGAATATTAGATCTCGCCGCCGGTCAGCCGCTGACAAATAAAGTCAAGCTGATCGAGGGTGGCATAGCGGATCGTCACTGTGCCGGTACGTGGATCGGTACCGGCGGTGATACGCACAGGCATGCCCAGAAATTCTTCAAGATGGCCCTCGACCGCGAGGATATCCGCGTCGCCTTCCTGATCGCGCCGCGCTGGCGTCTTCTGCCGTGCTCCATCGCTGCGGGGCTTGTTGCGAACACGTTTTTCCACTTCGCGGACCGACAGTCGCCTCTTGAGCACGTCGCGGGCAATGGCCAGCGCATCTTCGCTGCCAACCAGAGCCCGTGCATGACCCATTGACAGACCGCCCTGCTCCACCATGCCGATCACCTCGTCGGGCAGCGAAAGCAATCGCTGCAAATTCGCGACGTGGCTGCGGCTCTTGTCGACCATCTTTGCGATCTCTGCCTGGGTTAGCCTCTCACTATCAGCCAGGCGCTGGAATGCGCGCGCCTCCTCGATCGGATTAAGATCCTCGCGCTGGAGGTTTTCGATCAGGGCGAGCGCCATCACATCACGATCGCTGAGATCGCGGATTAATGCTGGAATTTGATGTAGTTGTGCCCGTTGTGCGGCCCGCCAGCGCCGTTCGCCTGCGACGAGCTGGTACCGGCCATCACTCTCGCGCACAATTACCGGCTGGATAACACCCCGCTGAGTGATCGAGGCGGCCAATTCTTCCAGCGCTGCTTCATCGAATTGCCTGCGCGGCTGATTGGGATGCGGATCGATGTCGGAAACCGCGAGCATCGCCAGCCCGTCACCCGACCGCTTCTCCTCCCCGGCCGACGCAGACATTGCAAGCGGTTCGTCGCGCCGGGAATCGCCAAGCAACGCACCAAGCCCACGGCCAAGACCCTTGGCCTTCTGCTTGCCCTGCCGCTGCCCGCCAGCCGGCGGTTTGGCGCTAATGCGAATGATGGGATCGTCTTTCATGCGGCCTTCCTCTGCTCGGGCATCCGTCCGATCAATTCGCGCGCCAGAGCGATATAGGCTCGGCTTCCCGGACACGAATGGTCATAAACCAGCGCTGGCAGGCCGTGGCTGGGCGCTTCGGACAAGCGGACATTTCGCGGAATCGTCGTCTCGAAGACGAGATTGCCGAGGCAGGACCGCACATCATCTGCAACCAGGTCGGTAAGGCGGTTGCGGCGGTCAAACATGGTTAGAGCAATGCCGATAATGCCCAGTTGGGGATTGAAGCGCTGCTGTACCCGCTCGACCGTCTGCAGCAGCTGGCTAAGCCCTTCGAGCGCGAAGAATTCGCATTGCAGCGGAACCAGCAGGGTATCTGCTGCAGTCAATGCGTTCAGCGTCAACAGGCCGAGCGATGGCGGACAGTCAATCACGCAGATATCGTAATTGAGCCCGGAAGCCAAAGCATTGCGCAGCCGCTCGGCACGGTCTTCCACGCCAACCAGTTCGACTTCCGCCCCCGACAGATCCACGGTTGCAGGGACAATATCGAGATCGGGAATGCGCGTTGCCACCGCGCATTCGCTCACCGGCATCTCGTCGATCACGACATCATAGGAAGATCGCTCCCGGTCAGCCGCATCAATGCCAATGCCGGTCGAGGCGTTTCCCTGGGGATCAAGGTCGATCAACAGCGTTTTCCACCCGGTTGCGGCCAGCGCCGTTGCAATATTGATGGCTGTGGTAGTCTTGCCGACTCCACCCTTTTGGTTGGCGATCGCAACAATTATCACGAGGATTTTCCCTTTCTGCCGAACAATTGCCCGACGATAATCCCGGCTTGCGGCTCTGTCAGCGATTGTTTCACGTGAAACGTATGGCGCCAACTCCGAAGATCATCCAATTCTTGCTGCGCAGACCGCCCCTTGGGCAACACCCAAAGAGTTTCTGCCGTGGAGAACCTTGCGGATAAACCCAGTAATTTGTCGAGGGGAGCGAATGCGCGTGCTGAAATGACACTTATTTTTCGTGTTTCCATCAATTCGAGACGACTCCCGATGACAGTTACCTGATCCAGACCCAATTGCCTGCGAGTCAATTCAAGCCATTCGATGCGGCGGGCCCGCGATTCGACCAGCAGAACTTCGCATTCGGGCCGCATGGCAGCGACGACCAGGCCTGGAAATCCAGCACCGGTGCCCAGGTCAAGCCAGGGCGTTGTTCCACGTGGAACATGAGCAAGCAATTGGGCACTATCGACAATATGGCGCTGCCAGACAGTATCGAGACTGGCCTGGGACACGAGGTTCTGACGCTCATTCTCCGCCCGCAATAGCGTGACAAACTGTTCGAGCCGGGCCATCGCCTGCACATCGCATTCGGGAAACTCGGACAGCCACCTTCGAGCCACCACTTCGCCACCAGTCATGCAGCTTCGCGCCGTGCATGGACCAGCAGCGCCGCCAGCGCCGCCGGAGTGATACCGGGAATGCGGCCAGCCGCAGCCAATGTGGATGGACGAGCGGCGGCAAGCCGCTCGACCATTTCGCGCGAAAGGCCAGGAATCGCTTCATAAGGAAATTCCTGTGCGAGGACGAGCTCCTCGCTCGCCTGCAATTCGCGCAATTCGCTTTCCTGTCGCGCAAGATAGGGCGCGTAGGCTGCATCCTCAGCCAATTCTTCGGCAAGGCCCCTGTCCCCCAAGGCCTCCTCGGCAATCCAGGGCTGCAAGGTGTCAAGCTCGACCCCGCCGAAACGCAACCATTCCCGCAAACTCAGTCGACCGGCATCGGCGCGGACAGGCAATCCGGCACCCACAAGCTCGCTCCCGGTGACCTTGCGATCAAGTTCGGCATCGAGACGCTGGCGCGCATCCATCCGCCTTGTGAACCATTCTGCCCGCTCCGTACTGATACATCCCGCCGTCAACGCCAACGGTGTCAACCGGCTCGAGGCATTGTTGGCGCGAAGCCGCAAGCGATATTCAGCGCGGGAAGTGAGCATCCGATAGGGTTCACTCACGCCGTGCAGCGTGAGATCGTCGATCATAACCGCCATATAGCTGTTTGAACGGTCCAGCATGGCCGCCTCCCCTCCGGTGACAGACGCCGCTGCATGCATTCCCGCCATCAAGCCCTGGGCCGCCGCCTCCTCATAGCCGGTCGTGCCATTGATCTGGCCAGCGCAATAAAGTCCGGGAATTGCGCGTAATTCAAGGCTTGGCCCCAGCGCGCGCGGGTCAATATAGTCATATTCCACGGCATAGCCCGGCACGACCATCTCGACCCGTTCAAGCCCGTCCATGCTCCGCAGCATGTCGAGCTGGACATCACTGGGCAGCGACGTGCTGATGCCATTGGGATAGACCATCTCGGTGTCCAAACCCTCTGGTTCGAGGAACACCTGGTGACTGTTCCGATCGGCAAAGCGATGGATCTTATCTTCGATTGACGGGCAATAGCGCGGCCCCTGCGCATCGATTGCGCCGGTAAACATCGGCGAGCGGTGCAAATTAGCCCGGATGATGTCGTGACTGCGGCGATTGGTCCGGGTGACTGCGCAAAACACCTGCGGATTGATGCGCGTGCCGCCAAGCGCCGACATCGTCCAGCCTTCACCGTCAGACGGCTGCTCATCCAGCCGGGCCCAGTTGATGGTCCGACCATCGAGGCGCGGCGGCGTACCGGTCTTGAGCCGCGCCATCGGCAGGTCGGCCCCCCGCAACTGGCTGGCAAGCACCTGCGCCGAGGCTTCGCCTACACGCCCGCCCTCAACCCGCTCTTCGCCGCGAAACAGCGTTCCACCAAGGAATGTACCGGTGCACAGGATCACCGCCGGCGCGCGCAACTTGGTGCCATCGCCGAGCGTGACGCCCGTGACCTTTCCACCCGACAATTCAAGGCCCTGGGCCTCGCCTTCAACCAGACTAAGATTGGGCTGCCCCGCAAGGAGACGATGGATTGCCGCCTTGAACAGCTTGCGATCTGCCTGAATGCGCGGCCCCTGCACCGCGCTGCCCTTAGAGCGATTGAGCATGCGATAATGCATTGCAGCCGCGTCCGCCGCCCGCGCGATCAGCCCATCGAAGGCATCGACTTCGCGAACCAGATGCCCCTTGCCGAGCCCGCCTATCGCCGGATTGCAGCTCATCGCGCCGACCGCCGTAAGCTCAAAACTCACCAACGCGACACGCGTACCCATCCGCGCAGCAACCGCCGCCGCCTCGCAGCCCGCATGGCCGCCGCCGATCACGATGATGTCAAAGGAATGCACAACCCCCGCGCCCTAGTCGAATCGCGGATTTGGGTCAAAGCTGACGTGCAGGGCGGGATGTTCCACGTGGAACATCACTTGCCGATGCAGAACCGTCCGAACAGGGCGTCGAACATGTCTTCGGTCGTAGTGCGGCCCAGCAGCGCATCAAAGGCAACGCGCGCCAGACGCAGGTGTTCGGCGACCAGCAGAGGATCTGCCTGAGCGCTGGCGCCTGCGATGAATTGCTCGGCCTGACCAAGCAGATGGTGTTGCCGCTCGCTCAGCGCAGCATCGCCGGGGCGCGGCATTGCGAGGCGAGCCGTTTCGACTAGGTCCTTGCGCAGACCCTCCAGACCCGCGCCGGTCACAGCTGAAACTTCGTGGCGAAACTCGTGCTTGGCTCGATAGTCGTGCCGATCAGACTGCGGGGCAATTTCCCAGGCCTCAGCGGTGCCCTCCCCTTCGGGCCCAAGCCACAATACCAGATCGGCATTGGCGACAGCTGAATGGGCGCGCTCCACGCCGATCGCCTCAATCGCGTCGTCCGTAGCCTCGCGCAGTCCAGCTGTATCATGGAACAGGAATGGCACACCGACAATCGCCACGGCCCTGGTCAGCACATCGCGCGTGGTGCCGGGAACCGGAGCCGTAATTGCTGCCTCACTTTCAACTAATACATTGAATAACGTGCTTTTTCCTGAATTTGGTGGACCTGCAAGAACCACCCTGAAGCCCTCTCGGAGCAGTTCCGCACGGGGTCGTGCCAACCACTCAGCAAGCTCCGCGCGCAGAGCTTCGAGCCGCTCGGAGAAATCAGGCGGCAGGCCGGCAACATCGTCCTCATCGCCAAAATCAAGCACTGCTTCCACTGCAGCACTGGCCATCAGCAGGCGTTCGCGCCAGTGCTCGACGACCCCCGAAAGCGCACCTCCGGCCATGGCCTGCGCGCTGCGGCGCTGCAATTCGGTTTCGGCCGCAAGCAAGTCAGCAAGACCTTCCGCCTCGGCCAGATCGATTTTTCCGTTGACGAATGCGCGCCTTGTGAACTCTCCTGAAGTTGCGCGGCGCAACTTTGGCATCGCAGCAAGAGCGCTTTCGATGGCAGCAATGACCGCTCGGCCGCCATGGAGATGCAACTCAGCCATATCCTCGCCAGTTGACGTCTTCGGGCCAGGCAACCACAGGATTAGAGCGCGGTCGAGCGGCTCGCCGTCTTCACCGCGCAAAGTCCGGTAGCTTGCCAGTCTCGCCGCAGGTAATGGGCCGGAAAGCTGCTCAAGCGACGCCAGCGCCGCCGGACCGCTGATTCTCACGATCGCTATTGCTGCAGGCGGTGGTCCGCTCGACAGGGCAAAAATCGTATCCGGCATCACATTCGAATGCTTCTCACGCGAGTCTCGCCAAACCGGGCGAAATGCGCGGCTATTTGCCCTTCTTGGAGCCTGAACCCGTCGCCATGGCCGCCCCACTTTCCAGGATATTTTGAAACATCTTCATTCCGAGTTGGCCCATCGGGGCGATCTGCTTGGCCATGTCCTGAAGCTGATCAATACTACCCACACTCTCCATCGCCTTGGTCAAGCGCTCCACATAGACTTCATTCGCTGCAGTGACATCAGGCAGGCCAAGCAAACGTCGGGCCTCCTCAGGCGTGCAATCGACTTCAAAATTGACTTTCATGCCGATCTCCGGGGCGAAATAACGCAGCCTAGCTGACACACGCGCTTGGCAAAGTCCATAACGCGGTCATAGTGCAACCAGACAAGCCAATGCAGGAGAGAGAGATGACCAGCAATACCCAGATCCCGACGCTTTCAGGCGATTCCAATATCCCGGCCTATGTCGCCAGGCCCGAAGGAACACCGCGTGGTGCGATCCTTATCCATCAGGAAGTATTCGGCATCAACAAGGGCATCCGCAAGAAAACCGATGACTGGGCGGCCAGGGGCTATCTCGCGGTTGCGCCCGATGCATTCTGGCGCCAGCAACCCGGTGTCGACCTCGATGCCGACGTTCCCGAACAGTTCGAACAAGCGATTGCCTTCATGATGGCTCACGATTTTGACCAAGGAATCAGAGATATGGAGGCTGTAATCCATTGGATTCGCAGGGATCAGGGTGTCGCCAAGGTCGGTTTTGTCGGCTTCTGCATGGGCGGCCGCGTCGCCTATGGCGCAGCGGCGCGAACCGATGTCGATGCCTCAGTAGGATATTACGGAGTGATGATCGACCAGATGCTGGGCGAGAAGCACGCCATCGCCAATCCGCTGATGCTGCACATTCCCACCGCAGACGGCTTTGTACCGCCCGAGGCGCAACAGGTAATGCATGAGGGCCTGGACGACCACGCCAAGGTGACACTGCATGACTATGACGGTCTCGATCACGGCTTTGCCGCCGAATTCGGCGTGAGGCGCGACGTCGGCGGCGCTGAGCTCGCCGATCAGAGGACCGCGGACTTCTTTGCGGAACATATCGGCTAAAGGAGATGATCGCGCCACGATACGTCGTGCCCGCGTTGCTGGCGGCAGCTGTGCTGATTTGCTCGGTGCTGCCGGCGGCGCGATGGGCGCTGATCCTGTTTGGCCCGGCCCTGGCCATCGCGACACTAGACTTCTTCCAGTCAAAACATGCACTTCGGCGAAACTATCCGCTGATCGCCCGGATTCGCTGGTTGTTCGAAGACCTCCGACCGTTCCTGCGCGGCTATATCGTCGAAAGCGACAGCGAGGGCCGACCCTTCACCATCAATGAGCGCTCGCTTGTCTATGCACGCGCGAAGGGCCAGCTCGACAGCCACCCGATGGGCACTGAGTTGGACGTATATTCCGAGGAATATGAATGGCTTGGTCATTCCATTCGGCCAAAGGCAGATTGCCCGGAATCCTGGCACTTGTCGATTGGCGGACCGGAATGCACCCAGCGCTACAATAGCTCCCTGCTCAACATATCGGCGATGAGTTTCGGCTCGCTTTCGGCCCGTGCGATCGAGGCGCTCAACCGGGGCGCGGCCCTCGGCCACTTCGCCCATGACACCGGAGAAGGCGGAGTCAGCCGATACCACCGCAAACATGGCGGCGACCTAATCTGGGAAATCGGCAGCGGATATTTCGGTTGCAGGACACAATCAGGCCAGTTTGATCCCGGTTGCTTTGCCGAAACCGCTGCAGGTGAGCAGGTCAAGATGATCGAAGTGAAGCTCAGCCAGGGCGCCAAGCCTGGACATGGCGGCATGCTGCCCGGTGCCAAGGTCACCCCGGAAATCGCAGAAGCGCGCGAAATCGAAGTCGGCAAGGACTGCATTTCGCCTGCATCGCACTCGACATTCTCAACGCCGATCGAATTACTCGAATGGATCGCTCAATTGCGCGAGCTGAGTGTTGGAAAGCCCATCGGCATCAAACTCTGCGTTGGCATGCCCCACGAGATCATGGCGCTGGTCAAGGCCATGCTGGCGACCGGAATCACGCCTGACTTCATTACTGTTGACGGCGCTGAGGGAGGCACAGGTGCCGCCCCGCAAGAGCTGACCGACAATGTCGGCATGCCCCTGCGCGAGGGGCTGATCTGCATTCGCAATGCGTTGATCGGCTCAAATCTGAAGGACCGGGTCAGAATTGGCGCAGCCGGCAAGATCCATTCCGGTGCCGGCATGGCGCATGCTTTCGCCTTGGGAGCGGACTGGTGCAACGCCGCCCGAGCCTTCATGTTTTCACTCGGGTGCATCCAGTCGATGAACTGCCATACCGGCAATTGCCCGACTGGTGTCGCCACGCAATCAGCATGGCGGCAGGCGGGTCTGATTGTCGATGACAAGGCGAAAAGGGTCGCCCATTTTCACAAAGAAACTATTGATTCCTTGAGAGAAATTGTCGTCGCTATGGGGCTTAGCAGCCCATGGGAGATATCAGTGCGCGACATGATCAGGCGTATCGACAGCGTCAAGGCTGGCCCGATGAGCGAAGTCTATCAGTTCCTCGAACCCGGCCAGCTCCTCGCCGACCCCGAGGGAACGCAATTTGCACAGGTCTGGCGCGAAGCGAGCGCAGACAGCTTCAGAAAGACGATGTGAGGGCCTGTGCGACCGGCGCAACCTCATGCGAGCCATCCCAGATCATTTTGAAGGCCACATAGACGATCACACACAGCCCGATCCAGCCGATCCAGCGGTAGCGCTCAATATATTTGGCGATGAAATTGGCAGCAACCCCCATAAGCGCCACAGCAAAAATCAGCCCGATAATCAGGATGCCCGGATGATCGCGAGCCGCGCCGGCTACTGCCAGCACATTATCAAGGCTCATTGAAATATCAGCGATAGCGACCGACCAGGCAGCAGCAGCAAAGCTCTTGCCGGCCGGAAGACCTGAATGCCCATCCCCTTCAATTTCAGGTGAACCAGGCGATTCAGTGGAATCGTGGCCGACCAGGTCGCGATACATCCGCCAGGCCACCCATAGCAGCAGCAAACCACCCGCCAGCACCAGACCGACAATACCAAGCAGCCAAGTCACCGTGAGAGCAAAGAACACGCGCAGGACAAGCGCGGCCATCACTCCAAGGAAGATGACCTTCCTACGCTGATCCGGCGGTAGTCCTGCAGCCAGCGCGCCAACCACAATCGCATTGTCCCCCGCCAGCACGATATCGATCATCAGCACTTGCAGGAACGCGGCCATGGCAGACGGCGTGCCGAGATTGGACAGATCGGTGACGATATGGCCCCAGATCTCCGACGGTCCACCCAGCGATGGAACCGAAGCGGCCAGCAGAAGAATATCGTACACCGAAAAAGGCCTCGTCTATTGGTTCATCGTGTCGAAGAAATCCTCGTTGGTTTTGGAATCCTTCATCTTGTCAAGCAGGAACTCCATAGCATCGACTGTGCCCATCTGCATGAGGATCCGGCGCAACACCCACATCTTGGAAAGTTGGTCCTTAGCCACCAACAGCTCTTCCTTGCGAGTGCCAGACTTGCCGACATCGAGTGAGGGGAAGATGCGCTTGTCCGAGACCTTGCGATCGAGCACGATTTCCGAGTTGCCGGTGCCCTTGAATTCCTCGAAAATAACCTCGTCCATCCGGCTACCGGTATCGATCAGAGCGGTCGCGATGATCGAAAGCGAACCGCCCTCCTCGATGTTGCGCGCAGCACCAAAGAAGCGCTTGGGTCGTTGCAACGCATTGGCATCCACACCGCCGGTCAGCACTTTGCCTGAGCTCGGCACCACTGTGTTGTATGCTCGGCCCAGACGCGTAATCGAATCGAGCAGGATCACCACATCCTTCTTGTGTTCCACCAGGCGCTTGGCCTTTTCAATCACCATTTCAGCTACTTGGACATGTCGTGTTGCTGGCTCATCAAAGGTCGAGGAGATAACCTCTCCCTTCACGCTACGCTGCATGTCGGTGACTTCCTCGGGACGCTCATCGACCAACAACACGATCAGGAAAACCTCCGGATGGTTGTCAGTGATCGCCTTTGCCATGTTCTGCAGCAGCACGGTCTTGCCAGTACGCGGCGGCGCTACGATTAGCGCACGCTGCCCCTTGCCTTGCGGGCTGATCAGATCAATCACCCGCGCAGATTTATCCTTGATGGTCGGATCGAGCGTATCGAGACGCAGTCGTTCATCAGGATAGAGCGGCGTGAGATTGTCAAAACTGACCCGATGGCGAACAACATCGGGATCATCGAAATTGACAGTCGTCAGCTTGGTAATGGCGAAATAGCGCTCACCATCCTTCGGAGCGCGAATCTCGCCTTCAACTGTATCGCCCGTACGCAGACCCCATTTACGGACCTGGTTGGGCGAAACATAGATATCGTCGGGGCCGGCCAGGTAATTGGCGTCAGGTGAACGCAGGAAGCCGAAACCATCAGGCAGTACCTCGATGGTGCCGAGGCCCATAATTTCCTCGCCATCCTCGGCAACTTCCTTGAGGATGCCGAACATCAGGTCTTGCCGACGCATCGTCGATGCGGCCTCAACTCCTAATTCTTCTGCCATTTCGACCAGTTCGGCCGATTTCTTCTGCTTGAGTTCCTTGAGATGCATAGGTCTTGGATTCCGGAAATGGAGTTAGGAAAGGCCGGCTGATCGTCGGGCTTGGGGAAAGCAGATCCGGCTGCGCATGATATGCAGCCGACTTGCCGGTTGGCGCCTAGATAAGGCCTCAACGGGAAAGGGTCAACGGATCAGAATGGCCTAATTACAGCCAGAATGACAATCAGCGCTGCGGCAATACCGGGCACTTCGTTGAGCAGGCGCAGTCGATTGCCAGAAAGGCTGCGTTCTCCTCGCGCGAGTTTCTTCGCGTAACTCACCAAAAACCCGTGATAACCGCTCAGCAGCAGGAGAATCAGCAACTTGCCATGGAACCAGCCGAAGCTGAATGCTCCAGTTGTGTAAGCAAGCGCCAAGCCAAGCAGCCACACGATAACCAGCGAAGGTGTCAGGATAATATTGCGCAGCTTCGCTTCGCGCTCAATCCACCGCGCGTTCTCAGACGAATCCGGTTCCGCTTCCTGATGGTAGACAAAATAGCGCGGCAGCATGAACAATCCCGCCATCCAGAAGATCGCAAAGATCATATGCCCGGCCTTGAGCCATAGAACCATCATTTGCAGCATCTCATCCATCGTTCCAGCCTAGCCCCCCCACTTATCATCCGTCACCCCTGCCACTCACGGACAACGGACAAAAGCTGTTCAACATGCGCAATCGGCGTCTCCTTGCCGATGCCATGACCCAGATTGAACACATGCGGCCTGCCCGCAAAGCAGTCTAGGATCTGCTTGGCCCGGCGATCAAGGTCGTCCCCGCCCGCCAGCAGAAGCAAAGGATCGAGATTGCCCTGGACCGGCATGCCCACAGGAAGCACCTGTGCTGCCCAGACAGGGTCTATCGTCTCATCGATTCCAATCGCGTCGACACCAGTCTCGGCGGCATAGGCCGGTAACTTCTCACCCGTGCCCTTGGGAAAACCGATCACTGGTATCTCAGGAAAACGCGCCTTCAGGGCAGCAACAATCCGGGAATTAGGCGCAATCACCCAGCGCTCGAATTCATCTGGTGCGAGGGATCCTGCCCAGCTGTCAAACAGCTGTACTGCTTCAACCCCGGCATGTATCTGTCCGGCAAGATATTCCACCGTCACTTCGACGATACCATCGATGATCGCCTGGAACGCAGCCTTGTCGCTATATGCCATCGCGCGGGTCACATGCTGGTCGCGGCTTCCCTCGCCCGCCACCATATAGGTTGCGATCGTCCAGGGACTGCCGGCAAAACCCAGCAGCGTCCGATCGGCTCCCAGCCCGGCCTTCACTTTGCTGACCGTCTCATAGATTGGCGTGAGCCGCTCTGGCACTGCCTCCAGGCTTGCAAGCGTTGTATCGACCAGGCGCGGCGACAGGGCCGGCCCTTCGCCTGCCAGGAATTCAAGATCCTGACCCATTGCATAGGGAACGATCAGGATATCGGAAAACAGGATCGCCCCATCAAAACCGAACCTGTGAATCGGTTGGAGCGTGATCTCGGCCGCGGCGTTGCTATCGTAGACCAGGGCAAGGAATCCGCCCTTTTCCGAGCGCAAGGCACGGTATTCCGGAAGGTACCGGCCAGCCTGCCGCATGAGCCAGACAGGCCTTTGACGGCAATTGTCACCGCGCAGGGTTTGAAGGAGGAGACCGGGCATCGAGTCGGGTCCAATCAAAAACTAATAGGAAAGTTTATATAGGATTCTGTTGTTGTTGGTCTTGTGGATAGTGGGGATGAACGCCCCTTGCCTGATTTGTCCTGCCATGAACAGGCCATAGACATTGGCGACTCACGTTAAATACGGGTCAAGAAATCTTTATCCGCGTAATCCCCAGCCTGTGAAAATTCTGGCTAGCATGTCCATAAGCCAAGAGCCTACTTCTGGAAGTCGGGCATAGATTCAGCTGGTCGAGTTGTCACCAGAGTGATCCCATGGTTTATGCCTGCACAATCCACAAGCCAGCCAAGGATCAGGCCCGCCCAATGGCGCGATTCAATCTGCATCTCCTGTCCGATTCAACCGGCGAAACTCTGGAAATGGTCGCCAAGGCTGCGCTGGCCCAGTTCGATGATACCGATGTGGTCCGGCATCTCTGGCCAATGGTGCGATCGCACCAGCACCTTGACCGGATTATTAAGGATATCACTGCCAATCCCGGCTTGGTCCTTTTTACCATCGTCAATGACGAAACCCGCAAGCAACTTGAGGAAGTCTGCGCCAATCTAGCTATTCCGGCGATTGCTGTACTCGATATCGTGATCGACGCTCTGGAGGGCCAGCTAGGGCAGGAGGCGAAGGGTAGGCCAGGCAGACAGCACCGGCTTGATGAGGAGTATTTCGCTCGTGTCGATGCGATTCACTACACCTTTGCTCATGATGACGGGGTCAGCTGGGAAGATTGGGAAAGTGCCGACATTGTCCTGGCAGGTGTCTCTCGTACGACCAAGACGCCAACCAGCATCTACCTCGCCAATCGCGGCTACAAAGTTGCGAATATTCCGATCGTTGTAGAAAGCCCGCCGCCGCAAGCCCTGTTCGGGCTGCGCCGGCCCCTAGTTGTTGGCCTTATCACCGCGCCAAGCCGGTTGATCCAGGTGAGACGAAATAGGCTCCTTTCACTTAATCAGTCTCCTGATACGGACTATGTCGATGCTGAAGGGGTAGCCGGCGAGGTAAAATTTGCGCGCCGGATGTTTGCCGATAACGGGTGGCCAGTGATCGATGTCACCCGCCGCTCGATTGAGGAAACCGCGGCTGCAGTGATCAATCTTTACAACGAACGCAAGGCTGCGGGTGAGCCCGAACCGAGTGGGACGAAGCCGATATGATCGTCCTGGCATCGAAAAGCGCTTCGCGTCGGGCCATGCTTGACGCGGCGGGAATAGATTTCAGGGCCGTTCCGGCTGACCTTGATGAGAGGTCTGTCGAAGCCAGGCTTGGCGAGGCACAATCCGATGAAGTTGCGCTGGCACTCGCCAAGGCCAAAGCATTGGCCGTATCTCGCGAGGAACGCGGTATGTGGGTGCTGGGTAGCGATTCCCTCGTCGAGGTGGCTGGCAGGCGATTCGACAAGCCGGTAAACCGTGAGGATGCGGCGAGCCATCTGCAGTTCTTCTCATCCCGGAAAATGCGCCTCCACAGCGCTGTTGCTCTGGCGCGCGACGGTGAGGTGACTTTCGCTCATGCCGATCTGGCGACGCTGATGGTCCGGGATCTTTCCGACGCATTCATTCAATCCTATCTTGATGCGGAATGGCCCGATGTCGGACATTGTGTCGGGGTTTTCCGCATGGAAGGACTGGGCGTGCAGCTGTTTGAGCGGATTGAGGGAAGCCACTTCACCGTGCTCGGAATGCCGCTTCTGAGCGTACTTTCGGCTCTGCGTGAGGTTAGGGAATTGCCGCGATGAGCCGCCCCTATGCCGAAGTGATTGGAGACCCGATCGCGCATTCCAAATCGCCGCTGATCCACAATTTCTGGCTGGAGAGGCTCGGTATCGACGCCAAATATCGCACCTACCATATCCGTCCGGACGAGTTGGAGGGCTATTTTGCCGAGCGGCGGGTCGATCCCGATTGGCGCGGCTGCAATGTTACTGTTCCGCACAAGCAGACCGTGATTCCCTGGCTCGACGAAGTGGATGCCAAGGCCGAGAGTGTCGGGGCGGTCAACACCATCCTGCGTGGTTTGAATGGCAGTCTCACGGGTACCAACACCGATGTCGATGGCATTGGCGAGGTTGTTGCGGGGGCTTCTCTGGTAGGGCGGGCAGTTGTTGTGCTCGGGTCGGGCGGTGCGGCCCGCGCAGCCTTTGCCTTCCTTGCCGACAGCGCCTGTAAACTGGTCCGCGTGGTTGCGCGTAGCCCCGACAAGGCCGCCAAAGCTGCGAAAGTATGCGGATTGCAGGCCGAAATTGTTTCCCTGGCGAATGGCGATTCGGCGCTGGAAGGCGCGTCGCTGCTTGTTAATGCGACACAGCTCGGCATGACGGGGCAACAGGCAATGGCGGAATCGCTGCTTGGTGCATTGGGCGGACTAGCGTCTGATGCTCTCGTATTCGACATGGTCTATGCACCGCTTGAGACCGAATTGTTGAAGCAGGCGCGCATGGCGGGTCTTGCAACAAGCGATGGGCTGGTCATGCTGATTGGGCAGGCTGCTACTGCCTTCGAGCGCTTTTTTGGTACTGCAGCTCCTCGACGTTGCGATAAAGAATTGCGCGGGATTTTGACGGCATGACTCGAGAGCGTCCCTTCATCCTCGGCCTCACTGGGTCGATCGGCATGGGCAAATCAACCGTCGCGGTGATGTTTGATGAATTGGGCGTTCCCGTATTCGACGCCGATGCGGAGGTTCACCGCCTACAGGGTCCGGGCGGCGCATTATTGCCTGCTATCGAGCAGGCCTTTCCGGGAACCACCGGGCCCGACGGGGTTGATCGGCAGAAGCTCGGTGCGCTGGTGTTCGGCGACAAAGAAGCACTTGGCCGACTCGAGGCTATCATCCACCCCGCTGTCGGCGAAAATCGCAGTGAATTCCTGCGGAGTAATGCGCGGCAGCCACTGATTGTCTTTGATATACCACTGCTGTTCGAAAAAGGCGGCACCACGCAGCTCGATGCCATAGCGGTGGTATCGGCGCCGACTGTCGACCAGCGCGCTCGCGTCCTGGGCCGACCGGGCATGAGCGAGGAAAAATTTGAGCAGATCCTCGGACTGCAGGTTCCCGACGCGGAAAAGCGGGAGCGTGCCGATTTCGTCATCGATACCGGCGTTTCCATCGCAGAGACCCGCAGTGCTGTCGAACAGCTAGTGCAACACCTCACCGGCAGCGAATAATTCGCGCTACGCCCCTTGCCTCGCGCGCGCCGTAGGACGATATGGGAATGGATGCGTGAGATCATATTCGACACCGAAACCACCGGGCTAGATCCGAATAGCGGAGACAGGCTGGTCGAGATCGGTTGTGTCGAAATGGTTAACCGCGTCGCGACTGGCCTAACCTTTCACGCGTATTTTAATCCGCAACGATCCATGCCGGCGCAGGCCGAGGCCGTTCATGGTCTGTCCGATGCATTCCTCGCCGACAAACCCCTCTTTGCCGAACGCGCTGGTGAAGTCCTGGAGTTTCTCGGAGAGAGCCCGCTTGTCGCGCACAATGCGAGCTTCGATTTCGGCTTTCTCAATTGTGAGCTTGGCCTCTGCGACATGCCTGCGGTGAGCGAGGCGCGGATGGTCGATACAGTTGCGCTTGCGCGCATCCGCCATCCGGGCGCGAAGCTTTCGCTCGATGCATTGTGTAGCCGCTATGGGATCGACCGCAGCCACCGAACCCAGCACGGCGCTTTGCTCGACGCGGAATTACTCGCGCAAGTCTATGTTGAATTGAAAGGTGGGCGCCAGATCGGCCTGGAGCTGGTGGAGGGCGCTGGTGAAGATTTTGTCGAGATTGCCCGGCCAGTCACCCGGCGGCGCGATTTCCGACCAGCGCGGCCTCATAGCGCCAGCGAGTTGGAACTTGCTGCCCATGCTCAATTCATTGCTACAATCGACAGTCCCGCGTGGGGCACTTAGGATCTAGCCTCAGGAGATAAATTTCATGGAAATTCGCGTATCCGGTCATCAGATCGATACGGGCGAAGCGCTCCAGACGCATGTCGACCAGCGCCTTACCGCAATCGTCGACAAATATTTCAGTCGCGCCCTGTCTTCTCATGTGACATTCGGGCGGGCGCCGGCAGGTGCCTTTCGTTGCGATATAGTCATGCATGTCATGCATGGTCTTGTTCTGAAAGGCACTGGAGAGGCGCATGATGCGCACCAGTCGTTCGATGTTGCCGCGAGCAAGGTCGACAAGCAGTTGCGCCGCTACAAGCGCCGCCTGACTGACAGGCACGAACAGACCAGCTATGTGCAAAAGCAGGAAGAGGCGGCATATGTCGTTTTTGAGGATGGTGCCGAAGAAGATATCGAAGTCCCTCAGGATTATGCGCCAATCGTAGTTGCCGAAACACGGGTAGATGTTCCCGAAGCGACCGTATCCGACGCGGTGATGATGCTTGATCTGCGCGATACGACCGCGCTTTTTTTCAAAAATGCTGGAACCGGGCGACATAATATGGTCTATCGCCGCGGCGACGGATCGATCGGTTGGGTCGAGCCATCATAAATCTTGCCTTGGCGCGAGAATTTCCGGTTGGTGAAAGGTAGATTGCTCGGATATTCGGCTGTTCAGCCGTGCAGCAATTGACTGCCAGCCATTGATATCTGTTTGAAATGTGATGAACGTGGAATTCACCCTATTACCTGAAGCGGTCGGAACGGCGCAGGCTGGCTCCAAGAAGGCAATCCTGAATCAACTCGCCGATCGATTCGCTAATGTCTATGACCTTCGCCACGATCTGATCGTCGAGCGCATCGAACAGCGCGAAGCGCTTGGCAGCACCGGCTTTGGCCGTGGCGTTGCGATACCCCATTCACGCATTCCCGAACTGCACCGGCCCGTCGCGGCATTTCTTCGCCTTGACGCTCCGGTTGATTTCGATGCTGCGGATGGCATTTCGGTCGACATCGTATTCGGCCTGCTGTCGCCCGAATCTTCCGGAACGGCGCATTTGCACGCTCTTGCCGCGATTTCTCGCATGATGCGCGACGAAAGGGTGCATGAGGCGCTGATCCAGGCGCCCGGAACCGAGGCGCTTTACAGCTTGCTCAGCAATGCCATCGACCGCAACGCCGCCTGAGCTTTCCGGAGCCGAACTGCACTGGCGATCGCTAGAGCGGCTCTATGAGTCAGCGCCGGTCAATCGCTTGTTCGATTCCGAGTTGACCGTAGTCGACCGCGGCCAATCGCGGATTGTCTTCACCGTTGATGAAAGCTGTTATCACGCGGCTGGTGCCGCGCATGGCACGATCTATTTCAAGATGCTCGACGATGCGGCCTTCTATGCCGCGAACACGCTGGTGACCGACCGATTCCTGCTTACTACCTCATTCAACCTCCACTTCACCGGCCCGATCAAACAGGGACAGGTGATTGCCGAGGGCCGCTGGATTAGTGGTAAGCGGCGGGTGTTTGTCGCCGAATCGCGGTTGCTGGCTCCAGATGGCGAGGAAATCGGCCGCGGGACGGGAACCTTCATGCGCTCGCGCATCGCGCTCTCGAGCCTCAAGGGCTATTCCGAAGCCTTGAAGCCGCGCGCTTGATATGGACGGGCGCCTGCCTGCGCATCTGGAAATATCCGCCCTGATCCGCCAGGTCGAAGTCGAGGGAGGCTTCGCCGTGGTTGTCAGGAAGGGTGAACGCGAGGCGGGCACAATCCTTGTTATTCTTACAGAAAATGGCCAAAATTCGCGGGCTTACGAGCGTATGCCGCAGTTGGATGGCACCCGTTCTTGGCATTGCGCAATACGGAGAGACCCTGAAAACATTGAAGATTTCTCCGATTATCTGGAACGCCGTGGCACTCAGGACCCCGATCTCTGGATTGTGGAACTGGATATCGCTCATGGTGAACGGTTCATCGGATTGCCGCTCGAAAATGATTGACTTTGTTGCAGCGCACAATAAATGACCCCCTGCAATCGCGCAGGCGACCAGCATGGCGAACCGGCCAGGTGGTTAGCACGCAGACGGGGGGCTCTCGGCGGGATCGGACAGACATGCAAATGCCCTGAGGGGCTGTTTGATCCAACCCGCGCCAGATGAGTCCACCGCTTTTTACCGGTAAATAATGAGAAGTAAGCTGCAATTGGCCAGCGGCATTGCCTTGGCCGCAACACTACTGACTGCCCTTGTTGGCGCCGCAGGATCGGGTGCTGCCGCGCAAGAGGCCGAACTGGCTACTGTGTCTGCCGACCCGATCGTGAGATTCACATCCGAACCGGTTATCCAGTACCTGCCGCCTGTGGCTGAGGATGCGGCGACGGCCACGCTCGTACAAGCTGACGAAGCGAGCCCCAACGCCGCCGCGTCTCTGGCCGAGCTTGCGGCAGCCCAGCCTCAGCCGAGCGAACTCTCGCGCGAAATGCATTGCCTTGCCGGAGCGATCTATTTTGAAGCACGTGGCGAACCGCTCAAAGGCCAGCTCGCCGTTGGTCGGGTCATCATGGAACGTGCTGAATCCGGCCGTTTTCCGGGCAGCTATTGCGATGTCGTTTTCCAACGTTCGCAATTCTCATTCGTGCGCGGCGGCCGCATGCCGAAGATCCGCAAGAATTCAACCGAGTGGCATAATGCCCAGGCCATCGCCCAGATCGCGGATTCGGGAAGCTGGGACAGTCCGGTTGAAGGCGCGTTGTTCTTTCATGCAGCACGCGTATCACCCGGTTGGCGCCTCAAGCGGCTAGCCCGGGTCGGCAACCACATTTTCTATCGCTGACTGTGAGGCGGGCTGGCCCGCTCAATCGCTGATCTGTACCCAGATCGGGGCGTGATCGCTGGCTTTTTCTCGGCCGCGATGTGCCTTGTCGACCCCGCTGGCGACGAGCCGGTCGGCCAGTTCGGGCGACAGCAGCGCATGATCGATGCGCAAGCCATGGTCACGGGGCCATGCGCCGGCCTGGTAATCCCAGTAGGTCCAGACCCCGCCGCGCGGGTTGTGGAGGCCCATGGCGTCCGTCCAGCCATCGCCCAGCAGCCGTTCATAGGCGGCTCGCGATTCCGGCTGCATAAGCGCGTCATCGGCCATGGCCGGAGGTGACCAGACGTCAGTGTCGTGCGGGATCACATTGTAATCGCCGAGCACGACCGCAGGAACTTCCTCCGCCGAAATCGTGTGCATCCGGCTGCGCAGGCGCTCCATCCACCGAAGCTTGTAGTCGAATTTGGGGCCTGGGCGAGGATTGCCGTTGGGCAGATAGATGCAGGCTACGCGGATTCCGAAGACTTCGGCCTCAAGGTAGCGAGACTGCTCGTCGTCCGGATCGCCGTCCAGCCCCCGGCATATTTCTACTGGATCGGCTCCGTTGGCGAGGATCGCGACACCATTGAAGCTCTTCTGGCCGTGCCAGATTGCCTTGTAGCCTATCTTCTCGAACTCGGCGGCCGGGAAATTCTCGTCGATCGTCTTGATTTCCTGAAGGCAGGCGACACTGGGCCGAGTTTCCTCAAGCCATTCGAGCAAACGCGGCAGCCGCGCCTTGATTCCATTGATGTTGAAGCTGGCGACCCGGATCACACGGAAAAGCTCGAACCGCAGCCACACCCTGCAGTCGCGTTCGGATTCTCAACCCGAAAAGCTGCACCGCCTAACGATTCGACGTAATCAACCGTGCAACCTGCCACCAGATCCAGGCTGATGGGATCGATAACCAACTGAACTCCATCGGTTTCGGCCACCGCATCATCCGCTTCCGGTGCATCGGCAAGGCCGAATTGATACTGGAAACCCGAACACCCGCCGCCCTCAACAGAAAGGCGCAGGATTGCTGGCTTGTCCTGCTTGCTGGCGATTGTCGCCACGCGCGCAGCCGCCGTAGGGCTGAGAGAGAGCGCTAGTGCATTCATTTAGCCGATGTAGGGTGCCGACTCGCCACGGGCAAGCGCGTTCGGATGAACGATCAGGCAGTCTGGATATAATTGCGCATGGCTTCAGCCTCGGATTCGATCATGTCGATCCGGTATTTGACCAGGTCGCCGATCGATATGAAGGCGATCATCTGTCCTGCCGCCATTACTGGCAAGTGGCGCACGCGGCGACGGGTCATGAGGGATAATGCTGCCAATGCGCTGGCTTCGGGCCCGACGGTGACAGGGGGGGACGTCATTACTTCTTGAACGGCTTGCTCCAGAATGCCCGGCCCACCTTCGGCGATGCGGTAGATAACGTCACGCTCAGAAAATATGCCAACAACTTCTCCGCCATCGACGACAGGCAATGCGCCAATGCGGCGCTCGGCCAGTAGCGAGACCGCGTCGCCGACCGAGCGCGATGCCTCGCAAGTGGTGATCGCGGCGTCCCGGTCTTCTATCAGGCGCCCGATTGTCATCATCTTTCTCCCGATCCTACGGCGACGATAGTGCCAGAAAACCCGGCCATTGACCAATCAGGTGATCTGCGGAGCCGCACAAAGCCGATAAATCTGTTGCAGCCCGGCCGCACGGGGGCCATTGCGCGGGCATGGTTCCGCAGTCCCCTCTCGATGATCCGGGCAATGCCGCATTCGCCTGGGCCCGCTACCGCAAGCTGATGCGCTGGATGGTGCTGGTGACCGCCGTCACCGTGATCATTGCCATGGCTCTGCTCTATCGTAGCAACGGGCTGGTTTCGGTGCATTTCTATATTGCGACGGCGCTAGGGATCGGTTTTGCAATGATGCTGACTTCGGCGCTGATGGGGCTCGTTTTCCTGTCGAGCGGGACAGGCCATGACGATGCCATCATCGATCCGCTGGAAGACGAAAGCTCCGATCAGGGACCGCGCTTCTAGTCCTGGGTTTGGATGCGGAAGTCCTTGACCGGTTGGCCGCCGATCAGATGCTCCTGAATGATCCTTTCAAGGACTTCCTCGGTGCAGCTGTGATACCAGACACCGTCCGGCCAGACCACGGCGACCGGTCCAGCCGCGCAGATCCTGAGACAGTCGGCCTTGGTGCGGTAAATGCCGCCTTGCTTGTCGATCTTTAGCTGCTTGAGCCGGGACTTGAGATATTTCCAGGCGGCCGATCCGGTTTCGCGCGCGCAACACAGGCCTTTTTCAGATTCAGCGCAGAGGAAGATGTGCCGGGTGATCTGATCGCCGCCATAGGCAGAGAGCGCCCTGCCGGCAGTCTCCAGCTCCTGCTGACTTGCCGTCATGGTTTCAGCGTCCATTTACTGAGCGATTCGATGAAGGAAGGCGGATTTTTCATCGGCTGGCTATCCTTCACGCAAACCAGGACTGCCTGCGCATAGGCGATGATAGTGCCTTGCTGTGTCACCAACTGGCCCAGCGTATGGCTTGAGCCGCCCACGGATAATGCGGCCAGGTGGTTGTCAAGCGGATGGAGGTGACGGGCTTGACCGAGAAATTCAATCGACAGGCTGACCAACATCGAACTGATGTCATTGTCATCAAGCGCCTTGTCGAATGCACTGGCGCGGTGGAAGCGGATGCGCCCTTCCTGGAGGATGTCGGCCAGAGCGGCATTGTTGACGTGATGGTGGAAATCGAGATCGGTGAACCGCGGATCGATCGCGCAGCTGAACGGGTAGCGCGCAGGATCGAGCAGGGCAGGATCGGGTTTCGGCATAGAGCTTCCCGGTAAGCGGCAGGCCCTGTCGCGTCCAGCCTCGAAATATGGATCGGGTCAGGTCTTCTTGCCAGCGATGCGCCTGATTTCGGCTGCGACCATACGCTCAACCAGCGGAGGCAGGTTCTTGTCGAGCCAATCGGCAAGGGCCGGTCGCAGCAGCTCGCGCACCATATCCTCCAGCGAGGTCTCACCCGAACGCACAATTTGTGGAGGCGCCCCCGGTTCGGAGAGCATGCTCAGCGCTGCCAGGGATTCGCGCATGCTTGCCTGCGCAGTCTCGTTCACCAACGACGTATTGCTGGCCTCGACCGCCTCTTCCTCGTCGACCAGCTCGGCGCTTTCGGCCAAATCAAGAATATCCTCGTCATCCCGGGTCAGTTCGTCGGAAATGCCTGAATTCTCGCGCCGCCGCCGCTCTTCTGCAGCCTCTGCACGATTGTCGCGGGCGATGACTTTCTTGATCGACTCAAGAATCTCTTCGACTGTTGGTTCTTCTGCCCGCTGCATCCACTTGGCCTCTGCTGAAAGATCAGTCCTGCGAAATTTCGCCGTCTTGCACTGCTGTGTCAACTGTGCGTGTCGCCTCGGCGGCAGGCCGGGGATCATTTTCCCAGTCGAACCACTTGCCTCTGACCCGGCGGTAATTGACTTCGGGATCATAGAGCGCCCCGCCGTCCAGGCCGAGATCGCGAGCTTCCGCCTTGCCCATGGCTGCGAGCAGCGAGAAACCGGCTACATAAGCATTCCGGCGCGCCGTGACGAGCCGTACCCGGGCGGATAGCAATTCCTGCTCGGCATCGAGAATGTCGAGGATCGTGCGATTGCCGACACTGTTTTCGGCGCGTACGCCTTCAAGGCTGAGGTCTGCGGCATCAACTGCCAGCTGCGAGGATTCAATCAGTTCCTGCGCTGCGAGATAGGATGAATAAGAGGCGCGGGTCTGGGCGATGACGTCACGTTCAACTGCAATCTCGGTTTCCATCGCCGCGCTGGCGCGGGCCTGGGCCTGACGGCGCAAAGCGGCAGGTCGACCGCCCTGAAAAATGGGTATCCTGAGCTGCGCGCCGACCTGCGCGGTCTGCTCGGTTTGCGTGAAGTTGCCGGCTACCGTTCCGCCCAAGGTGCCGAAATAGTCATTATAGGCACCTGTGCCGAACAGGCTTAGCGTCGGCAGTCTGGAGGAGCCTGCGACGTCGATATCGCGATCGGCAGCCTTTGCGCGTTCGCGAGCGGCAATGATGTCGGGATTGAAATCCAGCGCGATCGAAACCGCCTCGTCGGCCATTTCGGGCAGGTTGGGCAAGGGCGGCGGCGGGGCAAGCTCTCCCGGCGCCTGACCGACCAGCTGGATGAAGAACTCGCGGGCGGAGGCAAGATTGGCCGCTGCCGTGCGCGAATCTCCCTGTGCCAAGGCAAGCCGCGCCTGTGACTGGGCGACATCGGTCCGTGTCAGATCGCCAATCTCGAAGCGATCGCTGGTCGCCTGCAGATTGATGTCCAGAACCTCGACAAGCTTGCGGTTCAGGCCGACGACCGCTTCCTGCAGGATCACATCCATATAAGCGGCGACGACGCCTGAGAATATCGACGATTCGGTGGCCCGCAGGTCGGCCTGGCCGGCTTCTACTCTGATCTTGGCTGCCTTCACGGCATTGCGAACGGATCCACCGGAATAGACTGGCACGCCAAGCTGAATCTGGGAATTGAGGACGCGGCTGGGGCTGGTAAAATTGTTGGCGCTTTTCTTGACGAACTCGGTGTAGCTGGTGGTGCTGGTGATCGACGGAAGGCCATCTGACCTGGCGATCGGCACCGTCTCGTCGGTCGCTCGCTGTTGCGCTCGCGCTGCCTGCAGTGTCGGGTTCGTCTGGTATGCTGCGATCAGGGCGCTCTGCAATGTGTCGGCTTGAGCTGGCAGGCTAGTCGCCAGTAGGCCGATCCCGGCGAGCAGGCCGGCACGCAAGGCAGCAAGTGCCATATTAGAAACTCCAGCGCTTTGCCGCGGCGAATTCGTCTAACACCGGCACACCAATTTCGGCGATTGGCAGCAGAGAGACTGCGCCGCCGGATTTGCAACCTATGGCTAGGCGGGTCACGCCGCGTTCGACTAGCCCGGTGACGATCCGTCCGCCATCGGCCAGCTGGGCCGCGAGAGGCTTTGGCAGGGCTTCAATCGCGCCGTCGATAACGATCAGCGAATAGGCGCCGCCGCCGCGCTTCTTTGCCGCCTGTTCCGGATCGAGCGTATCGAGAGAGCCGGCCAGCCCGCGCAGCAGCGCAGCCAGGTACCCCTGTTTGTCGCCGACTAACAGCACTTTGTCTTGAGCGGTCGGAGCGGCTTCTGCCAGCATCTTGCCATGGACCAGCGGCGATGCGAGCGCCCGCCCGTCATCGAGTATGATCGCTCGGTCGATATAAGCAGCATCGCGCATCGCCTCGGGCACGAAATCCTCGCGCGGCACCTTCATCATGGCAGCCAGGACCCAAGGCTGGCTCACGCCGCTGGTCCGCAACTGGCTGTCGATCATGGCCCGGCGGGCTGCGCTCGATGACGCTGCGGGCCGGTCCTCGGTCATGGTCATTGCCTGCAAATTCCTCATGCTCTCCGCAGACTGAGCGGGCGATGCAAATTCGGGGGCCTTCTAGGCCAAGCGGCCCGACACGCCAAGTGCTTTGACGGCAAGCATGTCACGGGCTTATGGAGCAGCCAATCCCAATTGTTAGGAGCGCAGCCCCATGGCCGGCATGGTGACGATTCGCGAGCAGGACCTGATCGATAGCGTGGCCGATGCTCTGCAATACATCAGTTTTTATCACCCGATGGATTACATCCGCGCGTTGGGCGAAGCCTATGAGGCCGAGGCCAACCCGGCGGCAAAGGATGCGATCGCCCAGATTTTGACCAACAGCCGGATGTGCGCCGAGGGTCATCGGCCGATCTGCCAGGACACTGGCATCGTCAATGTGTTTGTCGAATGGGGTCAGGATTGCAGACTGGAATCCGAGCTCTCGCTTCAGCAAGTTGTCGATGACGGCGTTCGCCGCGCCTATACCAATCCCGAGAACAAGCTGCGCGCATCGATCCTGGCCGATCCGGCTTTCACTCGCCGCAATACCCGCGACAATACGCCCTGTGTGCTGTCGGTTGAGATGGTGCCGGGCGACAAGGTGTCGATCGATGTCGCGGCCAAGGGCGGCGGCTCGGAAAACAAGTCAAAGTTCAAGATGATGAACCCGAGCGACAATATCGTTGACTGGGTGCTTGAGATGCTGCCGCAGATGGGTGCGGGATGGTGTCCGCCCGGCATGCTCGGCATTGGCATCGGCGGTACAGCGGAACACTGCATGAAGCTCGCGAAGCAGAGCCTTATGGACCCGATCGACATGGGCCAGCTGAAGGCACGCGGCCCCCGGGATGATATCGAGAAATTGCGGATCGAGATCTTCGACAAGGTCAATGCACTCGGCATCGGCGCGCAAGGGCTGGGCGGGCTGTCGACAATTCTTGACGTCAAGATTGCGGACTGGCCGTGTCATGCTGCCGGCAAGCCGGTGGCGATGATCCCGAACTGCGCGGCGACCCGCCACGCCCATTTCACGCTCGACGGCTCCGGCCCGACTTTTCTCGAAACGCCAAAGCTCGATGATTGGCCGAATGTGAATTGGGCTCCGGACAAGGCGGCAAAGCGCGTCGATCTCGATAATCTTACCTGCGAGGAGGTTCGCAGCTGGCAGCATGGCGACCGGCTGCTGCTTAATGGCAGCATGCTGACTGGCCGTGATGCCGCGCATAAGCGCATCCAGGACATGCTGGCTGCCGGCGAAGAGCTTCCGGTCGATTTCAAGGGCCGCGCGATCTATTATGTCGGGCCGGTTGACCCGATTATGGGCGAAGTCGTCGGCCCGGCAGGACCAACCACCGCCACCCGCATGGACAAGTTCACTGACATGATGCTGGAGCTCGGTCTGCTTGCGATGATCGGCAAGGCTGAGCGCGGGCAGGGTGCGGTTGGCGAGATCGCCAAGCACAAGGTCGCTTATCTGATGGCGGTGGGCGGCGCGGCCTATCTCGTCTCCCGGGCGATCCGCGAGGCAAAAGTTGTCGCCTTTGAGGAACTGGGTATGGAGGCGATCTACGAATTTACCGTTGAGGACATGCCGGTGACGGTCGCGGTCGACAGCGAGGGCAATAATGTCCATGCGCTCGCGCCGCTGCACTGGCAGGACAAGATCGCGAAGGAAGGGCTACTGCAGGCAAGCTGATCCGCTGGCCTTTTGGCGTCATGCCCCTACATTGGGCGACGCACTATGGGCATCGCGATCCTCTTCCTGCTCGGTATCGGTAACTTTGCCGCGCATAAGGCTGTGCTCGAAAGCGGGCACCCGCTGCTCGAACAGGTGCCATGGTTCTTTGCCATGCTGGGCGGAAGGTTCAGCCTGTTTGTCGAGTTCTTCATGCTGCTCGGTGCGATGCTGATGGTTTCGGCCGGGTCTGCCGGTTGGGTCTGGGCCTATGTGGGTTACACCGCTCTCAACGGGGCTTCGGCCTGGATGATCCTGTCGGGACGGGTTTGAAGCAAGGGATTGGCCTAGGGTGATGACGTCTGGGAGTGCAGCCTCGAAGGTCGGTGCGATCAGGCTGTTCCATGTGAGCGACCTTCATTTTGGACTGGAAGATACGCGCGCCCTGAATTGGGTTCGCGATTGCATTGCGCTTGAACGGCCCGATGCGGTTGCCATCACCGGCGATCTGACGATGCGCGCCCGGCATAAGGAATTCCGGGCGGCATGCGACTGGATCAATGGGTTCGGCGTGCCGGTCACCGTCGAGATTGGCAATCACGATATGCCCTATTTCAACCCGGTGGAGCGGTTTTTCGATCCTTACCGGCGGTTTCGCGGGATCGCCGAGCTGGTCGATCGCGAGATCGACTTTCCGGGGCTGGCGATCGTTCCGCTCAAGACGACGGCGCGGGCACAGTGGCGCCTCAACTGGTCAAAGGGCTGCGTGACGCGGCCAGCCCTGGCGCGGACACTGGCGATGATCGATGCGCTGCCGACCGGGACGCGGGTCATTGTAGCCGCGCATCATCCGCTGATCGAGGTGGGCACGCGAGGAACGGCTCTGACCCGGCGCGGTTCGCTGGCGCTTGCTGAGTTGGCCAGGCGGAACGTTATGGCGGTGCTGTCTGGCCATGTGCACGATCCGTTTGACCTTATGCAGGAAACAGCGGCAGGCCCTGTCCGGATGATCGGGGCCGGCACGCTTTCGCGGCGCATTCGCTCGACCCCGCCGAGCTTTAACGAAATCGTCGTTGATGGCGACGATCTCCATGTCGAAGCGCGCAATCTTGCCGATGTCACGACGGCAGACATGCTGGTAGACCAAGTGCCCGATGATGCGATGCCGCCGCGCCGAGCGGACGAGCCGATTTCGCCGGTCGCAGCGGTGCCGGAGGTCGACCCGCCGGTTCACTGAGCAAGGGGGCGAAAGTCTCGACAGTATCGCGACAAGCCCTTAGCCTGATCAACCGACAGCGCATAGTCTGGCCGGGAGATGACGATGTACAGGGTGATGTGGCTGCTGAAACGAAAAGCGGGTATCAGCCACGAGCAGTTCCGTGAGCATTACGAGACCAGCCATGCTGAGCTCGGCAAGCGCTATATCGGGCATCTGATGCTGGGCTATCATCGCAATTACGATGCTGCGAAGGTCCGGGATGCCGCTTTCGAAACACCCATGTCCGTCGTGACCGACTATGACTGCGTCGCTGAATGGGTGATGCACGATGAGGCGGCGTTTGATGAGGCGATGCGCATCATGGCCGAGCCAGATATTCTCAAGATATTCCTGGAAGACGAAACCCATTTTCTCGACAGCGCTTCGACCAGGCTGTTGCGCTGCGATACCGGCGATACCGGAACGGGCTCGTAGGCGGGTAAATGCGAGCGCCGGGCCCTGAATAGAAAAAGGGGCCAGACTGGCTGGCCCCTTTTGACTGTTTTTCGCTTGGCTCGTGAAGCGATATCAGCGCTTCGAGAACTGGAAGCTACGGCGGGCTTTGGCGCGGCCGTATTTCTTGCGCTCGACCACGCGGCTGTCACGAGTGAGATAGCCCGCGGCTTTCACTGTGCCACGCAGCGCGGGCTCAAACCTGGTGAGTGCCTGGGCAATACCGTGTTTTACGGCACCGGCCTGACCGGAAAGGCCGCCGCCCTTGACCGTTGCAACCACGTCATACTGGCCAGAACGCTCGGCGACCTGGAACGGCTGATTGATAACGAGCCGCAGCGTCGGCCGGGCGAAGTAAATTTCCTGGTCGCGGCCGTTGACTACGATCTTGCCTGAGCCCGGCTTGATCCAGACGCGGGCAACCGCATCCTTGCGGCGTCCCGTGGCATAGGCGCGGCCCTGCGCATCCAATTCCTGCTCACGCAGCGGTGCTGCGGGGGCCTGCGGCACGACCGGAGCCTCGCCCTCGGGAGCGGCGGCTGCCTCACCGGTCAGGTCCTTGAGGTCGGAAAGGCTCTGGACGGCGCCAGTTTCAGCTTCGGCTGCGGTTTCGGTTTCAGTTTCGGACATCATGCGCCCACCTTGTTCTTGCGATTCATGGAAGCAACATCGAGCAGCTCGGGCTGGTTGCCGGAGTGGAGGTGATCGGGGCCCACGTAGAGATGCAGCGCACGCATTTGAGCGCGGCCAAGCGGTCCACGCGGGACCATCCGTTCCACTGCTTTTTCCAGCACGCGTTCCGGGAAGCGACCGTCAAGCACCTTTTCGGCAGTGACGCCCTTGATGCCGCCGGGATAGCCGGTGTGCTTGTAATAGATCTTCTTCGCGCGCTTGTTGCCGGTAAATCGTACCTTTTCGGCATTGATGACGACGACATGGTCGCCGCAATCGACGTGCGGGGTGTAGCTTGGCTTGCGCTTGCCACGTAGCAGGTCCGCAATGATCACCGCAACGCGGCCTACCACCAGACCATCAGCATCAATCAGATGCCATTTCTTCTCCACCTCGGCCGGTTTGATCGACCGGGTGACCTTGCTGAGCGCCTTCATGGCAGGTCAAATCCCTTGATAATGGGGCGCGGCCAGGCCAGCCAGCTGCGCGCGAAGGCGGCCAAATCGTCGAAATTGCGCCTCAAGTCAAGCGAAACCGCGCCTTTCCAGAGAGGTATAATAATACCTCCTGGCGTAGGGTGATCTCAGCTCTTGTCCGCGAGGGTCCAGGTTTCCTCGGTGATGCGGCTATCGCCTTCGAGGTCGGTGGTCACTCGTCGAAAGAAAGATCCGAGCAGGCCTGATGCGCTGTGCGTGCGGGCATCGATATTCACCCGAACCGTTCCGCGCCCGCCATTCGGCAGTGGGACGGTCTGCGTTTCCTCACGCGACCCGGGGGCGGGGCTGAAAAGGTCTTCGGGCCAGGCGGTCCTGACCGAACGTTTTTCGAATGATCTGGCGAATTGCTTCGCTTGGTTCCGGTCGTAGGGCTCAAGGGCAAGCGATTCCACGGTCATGCCGACGTTGAGGCCGGCTTGCCTCACTTCCTCGGAGCGGCCCACTGCGCCCATTGGCTGGAGATTGCCCCGTGTATCCAGCCGCATGGGAAACATGTCCGCATCCGGCCGCCTGCGCTCAAGCAAGGCCAGCGCTTGCAGCTGGGGAGGGGCCTCTACCTCCACACCGACAAGCCTGCCATCGACACGGAAGCCTCCGGATTCTGGGACAAACAGGATTTCATAGCTGCGCCGGGTCAGTACTTCCATCCCGCCAGGAAGAGGGCGGCGAAGCGTCCGTGTCAGGACCATCGGGCCGCTCGGAGGTTGAAATTGCTTGGGGGCCGTGGCCGCTGCCGGCGCGATAGGAAGGCTGGCAGTCACAACTGGCATAACAGCCGCTGCGCCTGCGAGCCAGGCTGCTCGTTGGTTGAGGGGACGCCGGTTCATTGGCCGAAGCCCCCCTGCATGGACGCAATCGCCGGCTCACCGCAGGGATGCAGTGCCGACAGCCCGGAATTTGCATCCTCCTTCAAGGCAGAATCGGTTATTAGCAGCGCAACCGCCTCCATCCCCTTGTCACGCTTGGCCATCCAGGCGAACCGTGAAACCACTTCTGAGATGATATTGGCACAGGCAACATGCCCTTCGTCAAGCAAGGAATTGCCGTTTGCTACGATGGCGTCCCTATCTGGGAGGGCGCGCCAGACTAGTGCCGGGTAAATTCGGATGGCAAGTTCAGTCATCATCGACGCCCCAGCGCATGGGCGCCCCAGACGCTCGAAGCGAGCAATAAGGCACCGACCAGTTGATGGGCGGCGGACAGCCAGATCGCCATGCCTGACCAGATCGCGGCAATTCCAAGCAGCAGCTGGGTGCCGAAGGCGCTGTGCACGGCAATGGAAACATCTCGCCGACCCGCGCGCCGTAATTGTCGCCCCATCACGATGAGCACAGCGACGACTGCCCAGGCCCACCAGCGGTGGAGGAAATGGGTAAGAAAGGAGTCATTGAGCGCGGCATATAACACCCCTGACGACCAATCGATACCCGCCGGAACTAGGCTGCCCTGCATCAGCGGCCAAGCATCCACGCTGAACCACCCGCCGCCCGCAACATAACCGGCCCGCAGGCCTGCCACCAGCGCTCCAAGCATCAACTGGAGCGCGAGCATTGCCAGGACAACCGCTGAAAGGCGCGTGAGCCGCGCAGCTGGCTTGCCTTGCGCAAGGAGCTTCAGGTCGAGCGCCGTCCAGACCAGCCCGCCCAGAGTCAGGAGTGCGACGAGCAGATGGGCAGCGAGCCGGTAGTGGCTGACCTTGACGTCCCCGCTGAGGCCAGATGAAACCATCCACCAGCCGATCACGCCTTGCAGCCCGCCCAGAACCAGCAGCAGCAGGAGCCGGGATTTGTAGCCAGCTGGAATCTGTCGTCTGAACCAGAACCAGGCCAGCGGCAGCGCAAAGGCCAGGCCAACCAGGCGCGCCAGCAGGCGGTGCAGCCATTCCCAGAAATAGATATATTTGTAGTCGGCCAGGCTCATCCCGGCCGGGCCGTTGACCTCGGTATATTGCGGAATCAATTTATAGGCCTCAAATTCGCCCTGCCATTGTTCTTGCGAGAGGGGAGGGATCGCGCCGGTCACGGGTTTCCAAGCGGTGATTGAAAGCCCGGATTCCGTCAAGCGGGTGATGCCGCCGACCACTACAATCATGATGACAAGCGCCGCTATGCCAAGCAGCCAACGCACAATTGGCGTGATTTCATTCGGCTTGGCGCTGACAGAGGAACGATCGGCGGCACTCATGGCGGCACTCACTGCGATCTTGCCATGGTTTTCGCAAGCGGAAATAGAGCGGCTTGCGCGATGTAATAATATATCATACCGCGTTGGGTGATGCGCACTGCCTTCCTCACGATTCGCGACCGGCTCGACCGGATGGGTGTCCTGCTATCGGGGCTCTGCGTCGTGCATTGCGTGATCGGCCTCGTGATTGTCTCGCTTTTTGGCCTGGGCGGCGGAGCCTTGCTCGCGCCGGTGATTCATGAAGCCGGATTGATCATGGCGATTGTGATCGGATTCGTCTCGCTGGGCTTCGGCGTTGTGCGGCACGGGCGGCCTGGCCCGCTTATCATCGGGGCCTGTGGGATTGCCTTGATGGCGGCGGCGATTGCGGTTGGCCATGGCCTGAGCGAAGCATTGCTTACCATTGCCGGTGTCGCTCTTGTCGCAACCGCGCACATACGAAACTTGCACAAGGCGTATTGAGCGTTATCAGCACACCATGTCTGCTGAACTATCGCTTACTGTCAACGGCGAACTGCGCCGAATAGCAACCGGCGCGAGCATTGCCGATCTGGTGATGACGCTTGAGCTCGACCCGAAGAAGGTCGCGGTTGAACACAATGGATTGATCGTCCCACGTTCCGGCCTGGGCCAGGCCCTGCTGGGCGACGGCGATGCGCTCGAAATCGTGAATTTCGTCGGAGGCGGCAGCCAGGATGACGATAGCTGGACAGTCGCCGGACGTACCTTCCGGTCACGGCTGATTGTCGGCACCGGCAAATACAAGGACTTCGAGCAGAACGCTGCGGCGCTTGAGGCGTCCGGGGCGGAGATTGTCACGGTGGCTGTGCGCCGGGTCAATATTTCCGATCCCAAGGCACCGATGCTAACCGATTTCATCGATCCGAAGAAGATTACCTACCTGCCCAATACCGCGGGTTGCTTCAATGCCGAGGACGCGATCCGGACTTTGCGGCTGGCGCGAGAGGCAGGGGGCTGGGATCTCGTCAAACTGGAAGTTCTTGGCGAAGCGCGGACGCTCTATCCCGACATGCGTGAGACCCTGAAGGCCACCGAAGTCCTTGCAGGCGAGGGCTTCTTGCCGATGGTCTATTGCGTCGATGATCCGATTGCGGCGAAACAGTTGGAAGACGCCGGCGCGGTCGCGGTGATGCCGCTCGGCGCGCCGATCGGCTCGGGGCTCGGTATCCAGAACCGGGTGACGATCCGCCTGATCGTCGAGGGTGCGAGCGTGCCAGTGCTGGTCGATGCCGGGGTCGGGACTGCTTCGGACGCGGCGGTCGCCATGGAACTGGGCTGTGACGGGGTGCTGATGAACACCGCGATCGCCGAGGCGCAAGACCCGATCCGCATGGCCCACGCGATGCGGCTGGCGGTCGAGGCTGGCCGTGCGGCCTATCGTGCTGGGCGCATGGCGACGCGCAGATATGCCGATCCGTCCAGTCCACTCGCCGGGTTAATCTGAGTAGCGCGGCTGGTCTGAAAGCCGGACCAATCTCAAAAGATTGACGGGTCGCGCCGTCAACATCTCAAAACATGGTTAACGGCTTGGAAACCATTCTGTGGTCAATTCTCGAACATGAGGAAGTTTCCTAACGGGCGGGAGCAATCTAGCCATGAGCAATACCGGAACCGCATCACTGACGATTAACGAGCTGCGTGAATTCGCGGCGTTTCGTCCCGCTGAGCAGCGCTACATCAAGCGCAGCCTCGATATCGGCCTGGGACGCCAGGACGCGTTCAAACTCTGGGCGCGCGATGCCAGCGAGCTTGCATCGATCCGCTCGCAATACGTGGCTTATCAGAACCTCAAGGCGCTACGCTCGATGCTCCCTGACGAAACTGGCTTCGAGGGTCTGGATGGCTTCATGGGCAAGCTTTTGCGCATGACCGCATTTGACCTCGCCCAAGACCGGCTTTCGTGCTTTTCGGCCTACCGCTTCCTTTATGAGCGGCTTGCCGGCGCCAAGGTACGTCCTTGGCTGCCAAGTGCGTTTTGCGCGGCAGCAGCTTTACCCCAGATTCACCCGCACCGTCGCAAGATGCTGCTGCATTCGATCAGTGAGGCAGCTGCAACCGCGCCTGGTTGGTCGGATAGTGAACCGTGCTTTTTCCCGGAGTGGGTTGAAAAGGAAGCGGCCTGACAGGCCAGGCCGTCAGGCCTTTTCGTTTGCCGATGCCAGAATCAAGCGCGCTTCTGCATTGCCAGCAGCCTTGTCATCCTTGGCCTGTTCCGCGCGTGGAGATAGATGGCCGTCAACCAGCGCACCCTGCTCGATCGTCAGCGTATCATATTGCACATCGCCGTGAAGCCGGGCTGTCTTGAGGACTACAAGGTCGCGCGCTGATACCGAGCCGCGAACCAGCCCGGCCAGCCTTGCGCATTCGGCGCGCACACCGCCGATGACTTCTCCGCTTTCGCCCTGGACGAGCGTCGCGCAGACGATATCGCCTTCAACCTTGCCGTCGACATGGAGGTCTGCGGTCGCCGTAATGTCGCCCTTGATCGATGTATCGCCGCCGAGGACGGAGAATGTCGAACCCGAAGCTGATCGGCCACTCGCCAAGGTACTATGCTCCTGATCCATTTTCTTGCCGAACATTGCGCGATGCCTCCAGGAAGGGCCGCGGATTTACGGGACGGTCGTTGATCCGGACCTCGAAATGCAGATGGGGCCCAGTGGAGCGACCGGTATTGCCGATAGCTCCGATTACTTCGCCGGCGCCAACTTTCTCGCCAACGCTGGAACCCATCCGTGACATATGCGCATATCGCGTCATCAAACCGTTACCGTGCGATATCTCGATGCAGTTGCCATAGCCCTGGCGGACGCCGGCAAAGCTGACGACGCCTTTCGCGGCGGCGAAGATCGGTGCGCCGCGCGGTCCTTTGAAATCGATCCCGTTATGGAATGCCGCGCCACCGCTGAACGGGTCGGACCGATATCCGAAGCCCGATGAAATGGCTTCGACGCTTGCGGGACGGACCTGGGGAATCGAGTCGAGACCGCGCTCCAGACCTTCCATCCGCGCGAGGCTGGCACCGAGCCGCCGGAATCGAGGATCGAGCGTGCCATCACGCGATGTCGCGAGGCCGATAAAGGGGCCGCCCTTGCCGCCACTACTGGCCGACATGATCATGGCATTCGGGTTTAGACCCAGCTTGCGGATTGCGTCTGCAGCCGCTTCGGCGCGGCGGTCGGCATAGCGTGTTAGGCGCTCAACAAAGGCGATCTGGCGCACTTCGATTCGCACGAGATTGCCTGCTTCCGGCACCATTGCACTGACTTTGTCGACCGTCCGACCAGATTCCTTGCGGCTATCGGAAACGCTCTCGCCATCGCGAACATCAGTCGGGAGGTCGCCAAAATGCGCCTGGAACGTCTGTTCAATGAATTTCTGGCGCTGGGCGAGGTCAGACGCAACCGTATCGAGACCTTCGCGATATTCCGCAACGCGACTTTCAGCGCTGGCGGCCTTGGCCTCGCGAGCGAGAAGCGCGGTCTTGTCCCGATTTGCCGCATATTGGCTGATTGTCATTGAGGCCATGGTGACGATCCAGGCGCCCAGCAGCGTAACCACCAGCGTCGCAGCTGCGACCTGCAATCCAGATGATATCTTGAGGAAACGGACCTGACCCTGTGATCGCATGAAAAATTCACGATCTGGGAAAATGGTCCGCAGGCGCTCCACGAATGCGCCGGCAGCTCTAACCTTCAATTGGACCCCGCGTATGCTTATTATTTCGACAACTTGGCCGCGCGCTAGCAGGCGCGAGCCAGCCAAGCACCCCAATTCCTAACGAGCTTCGCTTGAATCGCGTTGAGTCGAAGCGGTGGCGCGGCGAACCGTTCACGGATTCTGCAACCTTGTGGATCGCGCCCATCGCAATGCTCCACGAATCGAGCATCTCGCCAGCCTTCCGGCGGTGACATCGGCTTAACCCGGTGCTAATCGGCTGAGCATGAAGGTTCAGTCGCTTGTCCAGGAAACCCCTAGCGAACTCATCGAGCGCATGGCCGTTGCCGGGCGCAATGCGCAGCGCCAGCTTTCGCGGCTTACCAGTGAGCAGAAAGCTGCAGCCCTGCGCGACGGGGCGGAGGCCTTGCGGCACAGCGAGAGCAAGATCTTGGCGGCCAACGCAGTCGATCTTGAGGATGGCGAGGCCAGCGGTTTGACGGCGACGATGCTCGACCGATTGAGGCTCGATCCTGCGCGGCTAGCAGGCATCGCCGATGCCGTTCTCCAGGTTGCCGAGCTGGCTGATCCGGTTGGTCAGGTGATCGATGAAGACGAGCGGCCAAGCGGATTGCACCTCTCGCGCGTGAGAGTTCCGATCGGGCTGATCGGGATTATCTACGAGAGCCGCCCCAATGTTACTGCCGATGCGGCGGCGCTATGCCTGCGCTCGGGCAATGCAGTGTTGCTGCGCGGCGGTAGTGAGGCGGTCAATTCCAACCGAGCGATCCATCAGGCGCTGGTCGCGGGACTTGCAACGCAAGGGGTGCCTGCCGATGCGGTGCAGCTGGCGCCCTCGCAGGATCGCGCGCTGGTTGGCGCGATGCTGACGGCAGCCGGATTGATTGACATGATCGTGCCGCGCGGCGGCAAAAGCCTGGTCGAGCGCGTCCAGGCTGATGCGCGCGTGCCGGTGCTCGCCCATCTCGACGGGATTTGCCACACCTATGTCCATTCAGCAGCAGATCCGGTCATGGCCCGGGACATCGCATGCAATGCCAAGATGCGCCGCCCCGGAATTTGCGGTGCCATGGAGACGCTGCTGATTGATTCGGATTTTGTCCAGGCCGGCGATGTTCTTTCTGGCCTGATCGAGGCTGGCTGCGAATTGCGAGGTGATGGGCGGATTTGCGCGCTCAACCCGCAGATTCTGCCCGTCAGCGCCAATGACTGGGACACCGAATATCTCGATGCGGTGCTTTCGGTGGCGATGGTCGACGGAATTGACGAAGCGCTCGCTCATATTGACCAGCACAGCTCGAATCATACCGATGTGATCGTCACAGGCGATGCCGATGCCGCCGAGCGCTTCTTGAACGAGGTCGATAGCGCCATCGTCATGGTCAATGCGTCGAGCCAATTTGCCGATGGCGGCGAATTTGGTCTGGGCGCGGAAATCGGCATTGCAACCGGGCGCCTCCATGCGCGTGGGCCGGTCGCGCTAGAAGGTCTGACCACGTATAAATGGCAGGTGCGCGGCAGCGGCCAGATTCGTCCCTGATGCGCGGCCAACAGTGACGGACCAGATCAGGCGCACGGGCCTGCTCGGCGGAAGTTTCAATCCAGCGCATGGCGGGCATCGCCGGATTTCGCTGTTTGTCGCCGATGCGCTTGGGCTCGATGAGGTCTGGTGGCTCGTCTCGCCGGGAAATCCGCTGAAGCCCGATGCCGGAATGGCGCCGCTGGCGGCCCGCTTTTCTTCGGCGCTTGTGCGGGCCCGCCGCGCTCCGATCCGGGTCTCGGCGATGGAGCGCGAACTTGGCACGCGCTACACGGTGGACAGCTTGCGCAAGATCGTGCGTCGCTGGCCCCGGCGCGAATTCATCTGGCTGATGGGGGCTGACAACCTGGCACAATTTCACCGCTGGAGGCGCTGGCGTGACATCGCCCGCACCTTGCCGATCGCGGTGGTGTCGCGTCCGGGCTATGACGCCGCGGCGATCGCAAGCCCCGCGATGGCCTGGCTCAGGCAATTCCGGAGGCCTGCCGCGAGTCTCCTGGAACCAGGCGAATGGAATGCCCCGGCGCTGGTGTTGCTGCGTTTTGACCCCGATAGGCGTTCGGCGACGGAAATTCGTCGGGCCGATCCGGACTGGGCCGGGCGCTTTACTTCGCAGGCCCTGCGCGATGGAGTTACGCGCAGCCTCATTCCGGCGAGCGGGCCGTGAATCGGCCGGTCGAAGCGACGCCCAACGGGGTGTTGCCAGATATGATGGTTGCCAGATATAATGGTTGAAGGCGGGGGGCTGGGCCACCATCTCTCCCGCTGTCCCTTCACAGGAGCATATTCGAACTAGATGACACAGGCGCAAACACAGTCGGCAACAGCTGGCACCGGCGCACCAGCCGCCGCCAATGATCCCGATGCACTACTGGAATTAGTGCTCAAGTCGCTGGACGACGATCAGGCGCAGGAAGTCTCCTCTATCCCGCTCGAAGGCAAGTCCAGCATCGCCGATCACATGGTGATTGCGTCGGGCCGGTCTAGCCGGCAAGTCACTGCAATAGCGCAGAAACTTGCCGAGCGAATCAAGCATGCCGGCTTTGGCAGCTCGCGCATCGAGGGCCTGCCTGCCGCAGACTGGGTGCTGGTAGATGGCGGTGACGTGGTAATCCACCTGTTCCGCCCTGAAGTTCGTAGCTTCTACAATCTCGAGCGCATGTGGGCGTTCGGGGACACGCCCGCCGGCGCTGCCTGAGCGACCTGTAAGCCGTTTGCCGGGCAATGCTGCTGCATATTGTTGCCAGAGGAAAGATTGGCCGCTCGCCCGAATCCGAGCTGGTTGATCGCTATATCAAACGCATCGCCTGGCCGTTTAAGCTGACCGAATTGCCGGAAATTGGCGGCAAGATACCCTCCCTCCAGACTCCTGCACGGACCATCCTGCTCGACGAACGGGGCGAGACATTCGATTCCGAGGAATTTGCCACCAAGCTGGGCCGCTGGCGCGACGATGGGGTTCGTGAAGCGCGGTTCGCGATCGGCGCTGCGGATGGGCATGGCAAGGCAGAGCGGGCGCAATCAGACCTCTTGCTGTCCTTCGGGTCGATGACCTGGCCGCATCTTCTCGCCCGGGCGATGCTCGCCGAGCAGTTGTGGCGAGCGACCAGCATTCTCGCAGGCCATCCCTATCACCGCTCCGGCTAGATTGTGCGTCCTGCAGTGGCTAAACAGCGTGCCATGACGTCACGTCAGCGCCTTGCTCTCCCACCTATCCTCGCCAGCGTGGCATTCGCGGCGGTTGCAGCGCTTGGACAGGCGGCCAGCACGCCGCAGGAAATTGCCGAAACGCAGCGAGCCATGGCGGAAGCGCGCAAGCAGGGCGGCATAGCCAAGGCCCGTGCAGAAAAGCTTGAGGCCGAAGCCAGGCGGGTTAGTGAACAGGTCGAGAAGACCGCTCGCCAGGCCGCTGCTGTTGCGGCACGGATTCAGGAAACCGAGGCCGAAATTGCTGGGCATGCAGCGCGCCTGCAGATCATCTCCGGTCAGCGCGAGGAGCTAAGGGCGAAGCTTGCCGAGCGCGAGCAGCCCCTGATCCGCCTGACAGCGGGCCTGGCGCGGCTGTCTCGCCGCCCGCCCCTGCTTGCCTTGTTGCGGCCCGGTTCGGTGCGCGACACGATGCATTTACGGGCTCTTCTCGAAACGATGATGCCTGAGGTTGAGCGCCGTACTGCGGCGCTGCGCGTCGAAATCGAGAAGGGCCGCCAACTTGAGCGCCGATCGCTCGCAGCGGCCGGGGAGCTGCGCAAGGGCGAGGCTGAGCTCAAGAACCGCCGGAAGCAGCTGGCGGCAATCGAAACCCGTCAGCGGTTGGCCTCGCGCAAGGCGAGCGGCATCGCCAGCCGGGAGTCCGAACGCGCGCTCGCATTGGCAGAAAAGGCGCGCGACCTTGGCGAGCTCGTCGAACAAGTGGGCAAGCAGGGCGAGTTGCGAGAACAGCTTGCGCAATTGCCTGGCCCGATCATGCGCCCGCCGCGACCCGAGGAATCCGAGGTGATCACTGCTACTGCCTTCACGCCCCCGCCAACCGGACTGCCGCGCTATATTCTGCCGCTTGCGGGAAGCCTCGTGTCGGGATTCGGCGATGAAGGCAACGGAGGACCGCGATCGCGCGGCATCGTCCTTTCCGCTCGTCCCGGCGCACAGGCGGTATCGCCGGCACCGGGCCGGGTTGCCTTTGCCGGACCCTATCGCGGTTATGGCCGGATCATCATCATCGAGCATGATGGCGGGTGGACGACCCTGGTTACCGGCCTGGCGCAGCTCGATGCCGACGTTGGCGAGGAACTGGTGGCAGGCTCCCCGCTGGGATTAACCGGGCCGGGCGATCCACGTGTCACGGTTGAGCTGCGGCAGAATGGTGCGCCGGTCAATCCGCTGCAATTCCTGCGCCCGCTCTAGCCATCTGGCATTCATCGCGCGGGCACGATAAAAGCGCGCAACTCGATTGAAGGTCATCGTATGCCCAAGAAACTCGCTTCCCTGTTCCGTGCCTCGCTGCTGGTTAGCGCGGTTGCGCTTCTGCCGGTGACAACTACCGGGCTGGCCGCAGTCGAGGGCCGCTCAGGTGAGCAATTCGGAAAGCTGATTGCTATATACCGGCTGATCAAGGAAAATTACGTCGAGGAAGTCAAAGACGAAAAAATCTTCGAGGGCGCGATCAACGGTATGTTGACAAGTCTCGACCCGCATTCGAGCTATCTTGACGGCGCGTCGCTGCAGCGGCTCGAAACCATGATCGATGGCAGCTATTCCGGGCTTGGCCTATCGGTCATCATGGACGACGGTGCGGTCAAGGTAATCTCTCCGTTTCGCGGCAGCCCTGCGGACAAGGCGGGCATCAAGGCGGGCGACTACATCACTCATCTTGACGGTGTGCTTTATTACGAGCGCGAGCTTGATGAAGCCGTCGCCAAGATGCGGGGGACCGCCGGAACTTCGATCCGACTAACGATTTTCCGCCCGGGTCGCACCGAGGATTTCGATGTAACGGTGGAACGCGGCGTCATTGAGCTTGAGCCGGTCACTTCCGAGCTGAAGGGCAAAGTCGGTATCGTCACTATCAATGAATTCTCGCGCGATGTCGGCAAGGACGTGAACAATGCCGTCAAGAAACTGAAGAAGGAAGCAGGCGGAAGCCTCTCGGGCGTTGTCCTTGATCTGCGATCCAACCCCGGCGGGTCGCTCGATGAAGCAGTCGCGCTTTCGGACCTGTTTCTCGACAAGGGAGATATCGTATCGCAGCGCGGGCGTGTTGCCAGCGAGAATGAATTCTACGAGGCCGAATCAATGTTCCCCGGCGATATCGCTCGCGGCACGCCGATCATCGTACTGATCGATGCCGGCAGCGCTTCAGCGTCCGAGATCGTCGCGGGCGCCTTGCAAGATCACAAGCGTGCGGTGGTGATGGGCGAGCGCAGTTTCGGCAAAGGCAGCGTGCAATCGCTGATCGGGCTTGATCGCGAAAGCGCCATCAAGCTCACCACAGCGCGATATTTCACGCCTTCGGGGCATTCTGTGCAGGAAGGCGGTATCGAGCCGGATATCCGCGTGCCCCAGCTCTCCGACCCGGATGCGCGGTTGCGCGCTGAGCGCGCGGTTCGCGAATCCGACCTGCGCGGGCACTTGATCAACGAGATTGGCTTGGACGACAAGAAGCTCGAAACTGACAAGCAGGACGATCCGCGCTTCAAGATGACGGCCGAGGAGCTTGAGGAAGAAGGGATCAAGGACTTCCAGCTCCATTATGCGGTCGAGACGCTGAAGCGGGCTTCCGGGCCAGCTCTGGCGGCTCGCAAGCGCTAGGCCGGGGCGTGCCAGGATTCAGGGCCGGGAGGCTTGCCCGCCTGCTAGCGCTGGGAATGCCGGCGCTCCTGCTCGGCGGGGCCTATCTTTCGCAATATGGCTTTGGCTTGTACCCCTGCGAGATGTGCTGGTGGCAGCGTTACCCGCAATTCCTTGCCCTGGCCTTGGCAATCGCCGCATTTCTACGCCCACCTGGTCAGGCGCTGCTGTGGCTTTGCGCGGCTGCCATCGCGGTGTCGGGGCTGATTGGCGGGTATCACGCGGGCGTCGAATATGGTTGGTGGGAGGGCGTGACGGCCTGCACCGCACACACCGGCGCATCCGGCGAAAATGCGCTGGACGCAATCTTGAACGCGCCGCTGATACGCTGCGATGTCGCGCCCTGGTCGCTTTTTGGAATTTCGCTGGCCGGTTGGAATTTCCTTGTGTCCGGCGCATCGGCACTGGCAATTGCATATTTGCTGGACAGGCATGGAAAGGCGGGATCATGACCGGGAGCTCCACGCATCGCATGTTGCGGGTCGATCAGGCCGGTGAATATGGCGCAACTCGGATCTATGCCGGCCAGCTGGCGGTGATGGGCACGCGCGCGCCGCTATCGGGCGAGGTCGCGGCGATGGCCGGACAGGAGGCGGCCCATCGCGAGAAGCTCGATACGCTGCTTGCCCGTCATGGCGTGCGGCCCACCGCGCTTCAGCCCGTGTGGTCAGTGGCGGGTTATGCGCTGGGCGCGGCGACGGCGCTGATCGGACCGGAAGCGGCGATGGCCTGCACTGCGGCGGTCGAGGAAGAAATTGACCGCCACTATACCCGTCAGCTTGATGAGCTTGGCGAGGATGAGCCCGAATTGTCAGAAACGATCCGCGAGTTTCGCGATGACGAGCGAGCGCATCGCGATCTGGCCCTTGAGGCGGGCGCAGAGCGCGCACCTTTCTTCCCGCTGCTATCGGGCGCGATCCGGCTGGGATGCCGTGTCGCAATCCGGCTTTCAGAGCGGGTCTGAGGATTTGTCCGTGATCAATGCGGGGCCGGCCTGATCTGGTTCAGCCTAGCTGAGACGAATTCCAGGCACCGCCTTCAGCTATCATTCACTCGCCCGCCTGCCTATATATTGGCAAATTGGAACAACCAGCCTCAGGAGCCAGCCGCGTGAAGCACCTTCTGCTCGCCGCCATCGCCGCCCTTACATCCACGCTTGTCTTGGCGTCGCCGGCAGCGGCCCAGGGCGAATCGGAACGAGTCAACCAGCTGATCATCTATGGTGAGGACACCTGCCCGCCCTCTTCCGGCGACCAGATTACGGTATGTGCGCGCAAGGACGAATCCGAACGGTACCGGATTCCCGAAGCGCTCAGGGAATCGAGCTCGCCCCAGAATGAGGCCTGGAACAATCGCGTCCTTGCGTACGAAACCGTCGGCAAAGGTGGCACTCTAAGCTGCTCACCGGTTGGTGGCGGTGGCTGGACTGGCTGCGTTTCACATATGATTGATACTGCCATGGCGGAGAAGGATAGCGATCCGTCGCTGCGGTTTAGCGAGCTGATCGCGGAGGAACGGGCCAGGCGGCTGGCGACGATCGATGCCGATGCGTCCGATCAGCAGACGCGCGTTGAAGAAGCAGAGCGGGCCTATTTTGAGCGCCAGCAGCAAGCTGCGGAAGCCGCCGAGGCCGGCGAGGGCTCGACCGAGGAAGGTTCAGCGCAAGTGCCTACATCGGGCGAATAGAACAAATTCCGCAGAGGTGAGATCGGCGCGGATTCTTCGCCTGACGCCCGAAGCGCTCGAAAGACCATTTTCCTACATTAAATGTTGCTGTCAAAAGGCCCCCGCGCACAATTGGGCCCGCCTGGCTTTTGGCGGCTTTTGAAGGGGACTCTTTGGTTTCGCCCACTCTGAGAATTCTGGCTAAAAGACTGGCAAAGTGACTTTTTCTGTGATGATCTTAAGGAGACACGGTGTCTCCTTTGTCTCCTTAGGCCGATATCCCGGATCAAGGCGGGTTGAGCCCGTACGCTTAGGCAAGTGCGATATCGGGGGCATCCTCCTGCTTCATTCCGATCGTATTGTATCCGGCATCGACGTGGTGGATCTCTCCTGTCACTCCCGATGCAAGGTCGGACAGCAGGTAAAGCGCGCCGCCGCCGACATCGTCAATGGTCACATTGCGCCGCAATGGCGCGTTGAATTCATTCCACTTGAGGATGTAGTTGAAATCGCCGATCCCGCGCGCGGCCAAAGTCTGGATCGGCCCAGCGGAAAGCCCGTTAACGCGGATATTGCGCGGTCCGCAGTCGTTGGCGAGGTATCTCACGCTGGATTCGAGAGCTGCCTTGGCGACGCCCATGACGTTGTAATGCGGGATGACCTTTTCGGCGCCGTAATAGGTTAGCGTCAGGAGAGAGCCGCCGTCTGACATCATCTCCACCGCTTTGCGGGTCACCGCGACGAAACTGTAAACGGAGATATTCATCGTCATCAAGAAATTTTCGAGCGTCGTATCGTAGAAGTTTCCACGCAGTTGGCTCTTGTCCGAAAACCCGATCGCATGGACCACGAAATCGATCGTCGGCCATCTCGCCGCCAGCTTCTCGAAAGCCGAATCGAGGGCATCCATGTCGGAAACATCACAATCGATCAGGAAATCGCTGCCAAGGCTTTCTGCAAGCGGCCTGACACGTTTCCCCAGAGCCTCGCCCTGGTAGGCAAATGCCAGCTCGGCGCCATGTTCATGCAGTTTTTTTGCCACCCCCCAGGCGAGCGACTTGTCGTTGGCCAGCCCCATGATCAGGCCTCGCTTCCCCTGCATCAAACCGCTCATTCGCATTCTTCCCGTGTTTCTCTGCCTTCAGACGCAGAGCCCCCGCCCACCGAAGCGGGCTTGTCCCGCTTATCTTGCAATTCAGCAAGCGCGGCGTTGAGCTCAGCCCCCACAACCATCCCTAAGCCAACCAGCCAGAAAAAGAAAAGCGCGATCATCACTCCGGCAAGGCTGCCATAGGTCAGATCGTAAACGAAGAAATTCTTGAGCACGCGCGGCAACAGCAGAGTCACCAGGGTCCACCATGACGCTACGAGCAGCGCGCCGGGCCATTTCAGGTAGCGCCGGCGCTGGTATGCGGCCGGGGTTAGCATCACAAACAGCAAATGGATCGAGATGAACAGCATGAGCAGGCCGATCAGGCGCGAGATGACAAACTTGTCGAAAACACCCTCTAGGCCGGGAAGCAGGGTGAAGACGATTTCCTGTGCGGCAGAAATTGCCACCTGTCCGGATAGCGCAACCAGCAGCAGCACGACCGAGCCAAAAATGATTCCGGTCGAGACAAGACGATATCGCCAGAATGCGACGGTCCGGGCGGTCCGATAGGAGCGGTGCAATATGTCGCGAATGGTCTCGACCAGGCTGCCGGCAGTCCACAACCCGACCAGGGCACCGATCCAGAGCAGCGAACCCTGCCTTGCGGACACCACATTGTGGGCAACCGGATCGATCAGCTCTGCGACCCGTGGCGGCATTGCCACAAGCAGCGTGTTGATAGCGCCATCGAGATGCGCCTGTTCACCGATCGCGGAATAGATAGCTGTTATGACAATCAGGAAAGGAAACAATGCCAGAATAGCAAGATAAGCGAGATTACCAGCATGGATGAAGCCGTCGTCATACGTGCTTGTCGCAACGCGCCGAATGACGCCGAAAGCTTGCGAGGCGAGGCCGGATTTTCCGAAAAAGCGGTTCGCCAGCCCGCCTGCCAGCCTGCGCCGGGCTTTGGTCGATATATCCGTCCGGGCCCGATGGTCGTCTAGCGGCTCTTCTTGCACGCAGGCTTCATAGGACCTCGCAGCCTATACGCCAAGCTTGGCCCTCACGTCCCTATTGTCTTGCCACCCGTCAAGCCGTTCGGCGAGATCCGCGTCTTCCTCTGGGAGCACGATCTCGAGTGTGACAAGTTGGTCGCCGCGCGAACCGTTCTTGTTCGTGAATCCTTTGCCCTTGAGGCGCAGGGTCTTGCCGGAACTGCTGGCAGGCGGGATCGACAGCATGACCACGCCCTCCACCGTCGGCACCTTCACTTTCGCGCCGCCAACGGCTTCGTCCAATGTGATCGGCAATTCAACACGGACATCGTCGCCGTGTCGTTCGAAGAAGGCATGGGGCTGGAAGTGGATCGTGACCAGCGCGTCGCCATTGCCTCCAGGCCCCGCCTCGCCCTTACCAGCAAGGCGCATCTGGGTGCCATCCTCGACACCTGCGGGCAGTTTGAGGTCGATTGTCTTGCCGTCGGCAAGAGTTATGCGCTGGGTTTCCAATGTCGCGGCGTGGGGCAGCGTGACCTTGAGGCGGTACTGCACATTGGCCCCCTTGGGAGCCGCCCTGGTGCGGGGCTCGCGCTGACCGCCCCCCCCGAAACCGCCACCCATTCCGCCGCGATTGCCAAAGATACCGCCGAAGATATCGCCGAGATCGACATTCTCGGAGCCGAAGCCCTCAAATCCGTCTGCGGACCGGAAGCCTCCCTGGCTTCCGCCTGGGCCCTGGCCAAAGCCCATGTTTGGGTTGCCCTCCATGTCGATCTCGCCGCGATCGAACTGGGCGCGCTTGTCCTTGTCGGATAGCAGATCATAAGCGCGTGTAACGTCGCTGAAACGTTCAGTGGCCTTGGGATTGTCCTTGTTGGCGTCGGGATGCAGCTCCTTCGCCAGCTTGCGATAAGCGGATTTGATATCTTTCTCGCTTGCGCTGCGTGCGACGCCAAGGGTTGTATAGGGATCTGCTGCCATGACGCTAAGCTAGGTGCGGGTGTCGGCAAGAACAAGGTGAGCTTTCCGTCTGCGATGCGGGGGCTTGTCGAAAATGCCAAAATGCGACGCAATTTTCCGCAGGCGGAGGTGACCTGAGGCTGCAATTGTGCTGAAAGGGGAGTCGCCCAAAGCCCTCAATATGTCTGCGGGTTCATGCCAATCGTCGCAAGCTGCTCAGGAAAGCTAAATGGAAGCCGAACAGGGTGTGGAACTCGTCCCCGATGGCGATCCGATCGAACTCTTTTCCACCTGGTATGACGAAGCGCGTGAGCGCGAGCCCAACGATTCGAACGCCATGGCCCTTGCCACCGCGACGCCAGATGGCCTGCCGTCTGTGAGAATGGTGCTGCTCAAAGGGTTCGCGGCAGATGGTTTCGTTTTCTACACCAACAGCCGGAGCCGCAAGGGTGAAGAGATCCTTGCAAACCCCAATGCAGCCCTGTTGTTTCACTGGAAAAGCCTCAGACGCCAGATTCGGATCGAGGGGACATTGTCGCGCGTTAGCGAAGCCGAAGCCGATGACTATTTTGCCAGTCGCGCGCGCGATTCGCAGCTTGGTGCGGTTGCTTCCGACCAGTCTTCCCCGCTCGTATCTCGCCAGGCCTTTATTGAGCGCTACGAAGAGGTTGAGCTACGTTTCGTAGGCCAGGATGTCGAGCGGCCGGCGCATTGGTTTGGTTTTCGCCTTGACCCGCAGGCCATCGAATTCTGGCACGACCGCCCATTCCGCCTCCACGAGCGCCGCCTTTTTACCCGGCAAGGTGAAGGCTGGGCCAGCACGCGGCTCTTTCCATGAGCCAGGGCGCAAATCTCAATCGCGGCGCGGCGCTGGCCAGCATTCTGGTTGCCGTCATGTTGGTTGGCCTCAAAGCCCGGGCGGCCTTTTCCACCGGTTCGACCGCCATGCTCGGGAGCCTTGCCGACAGCGCCCTCGATCTTGTCGCCAGCCTCGCGACCTTGGCCGGAGTCTGGGTCGCGGCGCAGCCAGCCGATGAACGGCACCGCTTCGGCCACGGCAAGGCCGAGGCGCTGGCAGCAATGTTTCAGGTCATGCTGATTTCGATTTCGGTACTCGCGATTTGCGTCCGGTCCTTCGAACATCTTGTCAATGGCGAGCGCACCGATGCTGCCGCCGAAGGAATTGGCGTTTCGCTCATCGCCATGGCTTTCACGCTCAGCTTGCTCGCCTGGCAACGACACGTGATTCGAAAGACCGATAGCCTGGCTATCGCCACCGACCATGTTCATTATCAGTCTGACCTGCTGCTCAACTTGGCGGTGATCGCCGCACTAGCGCTGGATCAACTTGCTGGTTTTGCAAAAGCCGATCCGCTGTTTGGCATAGCCATCGCGGCGTGGCTGGGATGGAGCGCCTGGCGCGCCTCGCGCAGAGCGATAGAGCAGTTGATGGACCGCGAGTGGCCGGCGGAAAAAAAGGACCGCTTCCTTGATGTCCTGGCGCGCCACCCAGACCTTCGCGGCGTTCACGATCTGCGCACTAGAACTTCAGGCAACCAGGACTTTGTCCAGTTCCATGTCTGGGTCGACCCCAATATGACGGTGCGCGAAGCCCACAAAGTGATGGACGATATCGAGGCGCGGCTGCAAGCGGAATTTCCCGATGTCGAGATCATCATTCATCCCGATCCAGAGGGGTTGGTTGATGAAGTAGGCATTGCCGCTGAGGACGTGCTGCCTTCGGCCTAGGCGCCCAATCCTAATTCGCCGGATACAACGCGACGAGCTCGCCGAGCCGGTCGCGTAAATCGGGGCGGCGTTCTCTATCGCTATGCCCAAGTCTGACAACAGTAAGCTTCTGCTGCGGAGAGGCGATAATATATTGTCCAAGATCACCAATGCAGGCCGTCAGGCTGTCAGGCGCCATTGCAGGGAATAGCTCCTGCTCGCCGTGCGGATGCGGCCGGTTCAGCCAGAGCTGTGCGCCATAACCGGGATGGCGCGGCGAAGGGCTGCGCATGAATTCGATCCAGCGTCGCGGTATCAGTTGAGCGCCGCGCACCGAGCCGCCGTGGCGCAAGAATTCGCCAAGCTTGCCCCAGTCGCGGGCAGTGGCATGGATCATGCTCGACCCGATCATCGTGCCTGCAGCGTCGAACTCGGCGGTCATGCTGCCCATTCGTGCGGGCTCGAACAGGCGTGTGCGCAGATAGTCGGCGACCAGCTTGCGGCGGACATCAGGATTGTCACTGTTGCTAAGTGATCTCGCGGAAACATCGGCGAGGATGATCGCGGTCGCCGAGGAATATTCGAACTTCGCTCCGGGTTCTGCCCCAAGTGGCTGCGCTTCTGCATAGGCGGCCATGTCATCGCGGCCGTCGAGGAAAAGCATGCGGACCAAGTCGGATTCGTGGGTCGGCACCTTCGTTTCATTGTGGCGCAGGCCCGAGCGCATCTGCAAGAGCTGTTTGAGAGTAATCTCGCCGCGCGGGTCGCCAGATCGCTGCCAGGTGGTGACCGGCACCGATTCGTTGAGGCGGAGCCGGCCGTCGCTTACCAGAAGGCCAGTCATGATCCCGGTCACACAATTCGACAGGGACCAGCCGAGCAGGCGCGAATCCTTGCCATAGCCATCTGCATAACGCTCTGCGGCTATTTTGCCGCGGTGCATAACCAGCAATGCGTGCGTTTGTCCGACAGCTTCATCGTTGAACAGACGATCGATTGCGCGACCGAGTTGCTCGCGCGCCGCGCCGGGATCGCTAGCGATCGCATCCAGCGCTTCCTTGCTGGGCGGCGGCGGCCCGGCGGTGTCGGGCCCGCTGTCGCAGGCCGTCAGACAAATTCCAAGGCACGTCAGTGCCAGCAGCGAAACGTTTTTGCGGAAACGACTGAGTAACCTCATGGCGGGCGATTGA